>NZ_CP076718.1:0-300000 GCF_011682235.2 Rhodocaloribacter litoris | reverse complement strand
CAGGGCTACCCCTCCGGCCCTGCGGGCCACCTCCCCTTCGCATGGGGAGGAACTTGTTGGCTGCATCGTGTGAAGCCAGACCCTTCCCCCTGGCCGCAGGCCGTACAGGGGGAAGTACCCCGCAGGGGGGATGGGGGTCATGACCGCTCCTGAGTCCGGTGGACAGACGTAAAAAAGCACGGGGCCGCCGGTGAAGCAGCCCCGCGCTTTTCTATGGTCGTCTTTTCCCGGGCGTCAGCCCGCGTCCCGGGCCAGCATCTTTTCGATCTCCGGGCGCATCTCGCCGGTGGGGAAGAGGCCGATGAAGCGATGCCGGATCTTGCCTTCCCGGTCGAGGACGAACGTGGTGGGCAGGCCGTAGATGCCGCCATATGCCTCGGCCACGGCGCCGTCGTCCACCACGAGGGGATAGGTGACGTCGAACTCCTCGGCGAAAGGCCGGACGACCTCGAACCCTTCCTCGTCGAGCGAGACACCGACGATCATGAGGCCCCGGCCTTTCAGGTCGTTGTACAGCGCCACCAGTTCGGGCGTCTCGATGACGCACGGGCCGCACCACGTGGCCCAGAAGTTGATCAGGACGACCTTCCCGCGGTGGTCGGAGAGGCGGAAGGTCTGGCCGTCGAGGGTTTTGAGCGTGAAGTCGGGGGCGGTCTGGCCCAGGTAGGAGGGCGCTTCCGCCGTAGCCGCGTCGGTTTCCACCGAAGTCGCCGGCGGGCGGTTGTCGTCCGGAAGGCCGTGGGGACCGGCGTTGCGCTCGCCGCAGCCGGAGAGCAGGAGCAGGGTGAGCCCGAAAGGAAGCAGGTGCCGTTTCATGCGGGGTTCAGCGCGAGGTTGGGGAATAGGGTTCGAGGATCCGGCGCAGCGTGTCCGCCCGGACGTCGCCGTGCGAGGCGTGGTACACCGGCTGCGCGTCGACGAGCACGATGGCCTGCGGGGATTCGTGCCGGATGCCGAAGCGTGCGGCGACGAGGTTCGAAAGCGGGCGGGCCACCTGGACCACGATCTCGTAGACCGGGACGTCATGTGTTTCGGTGAGCCGCTGCATCTCCCGCCGTGCCACCAGGCTCGTGCCGCACCAGGTGCTGTGCTTGAACAGCACGACCGGCCGGGTTCGGGACCGGTCCAGCGCGGCGTCGAGCCCCGCTTCGTCTTCCAGCGGGTGTAGCCGGTCCGGCTGTGAAAAGGCTTGTTGCAACGTGGCGCGTAGCTTTTTCAGCATCATCGGCTCGTGTGCGTCCGTGGTACAGGACGACGGCGGAAAGGTTCACGGCAGGCAGAGGAACGGGTTCCCGGCCCGGCGGGCGACAACAAATGACGTGCACGTTGGTTTCACCACGCGCGCCTGCGTTTCAGGTGCGGGTATCCCGGGCGGCCAACGCCGCACACATGCAAACAAAACGGGAGCAAATCGACACGATGGAGACGACTGTCACCGGAGCCGAATCGGTTCACTGGGACCTGACCGACCTTTATACCGACCAGGCGGCGCTGGATCGGGATCTGGAAACCGCCGCCGAGGAGGCCGGAGCCTTCGAAGATCGCTATCGCGGCCGGGTCGCCGGGCTGGACGCCGGGGGCCTGGCCGGGGCGCTGGTCGCCTACGAGCGGTTGCACGACCGGCTGGGCCGTGCCTACACCTACGCCTACCTGTACTGGTCCACCGACACCGGCGACCCCGCCCGCGGGGCGCTCCTGCAGAAGGTGCGTGAGGCCTACACGCAGATCGCGCAGCGCCTCATCTTCTTCCGCCTCGAATGGGCGGCCGTGGACGACGACCGTGCCGAGGCGTTGCTGGCCGATCCGCTCCTGGCGACCTACCGCCACTACCTGGAACTCGAGCGCCTGCACCGCCGGCACCTGCTCTCCGAACCCGAGGAGAAGATCCTCTCCGAGAAGGCCGTCACCGGGCGGGGGGCGTGGAACCGGTTCTTCGACGAGACACTCGGGGCCATGCGCTTCACGCTCGACGGGCGGCAGATGACGCAGCAGGAGGTGCTGGCAAAGCTCTACGAGCCGGACCGCGAGGTCCGGCGCACGGCGGCGCTGGCCTTCACCGGGGGGCTGGAGGCAAACCTCCGCCCGCTCACCTTCATCTTCAACACGATCCTGGCCGACAAGGCCTCGGACGACCGCCTCCGGGGCTATCCGCACTGGCTCGCCGCCCGCAACCTCGAAAACGAGGTCGAAGACGAGATGGTGCAAGCCCTCATCGAAGCCGTCACCGGCCGGTACGATCTCGTCGCCCGCTTCTACCGCCTCAAGCGCCGCCTCCTCGGCCTCGACGAGCTGTTCGACTACGACCGCTATGCCCCGGTCGGCGAGGCCGACACCCGGTACGACTGGGACGCGGCCCGCGAGCTGGTGCAGGCCGCCTATGCCGACTTCCACCCGCGTCTGGGCGAGATCGTCGAACAGTTCTTCGAGAAGCGGTGGATCGACGCGGCGCTGGCGCCGAACAAGCGGGGCGGCGCCTTCAGCCACGGAGCCGTCCCCAGCGCCCACCCTTACATCTTGATGAACTACACCGGCAAGATCCGGGACGTGCAGACGCTGGCCCACGAACTCGGGCACGGGGTGCACCAGTACCTCTCCCGGAAGCAGGGCGTCCTCCAGGCGGACACCCCGCTGACCACCGCCGAGACGGCCTCGGTCTTCGGCGAGATGCTCGTCTTCCAGCGGCTGATGCAGCAGGAACAGGACCCGCGCAACCGCCTGGCGATGCTCGTGGGCAAGATCGACGACACCATCGCCACGGTTTTCCGGCAGGTGGCCATGAACCGGTTCGAGGACCGGATGCACACCGCCCGCCGCACCGAGGGCGAACTGCCCCCCGAATGGTTCTGCGAGGCCTGGATGGACACGCAGCGCGCCATGTTCCAGGGGAGCGTCACGCTGGGCGACCACTACCGCTTCTGGTGGAGCTACATCCCCCACTTCCTCCACACGCCGGGGTACGTCTATGCCTATGCCTTCGGCGAGTTGCTGGTGCTGGCCCTCTACGCCCGCTACCGGGAGGAAGGGCCGGCCTTCGCCGACAAGTACATCGGGCTGCTGGAGGCCGGCGGCTCGGACTGGCCGCACCGGCTCGTCGGCCGCCTGGGGGTGGACCTGACCGACCCGGGTTTCTGGCACCGGGGCCTGTCGGCCATCGAGGCGCTCATCGAGCAGGCCGAAGCGCTGGCCGCCGCCTCGACGAATGGGGCGGAATGACCAGAGGAAGATCAGGACGGATCAGCCGATCCTATGAAGCAAACATCCTATTTTCAACGACGCGTTCTCCGGGGGCGTCCCTACATCAAACTGGCCTGGTGTGAGAGGGCCGTACGAGAACCGATAGCCAGGGAAGTCCAATCCGATGGGCGTATCCGGCACTGGATATATGTGGAAGAACTCGGGAAGTATAGCGTCGGTCCATGCTATTGAAGGCGTCGTTGTGCAGCGCGATGTAGCCGCACCCTTCACGGGTGCGCCCTCTCTCCGCCGGCGCGCCCGGGCTAACGGGACGCGCAACGCGTCCAGATCCGCGGCTACCCGGTACGTTCGAGGAGCAATGTAGCCGCACCCTTCACGGGTGCGCTCCCCTCTCCGCCGGCGCGCCCGGGCTAACGGGACGCGCAACGCGTCCAGATCCGCGACTACACGTGGACCGTTCGCGAAGGGTGGTCATGCCCTTAATAAAAATGACCTCCGCTATATCGCAAAAAAACACCCCCCGGCCGTGCGGTCCGGGGGGTGCCTCGTCCGGATAAGCGCCGGGGCGCTTATCGTTCCTGCTTCTCCGAGGGGGTGATCAGGGCGCCGATGCCGTGGATGATGCCGTTGGCGGCCTTGACGTCCGCGGCGATCACCGGCGCGCCGGCAACCGTCACGGTGCCGTCCTCTGCGGTTTCGACGGGCAACGTGTTGCCGTTGAGCGTTTGCAGGGCGCCGAGTTGTTTGGCCTTCTCGAGGCTGACGGCCTCCATCACCATGTAGTTGCGCAGGAAGTCGGCCAGGGCCTCCGGCTCCATGGTTTCAAACCGGTCCGTGTCCTCTTCGGCAAGGGCCTCATCCGTGGGGGCGAAAAGGGTGTAGGGCCCTTCGGCGTTCAGGGCGTTGCTCAGGCCCGCGCGGCGCAGCAGGGCGAGGAACTGGGTATAGGAGCCTTCAGCCTCCAGGGTGGTGATGAGGGTGGCCTGTTCGGCGGGCGAGGGGTCTTCGGTCCGCTCCCTTTCCTGGGCCATGAGGTACAGCGGGGTCACGAGCGCCAGCATCAGGATAAGGACGGCAGGGCGCAGGGCATGGTGGATGATGTGGGTTTTCATGACTGGTGCCTTTTATCTGGTTGAAAGGTTGTGGATTACAGGGTACCCGGGGCCTCATCGCTTACGAGCAGGCCGGTCGTCATCCCACGCTCGCGATGGTTGTCGACGGGGCAATAAACCGTGTACCGTCCGGCGGCCAGCTCGACGGACAGGTGCTGCATGTCGCCCGGTTCGATGGGGTCCAGGCGCTCTTCCATCTCCCCGCCTTCAACCTCAAAGGCGTGGGGCACCGTGCCCTCGTTGTAGACCGCGAAGACGACCGGTCCCGGCGACAGCGAGGTGGGCATGTCGATCTGATAGTCCGACAGAATCACCTGGATCGTGTCGGCTGCCTGGATGACCGGAGGCGCCGCAGGCGGAGGGACTTCGATCCCCGAAGGCGCGTTTTGCGTTTCGTCCGGTGTGCGGTCGGTGCAGGCAGCGAGCAGCAGGAGCGCCGGTATCAGAAGGAGAGAAAGCAGGCGCGTGTATGGGAAGATTTTGGTTCTCATTTTTCTGCCTCCATGTATGTGCTATTTTCGATTCTCCTTTCTCGGCATCGTCTGCTTCTTCGCGGTGGCGTGTGCGCACGGGGCTTCGAAGAAGCAGACGGTGGAAAGCACCCCCCATCGGGTGGTTGTGATTTTATTCCACGCGTTTAGCCACAGGCGTTGGCCTGGATGGCCGGGGGAACACCGGATCGCTTGCCCGCCCTGTCACGGGCGGGTAGGTGCGGTTTCGCCCGGCGCGGAGACGGGGGGTGATCTGTGTTCTCAAAGCCGTTCGTAATAACGGCCTTTGCGGCAAGAAGGGTGTTGCCGAAGTGTGTAAAATGTGACAGGTTATTTTGTCGAAACCATGGGGAAAGGGGCACGCCGGGGAAGGGGTCAGAGCATGCTCAGGAAGCGGAGGATCTCGGCGCAGGCGAGGGCGGCGTAGATGCCCAGGATGTAGCCGGCCACGGCCATGAGCAGGCCCACCGGCGCCATGCCCGGCAGGTACACCTCGGCCACGATGGGGGCGCTGGCTGCCCCGCCCACGTTGGCCATGCTGCCGGTGGCCACGAAGAACATGGGCGCGCGCAGGAGCCGGGCCGCCAGGAACAGGAGGGCGACGTGGATGCTGATCCACACGACGCCGGTGAGCAGGAACAGGGGCGCGTCGAGGACGGCCTTCAGGTCGGCGCGGGCGCCGATGGAGGTCAGCAGCAGGTAGAGCGCCAGGTAGCCCAGGCGCGAGGCGCCGGGTCGCTCCAGCGTGCGCATCGGGGTGAACGAGAGCAGCAGCCCGGCCGTCACCACGATGAGGATGGCCCAGGTGGTCCCGCTGATGAGCGAGGGGGCCCCGGGGTCGAGGCGCACCGGCGGGATGGCCTCGCCCAGCAGCCGGGCCAGCACCGTGGCTGCCAGGCCCACCCCCACGATCATCGCCAGGTCGGCGATCTGCACGGGCCGGCGTGCGGTGTCCAGCTCCAGCAGCTTGCGGTTCAGTTCGTCGACGAAGCGGGTGTCGGCCTGCACCCGGCGGTTGAAGCGGTGCTGGAAGGCGCTCAGGAAGATGAGCACCCCCATCCACCCGTAGCCGACGACCGTGTCCACCACGATGATCGGCCCGAGGTCGACCGTCGTGGGAACCACCGCCGTCGACTCGATGTGCTGCTGGATGGCGACCATGTTGGCCGTGCCGCCGATCCAGCTCCCCGAGAGCGCCGCCAGCCCCTGCCAGGCGTCCTCGGGCAGAAACCCCTTGAAGATCAGGTAGGCCACCGGCCCGCCGACGACGATCCCGAGCGTGCCGGCCAGCATCATCAACAGCGCCGTCTTGCCCAGCCGCAGCACCGCCGGCAGATCCACCGTGATCATCAGCAGGAAGAGCGAGAAGGGCAGCAGGTAGCGCGACATCCACGAATAGACGGGGCTGCTGTCCGGGGTGATGCCCAGCGTCGTGGCGATCATCGGGACGAAATAGGCCCAGATCACCGGCGGCAGGAATTCGAACAGCTTCTTCAGGGGCGGCAACGTGCTCAGCCAGAAGACCAGCCCGAGAACGGCGGCCAGAAAGGCGAACAGGTGGGTCGGCTCGGTGATCGGAAAAAGCGTTTCCATGGACGGCGCAACGATGGGACGGCTTCGGGTGGAGCCGGGAAAATGCGACCTGCCGGTGAATCACGCAAATCGAAGCGGACGCCGCACGGACGGCTGTCCCCCCGGGGTTTGACAATTAAGGTTCTTTGCGGATATTCCGGAGCCGACGATCCAGACGGAGATGCCTTTGTTTCGCAACCTGTACATGCCGGAAAGAGCCGCTGCCCTGGTAGGACTCTGCCTGGCGCTCTGGGGGACCGGGTGCGGAGGGAGAGGGGTGGTCGAAGACGTGACGACCGTGCCGGTCGGTGCGGGGGCGGTGGAGGTGGTGGTGACCGAGAGTGGCCGGCCGGGGCGCACGTTCCTCAGCCTGCACGATGACGAGAACACCGCCGTGGAGGCCGCGCGGGCCGTGATTCGCCGGCACGGCGGCCGGCTCGTCGAGCTGCGGCACACGGGCGAGCGCAACATCACGTTCACCCTGGGCGACACCACCTACACCTTCGATCCCAACCGCATGTTCACGCCGGCGGGCATCGAGGCCACGCTCCGCCGTTTCGGGGCCTTCAGCCCGGCGGCGGCCGCCGAAGTCCGGCGCCTGGCGGAGGCGGTGCTCGTCCGGGCCGGCCTCGACACCCTCTCGCTCGTAGTCGCCGTGCACAACAACACGGACGAAAACTATTCGGCGGCCAGCTACCTGCCCGGCGGCTCGGAGGACGGCAACGCGGTGGAAGTGTTCATCGCCGACGGAAGCGACCCGGACGACTTCTTCTTCGTCACCGAGCGCGGTCTCTTCGAGGTGGTCCGCGCGGCAGGCTTCAACGTGGTGCTCCAGGACAACGCCCGCGCCACGGACGACGGCTCCCTCTCGGTCTATTGCGGCCGCCGGGGCATCCCGTACGTCAACGTCGAGGCCGAGTACGGGCACCGGGACGTGCAGGAGCGGATGCTGGCGTTCCTCGTTCGTATTTCGTAGTGCGTATTTCGTAAAACTCGATCTTTACGCACCCCGCACTACGCATCACGCACCCCGCACTACGCATCACGCACCCCGCACTACGCATCACGCACCCCGCACTACGCACCACGCACTACACATCCCATCTCAACCCAGCCGGATGAGCTCACGGGGCAGGTCGCTCAGGCTTTCGGCGCCGCCGGCGGTGATGACCACGTCGTCTTCGATGCGTACACCGCCGCGCCCGGGCAGGTAGATGCCCGGCTCGATGGTGAAGGTCATGCCCTCGGCGAGGCGCTGTTCGTTGTCGCCCCGGATATAGGGGTCTTCGTGGACCTCGAGGCCGAGGCCGTGGCCCGTGCGGTGGATGAAGTACGCCCCGTAGCCGGCTTCCTCGACGACGCGGCGGGCGGTGCGGTCCACCTCGCCGGCGGGGACGCCGGGGCCGGCGGCGGCGCGGCCGGCGGCGTTGGCCTGCCGCACCACCTCGGCGATGCGGGCCAGTTCCGCCTCCGGCTCGCCGGCGACGAAGCAGCGCGTCAGGTCGGAGAAGTAGCCGTGGTGGTTGGCGCCCCAGTCGAACAGCACCAGGTCGCCCTCGCGGAGGGTGTAGTCCGTCGGGACGGCGTGGGGGTTGGCGCTGTTGGGTCCGAAGGCGACGATGGGCTGGAAGGGCAGCTCGCCGTCGCTACCCTCGCGCAGGAGGTGCTGGATGAGCGTGGCGGCCGCCTCGCGCTCGGTGACGCCGGGGCGGACCGTAGGAAGGGTCGCCTGCAGGGCGCGCTGGGCGATGGCCGTCGCCTCGCGCATCAGGGCCAGCTCGGCGGCGTCCTTGCGCATCCGCAGCGCGGCCACGGCCTGCTCGCCCGAGACGAAAGCGGCGTCGGGGGCCGCCTGTTCGAGCAGGCGCAGCTCCAGCACCCGCAGGCTGCGGGGCTCCACCCCCACCCGCCGGCCGTCGATGCGGGCGGCCTGCATCGCCGCGGCGAACGCCCGGGGCCAGCTCGCCAGGTCTTCCGTGTAGGTGAAGGCTTGCAGTTCGAAGGCCGCTTCTTTCAGCTTCTGGGCCTCCAGTTCAGGCAGCACCAGCACGGGGACGTCGCCGGCGGCGGAGAAGACGGCCACGACGGGACGTTCGCTCAGATGGAAGTGCAGCCCGGTGAAGTAGACCAGGCTCGGGCCGGGATTCAGGGCCAGCGCGTCGAGGCCGACGCTGGCGAGGGCTTCCGCCAGGCGGGTGTGACGGGCCGCATAGTCCGGTTTCGTCATGGGTCGGATGGGCGGGTGATCGGGTCGGCGGAGAAGATAGCACAGCGTTGCCGCCATGTCGAACGCCGTCCACGTATCGAACGGGAAAACGTGAAAATTTGCGTTGAAAAACTGAAGGTTCGGAGCGTACATTCCCCCGCCTCGTATCGTCCCGCCCCCTTCCGCTCGAAACCCAAAACGGAGCACGTCATGCAGAACGAACACGATACGACACGTCGCGACTTTCTGAAACGGGGCGCGCTGGCCGGGGTGGCGGCCTCCCTGTGGCCGGCGGCCCGGGTTGTCGGGGAGCGGTCGCCGGTGCGGCCGTCGATGCGCCCGGCCGGCCCGGTGGCCATCTCGAGCCGGAACGGCATGCGGGCCGTGGCGCGGGCCATGGAGGTCATCCAGCAGGGCGGTGACGCCCTCGACGCCGTCATCGCCGGGGTCAACCTGGTGGAGGAGGATCCGGATGACATGAGCGTCGGCTACGGCGGCCTGCCCAACGAGGACGGGGTCGTGCAGCTCGACGCCTCCGTCATGCACGGGCCCACGGGACGGGCCGGGGCCGTCGCCGCGCTCGAGGGTATCAAGTATCCCTCGAAGGTGGCGCGTCTCGTCATGGAGCGCACCGACCACGTGCTCCTCGTCGGCAAGGGGGCGCAGGACTTTGCCCGGATGCACGGCTTTCCCGTGGAGAACCTCCTCACGGACAGGGCCCGCGAGGTATGGGTCCGCTGGAAGGAGACGCTCTCGAACCAGGACGATTACCTGCCCCCGCACAGCCCGGAAGATCGCGACATCGGGATGTACCTGGAGGAAATCAAACGGCACTGGGGCACGATCCACTGCTCGGCCATCGACCTGGCGGGCAACATCAGCGGTGTCACCACCACGAGCGGGCTGGCGTTCAAGATTCCCGGACGGGTGGGCGACTCCCCGATCATCGGCGCCGGGCTGTACGTGGACAACGAGGTCGGCGCCGCCGGCTCGACCGGCCGGGGCGAGGCCAACCTGGAAAACCTCTGCGCCTTTCTCATCGTCGAGCGGATGCGCATGGGCGACAGCCCGCAGCAGGCCTGCCTCTACGCCTGCGAGCGCATCGTCGATCACACCCGGCTGGCCCGGCTCCAGGACGACCAGGGCCGCCCGGCCTTCAACGTCAAGTTCTACGCGCTCAACAAGGCCGGCGAGGTCGGCGGGGCGGAGATCTGGGGCGGCGGCAACACGTTCGCCGTGGCCGATGCGAACGGCACGCGCGAGGTGGAGCTGGCCTATCTATACCGGGGTGAGCCCGGCTGACGCTTTTCGGAACCCGCTCCTGCCGTGCCGGAAAAACGGCCATGCGGCCGGTGCCGGTTGCTGCCGGCTTCCCTTTGCGGCCCGGGTCGTCTTATTTTCCGCCGGAATGCTGGCCGCGTGACGCGGCCGAGATGCAGACGTCTTATGATCGTACTGGACAGAAAGATGCGCAGGCGGGTGGCGGATGCGGAGGCGATCTACCGGGCGGCCGTCTCCGGGGTGCGCCCGGACCGGCTGATGGAACGCATCGAGTGGGACAAGCTGCTGGGCGGGCTGGACACCTTCAGCCGGGTGGTGGTAGTGGGTGCCGGGAAGGCGGCGATGGCCATGGCGGGTGCGGTGGAGGCCCGCTTTGGATCGCGCATCGAGGGGGGGCTGGTGGTGGTACCGCACGGTTACCGGGCCACGTTGCCCGCCACCATACCGCCGCCCGGGCGCATCGAGGTGGTCGAGGCCGGGCACCCGCTGCCGGACGAGGCCGGCATGGCGGCGGCGGAACGCACGCTGGCGCTGGCACGGGCCTGCCGGGCCGGCGACCTGCTGCTCGTGCTGCTCTCGGGCGGCGGCTCGGCCCTCTGGCCCGCCTTCGTGGACGGCATCACACTGGAGGCGGCCCAGACCACGTTCCAGTTGCTCTTGCACAGCGGCGCCGACATTCATCAGATCAACGTCGTCCGCAAGCACCTCTCTCGCATCGGCGGGGGGCGGCTGGCGGCCACGGCGTTTCCGGCAACCGTGGTGGCGTTCGCCATCTCCGACGTCGTCGGCGACGACCTCTCGGTCATCGCCAGCGGGCCCACCGTGCCGGACCGCTCGACCTTCCGGGAGGCCATCCAGGTGCTGCAACAGTTCGACCTGTGGGAGCGGGTGCCGGCGCCCGTACGGTCGCACCTGCGCGGCGGCCGGGACACGCCGGAGCTGGAGACGCCCAAGCCCGGGCATCCGGCCTTCCGGCGGACCCTGACGCTGCTCGTCGGCAGCAACCGGCACGCCCTGCAGGCGGCCGCGCACGAGGCCCGGCGACGCGGCTATCGTCCCCTGCTCGTCACCGACCGGCTGACCGGCGAGGCCCGCCAGGCCGGCGTCGAAGTGGCGCGGCGGGCGCTTCAGGCGGCCGGCGGCCCGGCGACGTGCCTGCTCTGGGGCGGCGAGACGACCGTCACCGTGGAGAACGGCGGGCGGGGCGGGCGTAACCAGGAACTGGCGCTGGCGGCGGCACTCCAGATCGAAGGCGCCGGGCAGCCGGTCGTGGTGGTCAGCGGGGGCACCGACGGCCGGGACGGTCCCACGGACGCCGCCGGCGCCTGGGTCACACCCGAAACGGTCCCCGAAGCCCGGCGCGGCGGCCTCGACCCCGAAACCGCCCTCGAAAGGCACGATGCCTACCCTTTCTTTGAGGCGCTGGGAACCCTGCTCAAAACCGGACCCACCCATACCAACGTGATGGACGTCCAGATTGCCCTCGCCGGCTGAGGACGACCGGCCGGGCCCGTGACGCGGTCGGGTTCCGGCTTCAGAACCCCGTTCAAACACCCAGACCAGGAAAACATGCGTTGTACCACCTGCTTTCGGTTTTTCCCATGCCTTCTCGCCGGTTTCCTGATCGGACTGCTGCCGGGTAGCCTGCCTCACGTGTGGGCGCAGTCGCTGCCGTTTCCGATGGAGGTGCCGTTGCCGGGCGTGACGGGATACGATTCCTCGATCCCGAAGCCCGAGGAAGTCATCGGGCATCAGATCGGGACGAAGCATACCGAGCCGCATCAGGTGGTGGCGTATTTCGAGGCGGTGGCGGCGGCGAGCGACCGGGTGGTGCTGCGCGAGCACGGGCGCACCTACGAGGGACGCCCCCTCATCCATGCCGTGATCACCTCGCCCGCCAACCACGAACGGCTGGAAGCCATCCGGGCGGCCAACCTGCGGCTTTCCGAAGCCCCGGGGGAGGTCGGCGACGACGAGCTGGCCACGATGCCGGTCGTGCTCTACCAGGGCTACAGCATCCACGGCAACGAGGCCAGCGGGACGGAGGCGGCCGTGCTCTACCTCTACCACCTCGCCGCCGGGCAGGGACCCGCCGTCGAGGATGCCCTCGAGAGCGCCGTCGTCCTGCTCGATCCCCTCTTCAACCCGGACGGCCGCAACCGTTTCACAACGTGGGTCAACCGGAACCGTGGCGCCGTGGCCACCGCCGACCCCCAGGACCGCGAGCACAACGAGCCCTGGCCCGGCGGGCGCACCAACCACTACTGGTTCGACCTGAACCGGGACTGGCTTCCGGCCCAGCATCCCGAATCCCGGGGACGCCTGGCCCTCTTCCATCACTGGCGGCCGCAGGTCCTCACCGATCACCATGAGATGGGAGGAAACGCCACCTATTTCTTCCAGCCCGGCGTGCCCAGCCGAACCCATCCCCTCACCCCCCCGCTCAACCAGGAGCTGACGGCCGAGATCGCCACCTACCACGGCCGTGCGCTCGATCGTATCGGTTCACTCTACTATACCGAGGAATCCTTCGACGACTTCTACTACGGCAAGGGGTCCACCTACCCCGACGTGAACGGCGCCGTCGGTATCCTCTTCGAGCAGGCTTCGTCACGGGCGCTCAAGCGCGAGGTGGTCGACGGCACGCTGGACTATGCCTTTACCGTGCGTAACCAGTTCGCCACCTCGCTCTCGACGCTGGAGGCGGCGGTGCACCTGCGGGAACGCCTGCTGCGCTACCAGCGCGACTTCTACGCCGGGGCGGCCGACGTGGCCCGGCGCCTTCCCGTGAAGGCCTATGTCATCGGGCTGGAACCGGGGCGTACCCGGGCACAGGCGCTGGCCGAGCTGCTGTTGCGCCACCGCATCCGGGTGCACGAGCTGGCGCGCGACGTGCAGGCCGAAGGGAAAACCTTCCGGGCCGGGCAGGCCTACGTCGTACCGCTCGACCAGCCGCAGGTGCGCCTGGTCCAGGCCATGATGGAGCGGGTGCACACCTTCGAAGACTCGCTCTTCTACGACGTCTCCACCTGGACGCTGCCGCTGGCCTTCGACGTTCCTCATGCCGCCCTCCGGCAGGCCCCCGACGGCTTGCTGGGCCCGGCCCTCACCCGCGTGACCCGGGACGGCGGGCGGCTCGTCGGCGGCCGCTCCGAGGTGGCCTATGTGATGCGCTGGAACCGTTACTTCGCGCCACGGGCCCTCTACAAACTGCAGGCGGCCGGGGTGCGGCCCCGCCTCATGCCCGACCCCTTCACGGTCCGTACGGGGGGGCAGGAGGTCGCTTTCGAGCGTGGGGCCGTCATCATCCCCGTCGTGGGACGCGACGGGCCCGTGGGCGGGGTGCACGACCTCGTCGCCCGCCTGGTCGAAGAAGACCACGTCGAGATCTATGCGGTCGAGGCCGGGCTGACCCCCGCCGGGCCGGATCTCGGCGGGCCGGGCACCACGGTGCTTGAGCAGCCGCGCCTGGCCCTGATCACCGGCGACGGCACGTCAGCCTACGACGCCGGGGAGGTGTGGCACCTGCTCACCGAACGGTTCCGCATCCCCGTTACCCTGCTCGACGCCGACCGGGTGGCGCGGGCCGACCTGAGCCGCTACAATACCCTGATCCTTGCCGGCGGCTCCTACGACGCCCTGCCGGGCGAGACGGTCAAGGCCTGGGTGCGGGGGGGCGGGCGCCTCATCGCCCTGGGCTCCGCCGCCGGCTGGGTGCTCCGGCAGGAACTCGCCCGGCTGGAGGAGAAACCCTTCAACCTGGATTCGCTCCTGCGCGGCCTGCCCTACGACCGGCTCGACGAGGCCCGGGGCGCCCAGGTCATCGGCGGGACGATCTTCGAGGTCGTCCTCGACACCACCCACCCGCTGGCCTTCGGGCTGGGGCCGACCCTCCCGGTCTTTCGGGACCACAGCACCTTCTACCGCCCCGCCGAAGAGCCGGGCACCAATGTGGGGGTCTACGCCGAGGCGCCGGTGCTCAGCGGCTACATCTCCCGGGAACGGCTGGCCCAGGCTTCCGGCAGCGCCGCCGTCGTCGCCCGGCGCTACGGGCGGGGGCGCGTCGTGCTCATCATGGACAACCCGAACTTCCGCGCCTTCTGGTGGGGCAGCAACCGGCTTTTCCTGAACGCACTCTTTTTCGGCGGGGCCTTCTGACGGCGTCCGTCAGGGGTTCCAGTGTGCCGGGTCGATCGGGTTGCCGGGGTCCGGCGGGTGCTTGCCGGAGGGCGGTGGGCCGGGAGGGACCGGCGGTTCGTCTTTCGTGGAGCGGGCCGCCGGGGTCGTCCGGAGGACGAACAGTTCCTCACGCAGGGCCTCGATGGTGCGCCGGGCCTGCCGGTAGCGACGGGTCACGAGCACCAGAGGGATCAGGAGGAGGAGCACCGAGAGCGGCAGCAACCACCAGGGGAGCAGCAGGCCGGAGCGGGTGGTCTCCGGGCGGGGGGCCGGAGGAGGTGCTGCCTCCCCTTCGGGCGTCGCCTCGGGGAGCGGTGCGGCGTCGCCGGGAAGGCCGGGCTCGCCCGCGGCCGGAAGCGTGCCGGCGGCGGAGAGGGTGTCGGTCGCCGGCCTCGACTCCGGCGGTCCGGCCGGGGCACGGCTCGTGTCGGCCGGGACCGGTGGAACCGCCGGGGCCGGTTCGAACAGGGTGGCGATGACCTCACGGGCCTGTGGGTCCATGACCGGTGCCACCGACATCACCCCCGTCTCCACCACGTCGTATTTGAGCGCATTGCGAAGGGCGCTGTAGCTCCAGTAGAGGGTGCCGTCCGGCGTTCGGGCGTAAAGGAAGTAGCGCTGCCCGGCGTCGGCGGTGCGCGGGACGGCATGGCGGGAACGCCCGTCCGAGGCCAGGGTGTCGCGGCGGAACAGGTGCGCCCGGTCCCGGGGATAATCCGCGAAGGAGAGAAAGACCGGCTGGGCGGCTTCCGCCCCCGTTTCCGTCACCGGGCGGGTGAGGATGAGCACCTCGGTGTTCGGAGGGAGGAACGTGCCCTGGTGGGCCAGGCGAAGCCGGACGCTTTCCTGGGCGAGCGCCTGCGTGGAGCCCGCCGGCAGGAGCAGGGGGACGAGCAGAAGGACGCGAAGGAGACGGCAGGAACGGGTGTCGAGGCACATGGCGCTGGGGCGGCTGGTCGGTCCCGGAGTCGACGCCAGAAGGTAAGGAATGACACGCTTTAAGGAAGCTTGTTGGAAAAGATTTTGTTCATCGTGTCCTTGCGCTTTAACTTCCCGTGGGCCTTCGAACGGAAGGTTTCCGTCATAGAACCCCACCAGGACGGCATCATCGTATGGATCCCGAAGAGGCACAACGGGTCTGTGGTGTCCGGTTTGCGTCGGATCTGAAACAGATTCGCGAGAAGCGAGGGCTTTCCCTGGACAACGTGCTCGACGAGCTGAAGGTGCCGCGCGGTTTGCTGGAGCATTTCGAGCGGACGGCTCTGCTCGACCACGAGATGTTCAACCGGGTCTACCTTCGTTCGTTCGTGCGCAGCTACGCCCAGGTCGTCGGCCTTCCGGTGGAGGAGGCCCTGGCGGCGCTGGAAGAGGTTTTCGAGGGGCGTTACCTGGACCGGCTTGCCGAGAAGTACCTTGGCATCAAACGGGAGGAGGTACCGCCGGAGGTTGCTGCGGGGGAGGATGCCGGGATGCCGTCCGGGCCGGTGTCCGGGGAGGAGGAGCCCGTGCCGGCGCCCCCTGCCGAAGAGCCGGCGGCGGAGACGACCCGGGAGCCGGAGCAAACGGTGGTGCCGGAGCGGGCGCGGGCGGTCCGTGCGGGGCGGCTTGCCGGGGCCGGCCCGCATCGCCGGCGGCAGGCCGAGGAGGGCCTCTGGCTTCGCATCGTCCTGGGCGGGGCGCTGGTCGTCGTCCTGGTCCTGGTGGCCTACTTTTTCCTGCTGCGCTCCGAGCCGCCTCCGGCCGAGGAAGCGCCCGCACCGGTGCCGGAAGACACCGTGGCCGCCGAGGCACCCCCGCCTCCGCCGCCCCCGCCCGTGTTGCCGGATACCATGACCGTCTACCTGGTGGCCGAACGGGGACCGCTGCTCCGCATCCGGGTCCGGGTGGATGACGACCTGCGCCGGCCCTACTGGGTGGAACAGGGGGACTCCATCCTCTTTCGTCCCGTCAACCGCATCAGCATTCAGAGCCGGTACTCGCTGCCGCGCGCGCGTATCACCCTGGAGGGACACACCTATCCCGTGAGCCCGTCGGATACGATGGTCGTCATCACCCGGGAAACGGCACGGGCCTTTCTCGAAACCCTTCCGCGCTGACCGGCATTGCACCGCTTTTCTTCAGGCCACGCTCGCATGAACCTTCTTCAGGCTACCCGGGACGTACAGGCGAAGGTCCACGCGCTTCTCTCCGGCACCGGCCACCTCGAGCGTGACGAAGCCGCCGCGCTGGCCGGCCGGCTTCGGGAGGTCATCGAGGCGCACAACTACCGGTACTACGTGCTCGACGCCCCCCTCATCACGGACGCCGAGTACGATGTCCTGCTGCAGGCCCTGCGCCGTCTCGAAGCACGTTTTCCCGGCCTGCAAACGCCGGATTCGCCGACACAGCGGGTGGGAGGCGCACCGCTCGACCGGTTCGAGAAGGTGCGTCATCCCGTCCCCATGCTGTCGCTCCAGAACGCCTTCGACTTCGACGAGCTGCGGGCGTGGTACGAGCGATGCCGGCGCGGGTTGAAGGCGGCGCTCGGTGTGGAGGCGCCGCCGGCCGTCACGGCGGAGTTGAAGATCGACGGGGTGGCGGTGGCGCTCACCTACGAGGCAGGCCGGCTGGTCGTCGGCGCCACGCGCGGCAACGGCGTCGAGGGGGAGAACGTCACGGAGAACGTGCGGACGATCCGGGCCATCCCGCTGCGCATCCCGGTCGCCGGTGGAACGACGGCGGACGTCCCGGCCCGTCTCGAGGTGCGCGGGGAGATCTACATCCGGAAGAGCGACTTCGAGAAGCTCAACGCCCGCCTGGCGGCTGCCGGGGAGAAGACGTTCGCCAACCCCCGGAACGCCGCGGCCGGCAGTCTCCGCCAGCTCGACCCGCGGGTGACGGCTACCCGGCCGCTGAGTTTCTTCGCCTATGCCGTCGGGCCGGTCGAAGGCACGGTGCCCCCGGCGCAGTACGAGCTGCTGGCCTGGCTGCGCGGGCTCGGCTTCCCGACGAACCCGCATGCCGCCCGCTTTACGGACCTCGACGCCCTCCTGGCGTTCTGCGAGCGGTGGGCACACGCCCGCGACGCGCTGGACTACGAGATCGACGGTATCGTCGTCAAGGTCGACGACTTCGCCTACCAGGAAGCCCTCGGTGCCATCTCGAACGCCCCGCGCTGGGCCGTGGCCTACAAGTTTCCCGCGCGGGAGGCGACGACCCGCCTGCTCGATATCGTCGTGAACGTGGGACGCACGGGCGTCATCAAGCCCGAAGCCGTGCTCGAGCCCGTCCTGATCGGCGGGGTGACCGTCTCGCAGGCGACGTTGCACAACGAGGAATACGTCCTCAGCCGCGACATCCGCATCGGCGACGTGGTGGTAGTCAAGCGGGCCGGCGACGTGATCCCGCAGGTCGTCCGGCCGGTCGTCGAGGCGCGCACGGGGTCGGAGCGTCCCTGGCGCATGCCGGAGCGTTGCCCCGCCTGCGGCAACCCGCTCGAACGGCTGCCGGACGAGGCCGACTACTATTGCGTGGCCTCGGACTGCCCGGCGCAGTTCATCCGGCTGGTCGAGCACTATGCCGGGCGGGATGCCATGGACATCGAGGGGCTGGGGGCAAAGCTCGCCGTGCTGCTGGTCGAGCAGGGGCTGCTGCACACGCTGGCCGACCTCTACACGCTCACCCTGGCACAGCTGCTGGCGCTCGAAGGGTTTGCGGAGAAGCGGGCGCGGAACCTGCTTGCGGCCATCGAGGCATCGAAGCACCGGCCGCTGAGCCGGCTCGTGTTCGGGCTCGGCATCCGGCACGTGGGCAAGACGGTCGCCGAGCTGCTCGTGGCGCACTTTGCGTCCCTTGACGCCCTGGCCGGGGCCGATGTGGAGACGCTCGAGGCCATCGAGGGGATCGGGGAAAAGATTGCGCGGAGCGTGGTGGACTGGTTCCGCGTCGAGGACAACCGGGTGCTGGTGACCCGGCTGCGGGAGGTGGGGGTGAACACCCGGCGCCTGCCCGGGGAAGCGCCGCCGGCGCCGGGGGAGAGCCCGGTGGCCGGCAAGACGTTCGTGCTCACCGGGACGTTGCCGTCGCTCAGCCGGAAAGAGGCGGAGGAGCGCATCAAGCGGGCCGGGGGGAAGGTGGCCGGT
Source organism: Rhodocaloribacter litoris (assembly GCF_011682235.2). Taxonomy (NCBI): domain Bacteria; kingdom Pseudomonadati; phylum Rhodothermota; class Rhodothermia; order Rhodothermales; family Rhodothermaceae; genus Rhodocaloribacter; species Rhodocaloribacter litoris. The sequence continues at coordinate 281,843 of NZ_CP076718.1, read as the reverse complement.
AGCGTCAGCAAGAAGACGGACTACGTGGTGGCCGGCGAGAGCCCCGGTTCGAAGTATGACCGTGCCCGGGCGCTCGGGGTTGAGATCATCGACGAGGCCCGTCTGCTCGCCTTGCTGGGGGACGCAGACGGCCCGCCGGCGCGGTGACGGGGCCGCGCTTTTTTTGCAAGATAGCCCATCGAATGTTTGCCCATGCTGACCGGACTCGATTATGCCGTTATTGCAATCTACCTTCTCGGCGTGGCCGCACTGGGGATCAAGGCCGGGGGGCGGCAACAGTCGACGACCGACTACTTCCTCGGCAGCCGCAACCTGCCCTGGTGGGCGGTGTGCTTCTCGGTGGTCGCCACCGAGACGAGCACCCTCACCGTCATCGGCATCCCGGCCGTGGCCTACGGCGGGACGCTCACCTTCTTCCAGCTCACCTTCGGCTACCTGCTGGGGCGGTTGCTCGTCAGCCTCTACTTCCTCCCGCGTTATTACGAGGGCAAGCTGAGCACCGCCTACGCCTTCCTGGGGCAGCGCTACGGGGACGGCATGCGGGCCGCCGCCTCCGTCACGTTCCTTGTCACCCGGCTGCTGGCCGACGGCGTTCGTCTCTTCGCCACGGCGATCCCGATCCGGGTCATCGCGGCCATGGCCGGGGTTTCCCTGAGCTACTTCGAGATCATCCTCCTCATCGGCCTGGTCACGATCGTCTACACCTACATCGGCGGGATCAAGGCGGTGGTGTGGATGGATGTGGTGCAGATGCTCATCTACGTAGGCGGGGCCGTCGGGGCGGTGTTCGTACTGTGGCAGGACGTGCCGCAGACCTGGTGGGCGACGGCAACGGCCGCCGGCAAGACGACGCTCTTCGAATGGGGCTTCGACCAGGGACTGGCCCACGTGCTCACCTCGCCCTATGCCGCCGTCACGGCCATCGTCGGCGGGGCGATCCTGTCGATGGCCTCCCACGGCACGGACCAGCTCATCGTGCAGCGCCTCCTGGCCTGCCGCAACCTGGCCGACAGCCGCAAGGCCCTCCTCGGCAGCGCGTTCGTCGTGATGTTCCAGTTCGGCCTTTTCCTGCTGGTGGGGCTGCTGCTCTGGGCCTACTACGGCGGGGCCTCGCTCGAGGCGCTCGGCCTGACGCGGGGCGACGAGGTGTTTCCGAAGTTCATCATCGAGGGCATGCCGCCGGGCGTCTCCGGGCTGATGCTGGCCGGGATCCTGGCCGCCGCCATGAGCACGCTCTCCTCCTCGCTGAACGCCCTGGCCTCCTCGACCATGATGGACCTCTACGAGCGCTTCAGCGGGCGTCCCCTCCCCGCCGGGCGAGCCCTCCGGCTGGCCCGCTGGACGACCCTCTTCTGGGGCCTGGTTTTCATCGGCTTCGCCAACCTGTTCGAAGACCAGCAGAACCCCGTGGTCGAACTCGGCCTGGCGATCGCCTCCTTCACCTATGGCGGGTTGCTCGGGGTCTTCCTCCTGGGGCTGGTGAACCGGCGTACCCGGCAGGCGGATGCCCTCATCGCCTTCACCCTGACCATCATCACGATGATCTTCGTCATCTTCGGGGTGTGGTACCATCCCGTCGAAGGCTGGGTCTTCATCTTCAACCCGGATGAGGCCCGGATCGCCGAAGCCGGGTTGCGCGCCATCGGGTGGCCGTGGTATACGTGCATCGGCGCGGCGCTGACGTTGCTCGTCGGATCCTTGACGGCCCTCCGGCATACCCAGGGGTTAGGTGTGGCGGCCGGCGAGCGGTAGCGGGGCCGGCGCACAGCCGCTTCCGCGGCAACCCGTCAACGGTTTCAACGTGCCTGCAGGCAGATCATGGGACTGCTTCAAAAAATCGGCCTGGCGTCCCGCCGGGCGCGTCCGGTGGGCAACAGCCTGGAGAAGGGGCGCGACGACCGGGGGCGGGCGCGGCGGAAGAACCTTGCCGCCAAGACCGGCATCTTCGCGGGGCTGATCGCGCTCACGCTGCTGGCGTTTCCGCGCGGCGAGCACTATCGCTACGGGGTGCAGGAGGGAGACGTGTGGCAGGACGAACGCCTGATCGCCCCGTTCGACTTTGCCGTCCTGAAGGACGAGGCCACGCTGGCGGAAGAGCGCCGGCAGGTTCGCCTGACCACCCCTCCCATCTTCGAGGTGGATCATCAGGCGACCGCCAAGATGGAGGCGAACCGGGACACCGTCGCGGCCCAGCTCGAGCGCATCTTCTCCGCCTACGCAGCCTTCCTCGAAAACCGGTCGCGGGGCCGGCCGGAGGCGGCCGAAGCCGATTCGACCCGCTACATGACCCTGCGCCGCAATGCCCGCCTCAAGCTGACTCCCGGGCAGTGGCAGCGCCTGCTCGACGACTACGCCGAGCGGATCCCCGGGCTGGTGCGTTCCTCGCGGGCCGTACCGGCCGGCCCGCGCCTGGACGAGCGGCTGCTCGAAGAAGCCTGGTCCTACGGGCGGCAGATGCTCAACCTGGGCGTGCTCGACGTCGCCATCGACAGCGTGCTGACCGAGACGATCGAGGTGCGTGACCCGCGCGAACACACCGCCCGGCTGATCGAAAAGCAGAACGTCTTCGGGCTGGACGAGGCCCATGCCTCCGCGCAGGAACGCTTCCAGACCCTTTACGAGAACGACCCCGAGCTGGCGAGCATCGCCTATGCCCTCTTTCGGGTCATCTTTCAGCCGTCCCTGCGCTACCTGCGGGCCGAGACGTTGCAGGCATGGCAGCGGAAGGAGGCCGCCCTCTCGCCCACCCGGGGCATCGTGCGCCAGGGTGAGGTCATCGTCGAGCAGGGCGCCATCGTCGACGCCGAGACGCTGCGCAAGCTGCGTTCGCTGGAGCGCGCGCTGAGCAAGCGCAGCGGGGACCGGATGCCGTGGAAAGAGCTGCTCGGCCAGTTTCTGCTGGTGCTGGCCACCTTCGGCTTCTTTTTCCTGTACCTGTACCTGTTGCGCCGGCCGATCTTCGAGGACAACCGCCACGTCCTGCTCGTGGCGCTGCTCTTCGCCATGATCATCGGCCTCTATGCGCTGGCGCTGCGGTTGCCGGTGCTGGCCCTGTATGCCGTGCCGGTGGTCATCGTCTCGCTGGTGCTGACGATCCTGTTCGACTCGCGCGTGAGCCTCTTTGCCACCCTGACGCTGGCGTTTCTGGGCAGCCACATGCTCCGGTTCGACTTCGAGTTCACCTTTGCGACGGTCATCGCCGGCGCCCTCGGCATCTTCAGCGTGCGCGACATCAAGAACCGGGGACAGTTCTTCTTGAGCGCGGGACTGGTTTTCCTGGGCTACCTGCTCGTGCTTGTGGCCGGCTGGCTGGTGGCCGGCACCGCCACGCAACGGCTGCTCTGGGACGTGCTGATGGTCGGGATCAACGCTTTCCTGGTGCTGCTGGCGATGCCGCTGCTCTGGGTCTTCGAACGGGCCTTCGGCATCACCACCGACCTGACGCTGCTCGAACTCTCGGACACGAACCGCCCTCTGCTGAAAGAACTCAGCCTCCGTGCCCCCGGCACGTTCAACCACGTGCTGCAGGTGGCCAACCTGGCCGAAGCGGCTGCCGACGCCATCGGCGCCAACGCCCTGCTCACGCGGGTCGGCGCCCTCTACCACGACATCGGCAAGATGGTCAAGCCGGAGTATTTCGTCGAGAACCAGCGGCCGGGGGAGAACCCGCACGACCAGCTCAAGCCGCGCATGAGCGCCCTCATCATCGCCAGCCACGTCAAAGAAGGGCTGGAGATCGGGCGCCAGCACCGGCTGCCCCAGGTGGTGCTGGACTTCATCCCCATGCACCACGGCACCACCCGCATCGAGTATTTCTACCGTAAAGCCCTCGAACAGGCCGGCGAAGGGGACCCCCCGGTGCTCGAGTCCGAGTTCCGCTATCCCGGCCCGAAGCCGAACACGAAGGAAACCAGCATCCTGATGCTCGCCGACTCGGTCGAGGCGGCCAGCCGGACCCTGGCCAACCCGACGCACAAGCGGCTGGAAGCCCTCATCGACATGATCTTCCGGGCCCGTCTCGACGACGGGCAGCTCGATGATTCAGACCTGACGTTCCGGGAGCTGAACACCATCAAACAGACGTTTCTGTCCATGCTGATGGCCATCTATCACGTGCGCGTCAAGTATCCGGACCAGGACAGGGAGCTGGCGGAAGATCTGCACGAGGAGGCCGAGGCGGCCGGCCGGGACGTCAACGTGGTGGAGACGGGCCGGCAGGAGCAGGCCGGGACGGCCTCCCCGGACGGGGAAGAGGCGCCTTCCGGGGACGAGGTGCGCGTCTCCGGCTCGCGTACGGGCGGGTGACGCTCAGCCGGGCAGGGCCTGCCGTATCGCCTCCAGCGCCTCGCGGCTGACGTGAAAGGTGAGTTCGGCGTGGGGATAGCGGTCGGTGAGGACGGCCAGCAGCCGGCGGCGGCTGGCCGGGGTGTAGAGCAGCAGGTCGGTCTGCGGAACGAGCTGGGCGAGGTGGCGGGTCCCGTGCTCGACGGAAGCCGCCACGATCTGCCCGGCAAAGCCGCTCTGGGCCCGCAGTTCGGCCGAGAGCGGGCCGATGGCGTCCGGGTAGCGGGTCACCAGCCCCAGCGTCTCGTGATCGAGCATCCGGGCGATCCGGGCCAGGGCGTCGAGGCCCGGCATGACGACGACGCCGATCACGTCCGCCCGGGGGATCTGCTCCCGGACGTGCCGCACGTCCTGCATGCGGGCGAAGACGAAGTCCGCGTCCTGGTGGTGGGCCAGGGCGTCCAGCGTCGCGGCCTCCACCGGTTGTTGCACGACGGAGGCGACCTGGGAGCCCGCCAGTTCGGCCAGCTCGCGGTAGGGCGCGGCGAAGACGAGCTTGAGGCGTTCCCCCTCGCCTTCGAGCAGGGCCAGCTGTTCCTCGAAGAGGTATTCCATCTCCGCTTCGTCGAGGCCCAGCCCGATCAGCCGCTGGAGGGTTTCCTGCATCACGGCCGCGCCGCGTTCCATGCGCTCGCTCTTGCTCAGCGGCACCCGCTCGATGACCGTATACCCGCTGCCCGGGCGGGCTTCGACGAGGCCCTCGCGTTCCAGCTCCTGATAGGCCTTCCGAACCGTGTGAAAGGAGAGGTTCAGCTGTTCTCCCATGGCCCGGGTCGAGGGTAACGTCTCGCCCGGCTTGTACCGGCCGGTGGCGATCAGGTAGCGGAGCTGCTCCACGAGCTGTTCGTGAACCGGCGTGGAGGCGGCGCGGTCGAGGGTGATCATCGGCGGTGCGGTTTCGTGTCGCGTTCGGGTCCGGCATGGCCGGAACGGATCGGAAGGCAGTACGCCTTTCGGGCCGGCTGGTGCCGGGGTGGGGCCGGGACGGCGCGTGCCGCCGGAAAAGCGCTTCCAAAAAACGGCACGTGCCGGAAAACCTCCGCTACGGGTGGGCGTACCATCCGTGCGATAACCCGGCCCTCGGACCGCCGAAGGCCCTTCTCCACCGGATGAACCTCGATGCCATGCAGCCGCGTGCCTACAAACCGAAGAACCCGATCCGTTTCGTCACCGCCGCCAGCCTGTTCGACGGGCACGACGCCGCCATCAACATCATGCGCCGCATCCTGCAGGCCAGCGGCGCCGAGGTGATCCACCTGGGGCACAACCGCTCCGTGCACGAGATCGTGGAGACGGCCATTGAGGAGGACGTGCAGGGCATCGCGGTGTCGTCGTACCAGGGCGGGCACATGGAGTTCTTCAAATACATGTACGACCTGCTCCAGGAGAAAGGGGCCGGGCACATCAAGATCTTCGGCGGCGGGGGCGGGGTGATCGTGCCGGAGGAGATCGAGGAGCTGCACGCCTACGGCATCACCCGCATCTTCTCGTCCGAGGACGGGCTGGCGATGGGCCTGCAGGGAATGATCAACTACATGCTCGAAGCGTGCGACTTCCCTGTGACCGAGCATCCGTTCCGGGTGCCCGAGACGGCATCGCCCCGGGACGAGCGGGTGGTGGCCCGCCGGCTGACCTACGTGGAGAACCAGGTGCCGGCGCCGGTGCCCGTGCAGGMCGGCCASSCGGCGACCCATGCCGGTCCGGAGGCGCCGGAGGTGTTGCCCCGCACGGCGCCCGTCCTGGGCATCACCGGCACCGGCGGCGCGGGCAAGTCCACCCTGACGGACGAGCTCGTCCGCCGCTTCCTGAACGACTTCGACGACCTGAGCGTCGCCATCCTGTCGGTCGACCCCACGAAGCGGCGCACGGGCGGGGCCCTGCTGGGCGACCGCATCCGCATGAACGCCATCTACGGCGAGAACGCCGGCCGCGTCTACATGCGGTCGTTCGCCACGCGGCAGGCCCACCGCGCCACCTCGAAAGCCCTCCGCGAGAGTATCGACGTGTGCCGTGCCGCCGGCTTCGACCTGATCCTCCTGGAGACGGCGGGCATCGGGCAGAGCGACACCGAGATCGCCGACCTGGCCGACGTTACCCTCTACGTGATGACCTCGGACTACGGCGCGCCGACGCAGCTCGAAAAGATCGGCATGCTCGACGTGGCCGACTTCGTGGCGCTGAACAAGTTCGAAAAGCGCGGCAGCCTCGACGCCCTCCGCGACGTGCGCAAGCAGGTCCAGCGTAACCGGGGCCTGTTCGACCGCGCCCCCGAGGAGATGCCCGTCTTCCCGACGATGGCCTCTCACTTCGACGATCCGGGCGTGACGCGGCTCTACCTGGCTTTGCTCGACCACCTGAACGACCGCTTCGGCTTCGGGCGCACGTCGCGCATCTATGCGCGGGAGCGGCTGCCCGAGGCCGATCCGGCCGCCCGGGCGATCATCCCCCCGAAGCGCCAGCGGTACCTGGGCGAGATCGCCGAGACATGCCGCTCGTACCGCGCCCATGCCGAGCAACAGGTGGCCTATGCCCGTAAGTGGGGCGAGGCCGTCGGCGCGCGGAAGCAGGTGGAAAACTGGGCTCCTGAAGACCGAGACCGGCTCCTCGAACGCCTCGACCAGATGATCAAGCACTGGTGGGACAAGCTCGACGCCCGCTCGAAGCACATCCTCGAGCACTGGGACGAGCTGGCCGAGGCGTACCGGCAGGAGACGTTCACGTACACCGTACGCGGCCGGGAGATCACCGTGCCCCTGTTCCACGAGTCGCTTTCCGGGACGAAGGTGCCGCGCGTGGCGCTGCCCCGCACGCAGGACCCCGGCGAGCGGCTCCGCTTCGCCCTGCTGGAGAACCTCCCCGGCTACTTCCCCTTCACCGCCGGCGTCTTCCCGTTCAAACGCACCGGCGACGAGGACCCTACCCGCATGTTCGCCGGCGAGGGGAGCCCCGAACGTACCAACCGCCGCTTCCACCTCGTCTCTGCCGGCATGCCCGCCAGGCGGCTCTCCACCGCCTTCGACTCGGTCACCCTCTACGGCTTCGACCCCGACGAGCGGCCCGACATCTACGGGAAGGTCGGCAATGCCGGCGTTTCCATCTGCACGCTCGACGACATGAAGAAGCTCTACTCGGGGTTCAACCTGTGCGACCCGAAGACGAGCGTCTCCATGACCATCAACGGCCCGGCGCCGATGATCCTGGCCATGTTCCTCAACACCGCCATCGACCAGCAGGTGGAGTTCTACCTGAAGGACCAGGGGCGGTGGGACGAGGCCGAGCGGGTCATCGCCGAGCGGCTCGGGGAAGACCGCCCGCGCTACGTGCCCACGGGACCGAACGGCCCGGAGGAGACGATGCCGGAGACGCACGACGGCTCGGGCCTGGGGCTGCTCGGCTGCACCGGCTCCGACCTGGTCGCGTGGGGTGTGCTGGCGCAGGACGAATATGACACCATCAAGGCCGACGCCCTCCGGGTGGTCCGGGGCACCGTCCAGGCAGACATCCTCAAGGAGGACCAGGCGCAGAACACCTGCATCTTCTCCACGGAGTTCGCCCTTCGCATGATGGGCGACGTACAGCAGTACTTCATCGACCACCGCATCCGCAACTTCTACTCCGTCTCCATCTCCGGCTACCACATTGCCGAGGCGGGGGCCAACCCGATCACCCAGCTGGCCTTCACGCTGGCCAACGGCTTCACGTACGTCGAGTACTACCTGAGCCGGGGCATGGATGTGGACGCCTTCGCCCCGAACCTCTCGTTCTTCTTCTCGAACGGGATGGACCCCGAGTACGGCGTCATCGGGCGCGTGGCCCGGCGCATCTGGGCCGTGGCGATGCGGGAGAAATACGGCGCGGGCGAGCGCAGCCAGAAGCTCAAATACCACATCCAGACCTCCGGCCGCAGCCTGCACGCCAGGGAGATCCAGTTCAACGACATCCGCACGACGCTCCAGGCCCTGCTGGCCATCTACGACAACTGCAACTCGCTTCACACCAACGCCTACGACGAGGCCATCACCACGCCGACGGAGGAGAGCGTGCGGCGGGCCATCGCCATCCAGCTCATCATCAACCGCGAGTTCGGGATGGCGAAGAACGAGAACCCGCTCCAGGGGGCCTTCATCATCGAGGAACTGACCGACCTGGTGGAAGAAGCCGTCCTGCAGGAGTTCGAGCGGCTCAACGACCGGGGCGGGGTCCTCGGGGCCATGGAGACCATGTACCAGCGGGGCAAGATCCAGGAGGAATCGCTCCATTACGAGCGGAAGAAGCACTCCGGCGAGTTGCCCGTCATCGGAGTGAACACGTTCCGTCCCCCCGAAGGCGAGGAGGCACACGACGCCCCGGTGGCCCTGATGCGCTCCACGGAGGACGAGAAACGGCGCCAGCTTCAGGCGCTCCGTGCCTTCCAGCAACGCAACGCCGATCGGGCTCCGGAGGCCCTGGAGCGGCTGAAGGAGGTGGCCCGCAGCGGGGGCAATGTGTTCGAGGAACTGATGGAGACGGTCAAGGTCTGCTCCCTCGGCCAGATCACCCGCGCCCTGTTCGAGGTGGGCGGGCAGTACCGGCGCAACATGTGAGGGGGGAGGAACCGTAGAGCGGAGCGGGCCTCCACCGGGGCGGGTCGCTTCGGGGCCGGGTGCCGGAAAATGTGCCGGAGGGCGTATATTGTTCTTCGTACGGTTCGGCAGGGTCGTGCCTCCGGCGGGGCCGGAGGGGGGCCCGCATGTCGCACGAGCGGCTGTCCCGTGGCGGAACCGGTTTGCTTTTCTTCAACCATCAACCGATCAGGACCTATGACAACTTTGAAACGTGCCGGGCTGCCGCTGTTGCTGCTCGTGCTGGTAGCTGCGACGCTGACACCGGAGCCGGCCGTCCGGCTGCGTCTGAACCTGAAGGAGGGCGCCTCCTACAAGATGTACAACCAGATCGAGCAGGCGGTCGAACAGGTGGTCATGGGGCAGGAGCAGAACGTCAAGAACCAGATCGGCATCGGCTACCGGTTCGACGTGCTCGCCGCCCGCGACCAGGTGTTCGATGTGAAGCTGACCTATTACAAGGTAAAGTTCTCCCAGGAGGGGCCCATGGGCACGATCTCGTACGACTCGGAGAACCCGCCGGAGACGGTGCCGCCCCAGGCGCAGGGCTTTGCCGCCCTCGGAGGGCAGAGCCTCACGCTCAAGCTCGATGCCATGGGCAAGGTGCTCGATGTGGGCGGGGTCGAGGACATGATCGCCCGGATGGTCGAAGGGCTCGGGCAGGCCGATGCGGCCACGCGTGCACAGATCGAGCAGAGCCTGCGGCAGCAGTTCGGTCGCGAGGCCATGAGCTCGCAGATGGAGGCCATGTTCGCCGTCTATCCTGAAGGCGAGGTGGCCGTGGGCGATACGTGGACGCGCGAGGTCGCCGTCAATGCCGGGCTGCCGCTGAAGCTCGCCAGCACGTACCGCCTGACGGCCTACGAAGGCGGCCGGGCGACGCTGGAGATCGAGAGCCAGATCCGGCCCGGCACCGACGGCCCCGTCAACATGGGCGGTATGGAGATCGAGTTCGACATCAGCGGCTCGCAGAAGGGCACGGCCGTGATGGACGCCGAGACCGGGTTGATCCTCGAAGCCGAAGCCCGGCAGGAGGTGGCGGGGGACATGATCGTCAACGGCGGGGCCATGACCTGGCCACTCGTCTTCCGCACCCACACGAAGCTGTCGATGGAAGAATAGGGCCGGCGGCCTGCCCGGCGCCGGTTGCTTCGGCGCCTGTCACAAAACGACCCCGTTTCCCGTAGCAGCCGGGGAAAACGTTCGGTGCCTGCATGAAGCCGGACGTCTCGGGTTGGTTTATCGGGAAAAAACCGGAGGGAGCACCGCCATGAAACGGTTCAGCATGGTTGCCGTCCTGGTTTTGCTGGCGATGGCCTGCGCGGATCAGACACGCGAGGAGCGGCGGCTCGTCGAGGAGGCCGAGGCGCGCTACGAGGCAATGGCCGAACGGGCCCGCGAGGCGGCCGAGCGCGCTTCGGCCGAGGCCCGGCTGCGCGCCGAGGAGGCCCGTGAGCGGGCGGAGGAAGCCTGGGCCCGCGCCGAGGAAGCCCGCCGCCGGCTGGATCCCGACCGGCGGGAACGGCTCGACGAAGCCTGGGAGGAAGCCCGCCGCGCCCGCGAACAGGCCCGGGAAGCCTGGGAGGAGGCTTTCCGGCGTGAGGCGGAGGGCTGGGAACGCTTCGGTGAGGCCATGGAGGCCTTCGGGGAGAAGATGCGCGCGCTGGGCGAATCGCTTGGCGACGGCGTCGAGCCGGTGGACTGGCGCAAGCTCGAAGACCTGCTGCCGCGCCGCGTCGACGGCCTGCGCCGTGTCGACGTCGAGGGCGAGCGGGCCGGCGCCCTCGGGATCCACGTCTCCCGGGTGACCGGCACGTATGAGGACGACGACCGCCGGCTGCGCCTGAGCATCGTGGATCTGGGCACGCTCCGCGGTGCCGCCATGACCGGCATCGAGTGGCTCGATGTACACATCGACCGGGTCGACCGCCACGGTTTCGAACGCACGCAGACCTACCGGGGCTATCCCGCCCACCTGAAACTCGAACGCGGGCAGGGGGAGGACCGGTTCGAGGCCCAGGTCATCGTCGCCGAGCGCTTCGTCGTCAGTTTCGAACTGCAGGGTTCCGATCTGAGCGAGGACGACGTCGAGGACCTCCTGGAAGCCGTCGACTACGACGACCTCGAGGAACTGCGCCTGGCCGGCACCTGAAGGCCGTTCCCGCACGGCGGTATAAATTCTCCAAAGCCTGATATTGGCCGGGAGACCTGCGGGGGGGGCCGGGCGTAGTAGGGTCCCCGGGCGGCGGGCGTTCCGCTTCGGGGGCACACGCCGCGCTTCGGAAAAGCCATCCATCCTGACGGTTCATGCAACGGGAGATACATCGCTGGTGGAGTCCCCGCCTCGAAAAGGACATGGAGATCGTGGCGTACGGCCATTACGGCTTCGCCCTCCTTCTTTTCCCCACGGCCGCCGCCGACTTTCTCGAATACGAGCGGTTTCATCTGATCGACGCCATCGCGCCGCACATCGAGCGTGGCCGGTGCAAGGTCTACTCGATCAACAGCATCAACCGGGAAAGCTGGTTGAACGATCACATGCCCCCGCGCCACAAGGCCATCCGGCACCAGCAGTACAACGGCTACGTGACCGAGGAGGTGGTGCCCTTCATCCACGACCATTGCCGGGGGCTGGTCCCCATCGTCACCGCCGGTGCCTCGCTCGGGGCGCTGCATGCCGTCAACCAGCTCTTCCGCCGTCCCGATCTCTTTGCCGGCACCATCGGCATGAGCGGTTCCTACGACCTGAAGCACTACACGAAAGGGTACTGGGACGAGGACGTTTATTTCAACTCGCCCGTGGACTACGTGGCCAACCTGGAAGATGAACGGGTCCTCGAACAGCTCCGGCGGAAGCGGATCATTCTGGCAACCGGGCAGGGCAGCTACGAGAACCCCGGTGCCTCGCAGCACTTCTCGTGGATTCTTCATACGAAGGGGATCCCGCATGAACTGGATCTGTGGGGACACGACGTTCCCCACGACTGGCCTACCTGGCGGCGGATGTTGCCGTATTTTCTGGAAAAGCTCTCTTTCGAGGCCCTGGCCGCCGCCTTCTAGGCAGGGCGCGGCAGGCTTGATGCATGCTGCCCGGGTGTTTGTCCGGGAGGTTTTTCGTCTCAAGGTTTGCCCGGACGGGCAGGAGGTTCGGCGTGTTGATCAAGGCTGCGGTCGTGGTTGCCGCGCTCGGCGGCGCGCTTCTTCTGATGTCGTGCGCGAGCAGGTCGGTGCTGTGGGAACCGGAAGGGGAGCCCTACGTGCGCGGGCCCATCGAGTCGCTCACCCACCGGGCTACGGCCTCCGGCTTGCTGGTACGGGCCGGGCCGGGATCGCGAGAGCCGTGTGGCATTCTGGCCACCGTGGATGCCGGAACGCGCTATCTGGAGCGTACGCGCTCCGGCGGGTTGCGGCGTGCCGCGCTGGCGGATCTGAGCGAGGGCGACACCGTGGAGGTCTATGTGAGCGGGCCGGTGATGGAGTCCTGTCCGGTGCAGGGCTATGCCGCGACGGTGATACGCAGGGCCGGGGGAGCGCCGTAGCAAGGCCCGTTCTTCATCGTATGCAGGCGCTACCGGCGCGGCCGGCCCTGTACGATCTGCCGGGGACGCACGAGGTGCAGGTCGGGGAGGGCGTCTACCTGCTGCGGCTCCAGACCCGGCCGGATCGAACGCGCCCTACAGGCCGGAGACGTCGTCGTTTATGCTGATCAAGCCACTGGACCGGGCCAAGGAGATCGTCGCCGCCGTGCTCACACCCGGCGACGTGGCCGTCGACGCCACCACCGGCAACGGGCACGACACGGTCTTCCTGGCCGAACGGGTGGGACCGGCCGGGCACGTATACGGCTTCGACGTGCAGGAGGAGGCCATCGGGCGCACGCGGCAGCGGCTGGCCGGGGCGGGCCTGGCCGAACGGGTGACGCTCTTCGCCCGGGGCCATGAGGCCCTGCGCGAGACGCTTCCGGCCGGCGTGCATGGACACGTGGCGGCGGTCATGTTCAACCTGGGCTACCTGCCCGGCGGCGACCACCGCCGCATCACCCGCCCGGAAACCACGGTGCCGGCCCTCGACGCCGCGCTCGACGTACTTCGTCCCGGAGGGGTGCTCACCGTGGTCGTCTATCCCGGTCATCCCGGCGGTGCCGAGGAGGCCGGGGCCGTCCGGAACTGGGCCGCGGCGCTCGATCCGCATCGCTACCTGGCCGTGCGCTACGATCTGCTCAATCGTCCCCATCATCCTCCCTGGCTGCTTGCCGTAGAGAAACGGGACTGAAGGAGCCCGGGCATTCCGGGTGGGTTGCATCCTGCCGGGGAATGCCGGAACTTAGGCACGCCGCCGAAGCGGACCATCCCAACCGTTTTTCACCTCATTCCTGCTTCCGTATGCTACCACCGGGTGTCTTTTTCCGGCGGGCCGCTGTGCCGGCGCTTCAGACCGCCGTGCTGCTTATGCTCGTCTCCGGGTGCGGCCTTTTCCGTTCCACGCCGGCAACCCCGCCCGTTGTCGGTACCTGGGCCTACGTCGTGGTCAACACGCCCCAGGGCGACGCCCCGGGCACCCTCGTCGTCACCTATGTGGACGGGCACCTTGGCGGGCGCATGGTGGTCGACCTGCTCGGCCAGACGGCGCCGCTCGAAAAAGCTTCTTTTGAGAACGATGTCTTCACCTTCGTCGCGACGGTCAACATCGACGGCCAGGCGACGCCGGTCCGGGGTGAGGCCACCGTGGAAGGGGATACGATGTCCGGCCGGGTGGAGGTGCCCGGCATCGGCACCTTCGTCCTGACCGCCACGCGGCAGGCCCTGGCCGGCGGGTAAGACCGGACCCCGATCATGTGCCTGATCGTCTTCAGTTACCGCCAGCACCCGGACTACCCGTTCGTCTTTGCCGGAAACCGGGATGAGTTCCTCGACCGCCCGGCGACGCCGATGGACTTCTGGACGGAGGCGCCGGACCTGCTCGCCGGGCGCGACCTGCGCGGCGGGGGCACCTGGCTGGGCCTGACCCGCACCGGCCGGTTCGCCGCCGTGACCAACTACCGGGAACCCGGGCGCCACAACCCGGCCGCGCCCTCACGGGGCCACCTGCCGGTCCGCTTCCTCCTCGGTGACGACCCGCCCGCCGCCTTCCTCGATGCCCTCGCCCCGGAGGCCGGCCGCTACAACGGGTTCAACCTGCTCGTGGGAGATGGTACCTCGCTCCACTACTTCTCCAACCGGGACGGGCGGCAGGAGCTGGCGCCGGGGCTCTACGGCCTGAGCAACCATCTGCTGGACACGCCCTGGCCGAAGGTCGTCCACGCCCGAGCACGCCTGGCTGCCCTGCTCGAGGCCGGCCCGCCGGAGCCCGAAGCCCTCTTCGAGCTGCTGGCCGACACCACGCCGGCGCCGGACGAGGCCCTGCCCGAAACGGGCGTTGGCCGCGAGTGGGAGCGGCGGCTCTCGTCCGCCTTCATCCGGGCTCCGGGCTACGGCACGCGCGCCGCTACGGTCCTCCTGGTCGACGCCGAGGGGGTGATCACCGTCGCCGAGCGCACTTTCCCGCACGACGGCCAGGCACCCCGCACGCGACGGTTTCGCATCGAGACGGGCGCGGGTTGCAACGGATGAGCCGGCCCACCGGCAGGTACCGGCCCCGGCTGCTTCGACGCCCATGAACGTTGGACGCCCGGAGACGCCTCCGGTGCTTCACCCGGTAAAAAACCATGAAGGGCGGGCTCCCGGGGGATGAACATGCAGGATGAAACCTCGTACATGCAACAGATCGAATCCCGGTGTGGCTATGAACGCTATCAATATGATGACCGTCGTCAAAGACGGTCGCGTCACGGTCAACGTCCCGGCTGAGGATGGCACCAGCGTGCAGGTCATCATCATTCCCCGCCGGAGACCGGAGGAAGCCGAAGCCCTGCTGCGGGAAGCGGATCGCCTTCGGGCAGAGACACCGGCCCGGGCACCGGAACCCGGCACGCTCAAGCGGTGGATCGAGGAGGGACGCGCATGATCGTAGCGGACGTCAATCTCTCGGTTTATCTGTAGAGGGAGCCCACACGTCCGAGGTCCGAAAGCTGTTTCAGCACGATCCGGAATGGATCGTACCACCGCTGTGGGAGAGCGAGTTTTTGAACGTCATGTGGCGGTATATCCGGCAGAACACGTTTTCTGTGGACGATGCCCTTCGCCGTTTCCGTGCGGCCCGGGGCCTGGTGCGCATCGTGGACACACCACCAGCCGAACTTGTGCTTCGCCTGGCATCGGACCATGATCTGACGGCTTACGATGCCACGTATGCCGCCCTGGGACGGCACCTGGGTGTGCCGCATGTCACGTATGACCGGCAGGTGATCGCAGCCGGCCTGGGGATCCATCCGCGTGACTTTTCGGACGGGTGATTTCGCATCGAGACGGGCGCGGGTTGCAACGGATGACCCGGCCGGGTAACCCACCGGTGTTTCCGGGATCAACCTGTCAATGCCATGAACTTCAAACGCATCACCTTCGAGAACCGCAACGGCCAGCGGCTTTCGGCTCGGCTCGATCTACCCGTCGATGGCGATCCCCTTGCCTGTGCCCTTTTTGCCCACTGCTTCACCTGTGGGAAGAACCTCCGCGCCCTGCGTTACCTCAGCGAAGCCCTCACCGAAGCGGGGATCGCCGTCCTCCGGTTCGACTTCACCGGGCTGGGCGAGAGCGAAGGGGATTTCGCCGAAACCACCTTTTCGTCGAACGTCGAAGACCTGGTCGACGCCGCCGCTTTCCTGGCGCGTTCGTATGCTCCGCCGGCGCTCCTGATCGGGCACTCGCTCGGTGGTGCCGCCGTGTTGCAGGCGGCCGCACAGCTCGACGCCGTGCGGGCGGTGGCCACCATCGGCGCGCCGTTCGATCCCGAGCACGTCCTGCACCTCTTCGAAGACGTCCTCGACGAGATCGAACGCGACGGGGTGACCCGGGTACGGCTGGCCGGGCGCGCGTTCACCGTGAAGAAGGCGTTCGTCGACGACCTGGCGGCGCAGAACGTCCGCCGGGTGCTGCGTGACCTGAAGCGGCCCCTGATGCTGCTCCACGCACCGATGGACCAGGTCGTCGGGATCGACAACGCCGCTCTCCTCTTCGAGGCGGCCCGGCATCCGAAGAGCTTCGTCTCGCTCGACCGGGCCGACCACCTGCTCTCGAACGAGGAGGACGCCCGTTATGCCGGAACCGTCATCGCGGCCTGGGCCCGCAGATACCTCGGTGTGTCGCAGGCGGAGCGCAAGCACCCCGATCCGGCCGACAACCGGATCGTGGCCCACATCGACCGCGCGCACTACCGCACCGAGATCCTGGCCAACGGGCATGCCCTCCTCGCCGACGAGCCGCGCACGGTGGGGGGGACGAACGCCGGTCCCACGCCCTATGACCTGCTCGTTGCCGCCCTCGGCGCCTGCACCGCCATGACGCTGCGCATGTATGCCGACCGCAAGGACTGGCCGCTGGAGTCGGTGACGGTGCGCCTGCTTCACCGGAAGGTCCATGCCCGCGACTGCGACTGCGGGGCCGGTGAAACCAGTACCGGCAAGATCGATCTCGTCGAACGAGAGGTGGAACTGGCGGGCGACCTGACCCGGGAACAGCGCGGGCGGCTGGTCGAGATCGCCAACCGGTGCCCGGTCCACCGTACCCTCACCGAAGGCCAGGTCGTCGTGAAGACACGGGAAAAATAGGTGGCCGTCCGGCTCGGTGATGGCGAAACATCCACACCTCCATCCCTCCACACTTCCCTGCCTCGCTTCCACCGGCCGTGCATGGGGATCCCGGCGGGCGTATCTTCGTTGCCCGGGAAGATCGTCAACCGGTAGTTCTTGCACGCATGGTACCCGTCGCGCTACGCCTGCACAACTTTCTCAGCTACGGCACCGCCGCGCCGACGCTCGACTTCGAACAGTTCCGCGTGGCCTGTCTCTCCGGGCGCAACGGGCAGGGTAAGTCGGCCCTGCTGGATGCGATCACCTGGGCGCTCTGGGGGGAGGCCCGCAAGTCGAGCGACAGCCGCAAGCCCGACGACGATCTGCTGCGCATCGGAGCCCGGCGCATGCAGGTCGAGCTCGTCTTCGACCTCGAGGGAACCCGCTACCGCGTCTTGCGCTGGTATGAGAAGACGAAGACGGGTAAGACGAGCAAGCCCGGCCTCGAGGTACACGTCTTCGACCCGGCCCAGGACGACTACCGGCCCCTCACCGGGGCCTCGATCCGCGAGACGCAGCAGGTCCTGAACAACATTCTGGGGCTCGACTACGACACCTTCATCAACTCGGCCTTCCTGCTGCAGGGGCGTTCCGACGAGTTCACGAAGAAACGGCCTGCCGAGCGCAAGCAGATCCTGGCCCGCATCCTGAACCTGGGCCGCTACGATCGCCTGGCCGAGATGGCCCGCGAGCGCCTCCGCAAGGCCGAGGCGGACGTCGACCTGGCCGAACGCGAGATCGAGCGCCTCAAGAACGCCCTGGCCGGGGAGCCCGCCTGGAAGGAGGAGCACGCCCGGGTGGAGGCGCAGATTGCCGAGGAGGCGGCGACGCTCGAACGGCTCCGGGCCGAGGAACGGCAGCTGGCCGAACGCCTGGCCGCCCTCGAGGCCCGGGCGCAGGAAGCCCTCACCACCCGGGAAGCCCTCGACGGGCTCGACCGGCGCCGTCACGCCGACGAGGAGGAGCGGCGGCAACTTCTGGAACGCATCCGGGAAGCCGACGCCCTCATCGCCCGGCAGGCGGAGATCGAGCGGGAGCACCAGCGCTACGAAACCCTCCGGAAGACGTATGACGACCTCCTCGACAGGCAGCATCTCTACGAGGCCGTCGAGAAGCAGATCCGGCAGCAACGGGAGGAGCTGAAGGACCGGAAGAACGCGCTCGAGAACCAGATCCACAGACTGACCGTCGAGCTGAAGGCAGATCGGGACGAGCTGTCCCGGTGCGAGGCCGAGCTGGTCGAGTTGCCGGCCGTACGGCGACAGCTGGAGGCGGCCCGGACCGCGGCCCGGCAGTTCAAAGACCTGACCGACGTGCTCACCCGGCGACGCCGGCTGGAGGAGGAGATCACCGCCGCCGAGCAGCGCCTGATGCAGGAACGGGAGGCCCTCGGCGGGCGGTTGCACGCGCTGGAGGCCGGCATCGAGCGCGAAGCCGCCACCCTGCCCGACCCCGACGGCCTGGAGCAGGAACGGCAGGCCTGCGCAGCGGCCGTGGACCGGCACCGGCAACTCCAGGAAGCGCTGGACCGGATCCGACAGGAAGGGCAGGCGTTGCGCGAGCAGATCAGGGAGCGGGAGGGCCTGATGAAGGCCCGTCAGGAAAGCCTGAAAAAGCAGGAGGAAGCACTGCGCCGGTTGCTCGACTTCGAGGAGGAGGCCTGCCCCACCTGTGGCACGCCGCTCACCCCGGCACACCGGGCCGAGGTGGAAGCCCGGTACCGAACCGAAATGGATCGGCTCCGGAAAGAGCTGGAGGAGATGCAGCACGGGATCGAGGAAAAGATGGCGGCTCGCCAGACCCTGCTCGATCGGTACCGGGCCGTGGAGAACGAGGCCAGGCAACTCGCCGACCGGGTCGCATCGCTGGCGGCGATCGAGCAGCGCATCGCCCACGCCCGTACGGCGCAGGAGGCCCTGGCGGCACGCCGCAAGGAGGCCGAGGCCCTGCGCCGCCGCCTCGCCGACGAGGATTTCGGGCACGAGGTGCGGGCACGGCTCCAGACCCTGCGCGAGCGTCTCGACGCCTGTCCCTTCGACGAGGCGGCCTACGAGCGCCTGCGCGACCAGGCCGGCCAGGTGGAACGGTTCGAGGAAAAGCTCCGGCGGCTGGAGGAGGTGGCCGGTCGCAAGCAGCAGCTCGAACAACGCCTTCAGCGGAAGGAGCCGGAGCTGGAAACCCTGCGTACCCGGCTCGACGACGGCTCGGTCTTCGGACCCATCCAGGAGCAGATCCGCCACCTGGAGGCCCGGCAGGCCGAGATCGGCTTCGACCCGGCCCGCCTGGAGGAGGTGCGCCGGATGCTCCGGGAGGTCGAGAAGGCCGGCGAGCGGATGAAGGAGTTGCTGCACGCCCGCGCCAACCGGGCTGACTGGAAAGAGCAGGTTGCCCGGATCGACGAGCGCCTGGCGAGGGCGAAGGCGGAGCGGGAGGCGCTGGCCGGGCGGCTCACCCGGCTCGAGGCCGACCTGGCCGGGCGCGACGAGCTGGTCCGCCGGCAGCGTGAGCTGGCCGCGGCCTGTGCCGGGCGGGAGCAGGCCCTGAGCGACCTGCACACCCGGGCCGGCGAGCTGCGCTCCCGTCTCGAACAGGCCCGGCAGGACCGCGAAGCCCTCACGGCACAGCGGAAGGCCCACGCCGCCGCACGCACCGAACGTACCATCTACCGGCATCTCCGCGCCGCCTTCGGCAAGCACGGCATCCCGTCGCTCATCATCGAACAGACCCTGCCCGAGATCGAAGAGCGCGCCAACGAGCTGCTCGCCCGCCTGACCGACGGCAAGATGTACGTCCACCTCGAAACGCTCAAGGATAAGAAGACCGGCGGAACCAAAGAGACGCTCGAGATCATCATCACCGACGAACAGGGGGTGCCGCGGCCCTACGAGACGTTCTCCGGCGGGGAAGCCTTCCGCGTCAACTTCGCCCTCCGCATCGCCCTGGCCCAGCTCCTGGCCGAGCGCAGCGGCGTCCGCGTGCGCACCCTCGTCGTCGACGAAGGCTTCGGCACCCAGGACGAACAGGGCGTGGAGAACATGGTCGAGGCCATCCAGACCATCCAGGACGACTTCGACAAGATCATTGTCATCACCCACCTGGATCAGCTCAAAGAGGCTTTTCCCGTGCGGATCGAGGTGGAGAAGGATCCCGTCGAAGGATCCCGTTTCCAGATGATCGGCGTCTGAGGCGGTGCGTACCTCACATGGCCGTGGGAGGCGTTTCGCACGCCGTACATACGGCGGCTCGGTCAGAGCCCGCCGGCGGCGGGGAGAAAGCGGAGGCCTGCGTGGAAGTGCTCGAAGCGCAGGGTCCGGGGGCCGAGGGACGCTTTTTCGTAGCCGTATGCCGCGAAAACCTGGAGGCGGCTCTCCGGTGCATAGAGCACGCCGAGGCGGCGCCGGTGGAAGGAGGGATCGGGGCCGCCGTAATGGATCTGGTACCCGGAGGAGGCGGTCAGGTGGAGGTGGGGGCCGAGCTGGACCAGCAGCCCGGCGGTGTAGCCGGCCTCGAGCGCGGTGCGGGTGTCACGCGTGCCCGGTCCGAGCCCGTCGTACTGGGTCTGGCCGAGCCGGAGGGAGCTGAGGGCGCCGTTGCCGATGAAGCGCGGTTCGACGAAAAAGGCGGGGCCGCCGAGCCGGAGGGAGGGTCCGAGGCGCACGGCGAGCCAGCGGGCGTGGAGGTCGGGTACCCCGGCGCGGTCCACGTCGAGGAGGGTGAGGCCGGCCCCGAAGGGGGGGCGGAAGACGTCGAGGTCCAGCAGGCCGGCACGCCAGCGGAAGCGGGTCGGCAGGTCGTTGCCGAAGCGGGCACCGGCGGCTCCGAAGAGGACGTCGAAGTGGCTGTCCGACGAGACGGCGGGCAGGAGCAGCGCCACCGGCACGCGGCGGGCGGCCAGCAGCAGCAGTTGCCGGGCTTCGGTGTCCGGGAAGGCGTCGAACTGGAGGCCGAGCATCTGCGGAGCCGTGTTCGCCAGCGCCTGCCGGGCCAGGACCGGTCGGGCTTCGAACACCCCGGCCACGAGGAGGAACCATCCCGTCAGGACGAGGACGCCGCGCGGGAAGCGGTGGGAGAGACCGGGGCAGGGGAGCATGAACAGGGTGTTCTTCGGAATGGGTTGCGGAAAGACCGGCGGGCCGTGCGGGTTCCGGTGCCGGGGGCTTACACGCGGGCCGGCGGCCGGGCGGTTCCCCGTACCCGTCGAACGAGCATGATGCCGGCGATGATGAGGCCTCCGCCGAGCAACTGCGCCAGGTTGATCGGTTCGTCCAGGAAAAAGAAGCCGGCGAAGAGGGCGATGAACGGCACCAGATTCCCGAAGGCGGTGGTGTGGGCGGCTCCCACCCGGTGCACCGAGGCACTCCAGAGCACCGGCGCCAGCCCCGTCGAGAGGCCGCCCGAGTAGAGCAGGGCCGCCCACGTCCATCCGTTCACCCGTCCCCACGCGATCTCGTCGAACGAGGGGAGGGCTACCAGGAAGAGCAGGGGCAGGGAGAACAGGAGGCCGAAGAGCGAGAGCGCCAGCGGGGAGACCCGGCGCAGGACGGGCCGGTTGAGCGCCGTGTAGCATCCCCAGCAGACGGCGGCACCGACCATCACGACGTTGCCGAAGAGCACGCCGCCCCCGAAGTCGACCGTGCGGGGGCCGAAGACCACGATGAGGGCCGTGCCGACGAGGGTCACCAGCAGGCCGGCCCAGCCGAGCCGGCGCAGCCGTTCGAATCCGAAAGTGTGACCGACCAGCGCGGACCACAGCGGCACGCTCGCCATGATGATGGCGGCGCTGCCCGCCGCCGTGTGGTCCAGGCCCACGATGAACGCCACCTGGTACAGGAAGTAGCCGAGCAGCCCCAGCGCGAGGAGCATCCCCGGCGCCTGGCGGAGCGGGGCCAGGAGCGGCGTGCCCTGACGCCGCCCCTGGACGGCGTAATAACCTCCCAGCACCAGCGCGGAGATGAGCAGCCGCACGGCGTTCATGGCGTGTGCCGGCATCACGGCCAGCACGGCTTTGATCACGGGAAAGTTGCAACCCCAGACCAGGGTGACGAACAGCAGCATGGCGTCCGTCTTCCAGCCGGAGGCTCGGGTGTCGGTCATGGGAGCGGGCGGTGAAAAGCGACAAAATACAGGGCAACGCGATGCTTTCGCCTCCTTCCTTTCGTACTTTGAAGGCAAAATTCATCGGGCGGCGGCCGGGCGGTGCCGTTGCGACGCCCCTGGACCCCGGTCGCCCGCGGGATCATCAGAGAACGCAGCGTTTCATGGAGGAAGAAGGCATCAAGAAACTGTATTACTCCATCAGCGAGGTGGCCGAACTGCTGGGCGAGAAAGCACACGTACTCCGTTACTGGGAGACCGAGTTCCCGCAGTTGCACCCGCGCAAGAGCCGGGCCGGCAAGCGGATCTACACCGAGGACGACATCGCCGTGCTCCGGCGGATCCAGGCGCTTTTGCGCGACGAGAAGTACACCATCGCCGGGGCCCGGCAGGCGCTGGAAGAGGAGCGAAAGGCGTCCGACGGCGCAAAAAAGGATGAAACGGCCTTTCGCCGGGAACTTCTCGAGCTCCGCGTATTTTTAGAGAAGCTCTTGAAAAGCCTCTGAGGTTTTCTTTGTTTTCGACCGGATCGGGACGTAGCGCAGTCCGGTAGCGCACTTGCATGGGGTGCAAGGGGTCGTGGGTTCAAATCCCGCCGTCCCGACCTGAGGGAAACCCGTCCGTACGCCGTCACCGGCCCGTACGGACGGGTTTTTTCGTTTCCACCCCGGGTCGCGTGCTTGTTGAAGCTCTCGTGAGGAAAGAACCTCATCCGGCTCCTCCCGTTCAAGCACATGATTTTGGAGCGTCTCCGGGGCCATGCGTTCGCCCCGCGTGCCGCACCGGGGACGCAAGCCCTTTCCGAGCCATTCGACGACCTCCATGACCCAGGCGCATCCGCCCACGCCGTCGCCCCCGTTTGACCGGATTGAAGACGCCATCGCCGACATCCGGGCCGGCCGGCTCGTCATTGTGGTCGACGACGAAGATCGCGAAAACGAAGGCGACTTCATCGCCGCCGCCGAGCTGGTGACGCCCGAACTGGTCAACTTCATGGCCAAGGAAGGGCGGGGACTCATCTGCGTACCCATCACCCGGGAACGGGCTCAGGAACTCGACCTCGGGATGATGGTGCCCTCCAACACCGCCCTCTACGACACCCCCTTCACCGTGTCGGTCGACTACCGGATCGGCACCACCACGGGCATCTCGGCGGCCGACCGGGCGCGGACCATCCGGGCCCTGGCCGACCCGAAGGCACGGCCCGAGGACTTCGGACGGCCCGGTCACGTCTTCCCGCTGCGGGCCCAGCAGGGCGGGGTGCTGCGGCGCGCCGGCCATACCGAGGCCGCCGTCGACCTGGCCCGGCTGGCGGGGCTCTACCCGGCCGGCGTGCTCGTCGAGATCATGAACGACGACGGCACCATGGCCCGTGTGCCCGAGCTCCGCGAGATCGCCCGCCGGTTCGACATGCGGCTCATCACCATCAAGGATCTGATCGCCTACCGGATGCGCACCGAGAAGCTGATCGAGCGCGTCGTGGAGGTGCAGATGCCCACGCGCTACGGGGATTTTCGCCTCGTGGCCTACGAAGAGCGCCTCACGGGCGACGTCCACCTGGCGCTGACGAAAGGGACGTGGAACGAGGACGAGCCCGTGCTCGTGCGGGTGCACTCCCAGTGCGTCACCGGCGATATCTTTGGCTCGAAGCGATGCGACTGCGGCGACCAGCTCGCCCGCGCCATGCAGCAGGTCGAACGCGAAGGCCGGGGCGTCGTCCTGTACATGAAGCAGGAAGGGCGCGGCATCGGACTGCTCAACAAGCTACGCGCTTACCGCCTGCAGGAGGAAGGGCTGGACACGGTCGAGGCCAACGAGGCGCTGGGATTCAAGATGGACCATCGCGACTACGGCATCGGCTGCCAGATCCTCCGCGACCTGGGTATCCGCAAGCTGCGGCTGATGACGAACAACCCGACCAAGCGCATCGGACTGGCGGGTTACGGCCTGGAGATCGTCGAGCGCGTGCCCATCGAGATCCCTCCCAACGAGGTCAACGAGCGCTACCTGCAGACGAAGCGCGACCGCATGGGGCACCTCATCCTGAACAACACGTCCGAGCACGACGAGGAGGTGCTCCGGCATATCCTCTGATGGATCCCGTATCGTCCACAGGTGTACGTGGGGACGATTTCAGGCGGCCATGACCTCGGCTTCCTGCCCCTCGGGGACGATGCCGTAGCGATCGCGAAGAATCTGCTGCAGGCGGATACGCCCCCGGTTGATGCGACTCTTGACGGTGCCCATGGGCAGGCCCGTGATCTCGGCGATTTCGTCGTAGGTCAGTTGCTGCACGTCGCGCAGTACCACCACCTCCCAGTAGCGCGGCGAGAGCTGTGCGAGGGCTTCCTGGATGGCCTGCTCCTCGAACGTGCGCTCGGTTTCACGCTCCGGCGAAAAGGTCTCGTCGGGCAGCGGTAGCTCGTACTCCTCCTGATCGCGGGTTCCGACCCGGAGCGTGTAGGTCGTCTTGCGGCGCTTGTTTTTGCGGTATTCCGAGCGGGCCAGGTTGCCGGCGATGGTGTAGATCCACGTGGAGAACTTGGCGAAGCGCCGGTAGGCGTGGCGGTTCCGGTAGACGCGGAGGAAGGTGTCCTGCAGCAGGTCCTCGGCCCGTTGCGGGTCGCCGAGGAAGTCGAGCAGGTAACGCATCAACTTGCCGGAGTAGCGCTCGACGAGGAGGTCGAACGCTTCCACGGTTCCGGCCTGGAGCTGCTCCATGAGCAGTTCGTCGCTGAGTTCGTCCAGCAGGGCCTTCCGGTTGCGGGGGTGGAGGCGGGCGGTCTTCATGGGGCACCTCTCGGTTGTGGGTCGAATAACGCTCATCGTGGTTGTTGTGAGCGATTCTGACCTGTTCTAATATCGAAAATGAATTATGTTTCGATCAATCAAGACAGGGCGAGCGCATTCTAAATTCCGACGATCTGCGCCAGGAAGGCATCGTCCCAACCGGCCCGTTTTCGCTTCATGCGCAGACTCAACCGCTTCGTTTCGTCCTTGCGCAACAGGTTGAGCGCTAGCTGCCGCACCACCGCCATGTTCTGCCCCCCGTGATCGCGCCGAATACGGCTCTCATCCTCCCGAAACACCACATCGAGCACCCAGTGCAGCTGATTCTCAATGCCCCAGTGACTCCGGATGATATCCAGCATCTGCTCCGCTGTGGTCGCGAGGCTGCTGATGTAGAAGCGGCGCTCCAGACTCACGCCCTGCTGCGTGTGGCGCTCGTGTTCGACCATCACGAGGCTGTTCAGGTCACGCCACGCCTCGGCCTTGGGCACCCAGGCCACATCGGTCGAGATCCACAGCCGACGCACTTCCTTGCGCCCGTGCCCCAGGTCACAGCGCTCCGCGTAGGCGACCGGCATCGCCCGCCAGTGCCGCGTGCGCCCCTGCTCGAAGTAGGCCCGCACCTCACGGTGGAGCAGGCCCTGGTTGCCCTTCAGGGCCAACACGTAGTCCGCCCCCTGCGCGCAGATCGCTTCGGCAATCTCGGTCTGCGTGCCCATCGCATCGAGCGTCACAATGCAGCCTTCGAGGTCCAACACCTCCAGAAGCGCCGGAATCGCGGTAATCTCATTGCTCTTGGCCGAGACCTTCTCTTGCGCCAGCACCAGATGCTGCTCACACGCCCAGGCCGAGATCATGTGCAGGGCGGCCTTCGGGTCGTCTTTGTCGTAACTGCGGCGCAGCGTCTTGCCATCGATGGCAATGACCTCGCCGGCCGTCTGTTGGGCCAGCGCCTCCACCCAGCGTACGAAGCCGCGGGCGAAGGCCTCCGGGCAGATGGCGGCCAGGACGCGGCGGAAGGTGTCGCCCGAGGGCGTGCCATGTTTGAGGTCGAGCCGTTGGGTCAGCCAGGAGACTTTGGCCTGGGCGAACGTGGCGATGTCATCCCAGCCCTCAGCACCGGCAACAACGGCACAGAGGGCGATCACGAGCACGTGCTCGAGCCGGTGGCGTTTGCCCTGATCGCGTCGGGGGTCCTCAAGGTGGTCAAAATAGCGAATAAAGCAGGTCTCAGACATGAACGGAGGGGAGCAAACTGGAACGGCTGACGAACCGGCACAGCTTACGACATCCCAGGCCATTAACACTAGCCTATTTTAGAATGCGCTCGCCCTGTCAATCAAGATAAAAAATCGAATTTAATCTCCGTCGTAGTGCAACTTATCCATTCTGAAGCGTTCATAAGCACGAGATGGTCGAAAAACAGACATGAGCGACGCGCAGACCATACTGTCCACCCGGGAGGCGGCCAGCCTGCTGGGGGTGCATGAATCCTCGATAAAGCGCTGGTGCAACGAGGGGGCGCTCTCCTGCCGGACGACGGCGGGAGGCCACCGGCGCATCCCGGTCGACGCGCTGGTCCGCTTCGCTTCGGAGCGGCGGATGAACCTTCCGCTGCTGGCGTTCGGAGACGAAGCGGCCCGCGTCGGACGGGGGCTGCTCCGGGCGCAACGCGAAGGCGACTTCACGGACCTGTACGAGGTGGCGTACGACGCACTGGCCCACGGCGACGTCGAGCGTTTCACCCGGCTTCTGACGTTCCTCCGCAGGCACGACGTATCCCCTGCCCGGCTGTTCGACCACCTGGTCGGCCCGGTGATGCGCCGGATCGGAGAGGGCTACGTGACTGGGCACCTCAGCGTCGGCGAGGAGCACCGCATGACCGGGCTCGTGCGCGACGCGATCTTACGACTCGATGCGCCGGCGGGCGAGGGCCTGCGCAAGCAGCGCAATGGCCGGAAGCGCAGGGTCGCCGTGGTGGGTTGCCTGCAGGGGGAGGTGCACGAACTGGGCGCCCTCATGGTGCGGCACGTGCTGGCGGCCCGTGGCTGGCAGGTCATCTACCTCGGGCTGGATGTGCCCACGGAAGAGTTCGCCGGGCAGCAACACCGGCACGAGGCACAACTGATGTGCATCTCGATGATGCCGCCCCGGGGCCTGCCGGAAGCCCTCGCCGCCGTGCGCCTGCTCGACCGCATGTACGACCCGAAAAGACCCTGCCGTCTGGCCCTCGGCGGGCCGGGCCTGCCCGAAGATCGGGATCTGCGCGATGTGGCCCCTCGCTTCCTCGAGGCCCGCTTTTTCTCACGCATGGAGCCGTTCGACCGGTGGATACAGGCCATCGAAGCCTGACGATCCGGCGCACGCCATGCCTTCCATCCACCATCCATCCATCCCACACCATCAACACGGAGAGCAAACCATGAAAACCATCTTCAAACACATGACCACGTCACTTTTCACCCTCACGCTGATGGCTCTGTTCGTCGCGACGGGCTGTGACGCGCAGGACCCTGAGACGCCCATGGTGGAGAAAGACATCGTGCAGGTGGCCACGGAAGGCGGCTTCAATACGCTGGTGGCGGCCGTGCAGGCAGCCGGCCTGGTCGAGACGCTCCAGGGCGAGGGGCCGTTTACCGTCTTCGCCCCGACCGACGAGGCCTTCGCGAAGCTGCCCGAGGGCACCGTCGAAAGCCTGCTCAAGCCGGAAAACCGTGACCAGCTCGTTGCCATCCTGACCTACCACGTGGTGCCGGGTGCCGTACGGGCCGCCGACGTGGTCAACCTGACGTCGGCCAAGACGGTACAGGGGGCCTCGCTTACCATCAAGGTGATGGACGGCAAGGTGATGATCAACGACGCCACCGTCACGGCGACGGACATCGAGGCCTCGAACGGCGTCATCCACGTGATCGACACGGTGTTGCTGCCGCCGTCGAACTGACGCGACGGGAACGGTCCTGCACCGATTCGATGCGGTGCCGGACCGCCTTCCCTTTTCGCACTATCCCAGCCTTATTTATGACGAGGAACCTGTTCATGACGATGCCTACCCTGTACACGTCCACCTCCCAGGGCGACGGTGCGGCCGGTGAACCCGTTCCGGTCCCCGCGATGCCCCGGACCGACACAAACACGCCTGCGACCTCGCTCCTCGCGCGCAACTTGGCGCGGGTGATCGAACTGCTCGGCGAGGACCCCGAGCGGGAGGGCCTTCTGAAAACCCCCGAGCGCGTGGCGAAAGCCCTCCAGTTCCTCACCCAGGGCTACACGCAGGACCCCCGCGCCATCCTCACCAGCGCCCTGTTCGAGGAAGACTACAGCGAGATGATCCTCGTCCGCGACATCGAGGTCTTCTCCCTCTGCGAGCACCACATGCTCCCGTTCTTCGGTCGGGCGCACGTGGCCTATATCCCGAACGGCCAGATCGTGGGGCTGAGCAAGATCCCGCGCGTGGTGGACGTGTTCGCACGGCGGTTGCAGGTGCAGGAGCGGCTGACGATCCAGATCCGCGACGCCATCGAGGAGGTGCTGCAGCCGCAGGGGGTGGCGGTGGTGATCGAGGCGACGCACCTGTGCATGGTGATGCGCGGCGTACAGAAACAGCACTCGATCACGACGACGAGCGCCATGAGCGGGCTGTTCATGGAAGACACGAGCGCACGCGCCGAGTTCATGCGGCTGGTGCAGGGGGGCTGATCCCGAACGTGGATAGCACGGAACGGGCGAGGGCGCGGCCGCTGAGGTACGCGCCCTCTATGCGTCCGCCCCGGTAGGCGTCCCCGCAGGCACCCAGGCCGATGGCCGGATCCCAGAGGCACGGGGCCTCGGCTTTGCCCACGGGCAACGCATAGCGCCACCGGTGGGCCACGGCCAGCACGGGCGGCACGGGGGCCATGCCCACGGCGGCGAAGAACGCGTCGAGCAACGGGGCGGTGATCCGGTCCGGGTCGGCTTCGAGATGAGCGGCCGACCAGTCCGGCCCGGCGTGCAGGACCCACGTCTCGCCGGGGGGCCGTCCGGGCTTGCTGCTGTTGCGCGCCACCCAGGTCAGCGGGCTTTCCTCGACGAACAGGCCGTCGAACGGGATCGGGAGCGGGGCGTCGAAGGCGGCCATGACGGCCCAGCAGGGTGCCATGGTAAGGCGGGCGGCGGCCGCCGCGAAGTCGGAGGCTGCGCCGAGCAGGGGCGCAGCTTGCGGCGGCGGGGCGCTCACGAGGACGACGTCGAACCGCCCGAAGGCGGTGCCGTCCTCGGCCCGGAGCTGCCAGCCGCCCGCGAAGGGCTCTACGGCCTCGATGCGCACGCCGTAGTCGACGCGCAGGCCACGGGCCAGGTGCCGTGCGACGGCGTTCATGCTGGGCACGCCCACGTAGCGGGCCTCGCGGGACGGCTTTGCGGTGAGGTGCCCATGGCGTGCCACGCCGAGACGCAGCGGCCATGCGGCCACGATCCCCTCGGCCCGCCAGGCCTCGACCGCCTCGCGGAAGGCCGGGTCCCGGGCCGTGAAATACTGGGCGCCGTGGTCGAAGTGGAAGCCGTTCTGCCGGCGGCGGCTCATGCGCCCGCCCGGTCCGCGTCCCTTGTCGAAGATGCGGACGGGCAGGCCGGCGCGGTGCAGCGTGGAGGCGGCAGTCAGGCCGCTGAGGCCGGCACCGATCACGGCGACGGCGGGATGGACGGGGGCGTCAGGCATGGCGGGCGGCGTGCGGTTGCGACAGGGGGAGGAACAGCCAGAGGCCCTGCACCACGAGCAGGTTCGTTACGAGGAAAAAGGTGGCTTCTTCGACGGGCAGGCCAACGGGACGCCAGCCGAGCGTGGTGGCCTCGGCGATGTGCCAGATGCCCAGGCGGATGGCGATGGCGTCGGCGACCCACAGGTAGAGCGTGGGGACGGCCACCGCCAGGAAGAAGAGGCGCCGGTGCCGGAGGAAGGCGTCGCCGGCGAGGAACCACTGGCCTGCCAGGACCGGGGCGGCCCAGGCCAGGATCAGCCCCAGGTAGGTGCCCGGCTCGGTGGTCAGCAGCACCGCGCCGACGACGGCTATGAGCAGCCAGAAGGCGGCGCCGAGGCGGCGGGCGTGGGGGCCGGGGGCCGCGTCGGGCCGGCGGAGGGCGGGGCGCGCCCGCAGGCGCACGAACCACAGCCCGGTGAGCAGCGGCTGGAGCACGAAGAACAGGTACTCTTCGACGGGCACGTAGCCGATCGTCCCCAGCACACGCGCTGCGCCGTACGACCAGATGCCCCGCGCCACGAGGTAGTTGTCCCACGGGGTGGTGTAGAGTACGGCCAGGAGGGCCAGCAGGAGCAGCCACGGCCAGGGATGGCGCTCGCCCGGGGCGGCCGCCGGGCGGGGCGGGATGAGGGCCAGCGCCAGCAGCGGCGGCAGGATGAAGACGAGGTGGAACTGGAGGTAGGTCATATTCAGACGCGCCTTCGGCTCAGATCTTTCAACAGAACGCGGGCGGCATTCCGGCCCGAGGCGCCCATGATGCCGCCGCCGGGGTGGGTGCTCGCGCCGGTCAGGTACAGCCCCTTCAGGTGGGTCCGGTAGCGGGCCATGCCGAGGAACGGGCGGAGCATGAACATCTGGTCGAGGCTCATCTCCAGGTGCATCACGTTGCCCCGGTAGAGGCCCAGCTCGCGCTCGAGGTAGAGCGGGTGCTGAAAGAGCTGGCCGACGACCTTGTCCCGGGTGCCCGGGGCATAGGCTTCGAAGGCCGACAGGATGCGGTCGGCGACGGCCTCGCCGATCTCGTCCCAGTGCCCGGAGCGGAGGGCGTACGGGAAGTACTGGGCCCAGAGCCAGAGCACCTCGCCGCCGGGCGGGGCCAGCGAGGCATCGACGGCGGAGAAGGTCATCGCCACGAGGGGTGGGTCGTGGGCCGGCTCGCCGCGCAGGTAGTCGCCGTAGGCGGCGTGGAGCTGGGCGCGGTCGCGGCAGAGGAGCTGAAGGCCGGTGCGGGCCTCGGCCCCCGGTGCGGCCGTGTAGGCGACCGGCTCGCGGAGGGCCAGGCGGAGGATCGCGCCGAAGCCGTTGCCGGTGCGCAGGTGCCGGGCGCCCGGCGGGCGGTGGGCCTCGGGCAGCAGCCGCCCGAACGTTTCCAGGGCGTGGGTGCCCGCCACCACGGCCCGTGCCGTGTACGCCGCGCCCGCTACGCGCACGCCCACGGCCCGGCGGCCCTCGACGAGGATCTGCTCGACCGGCGCCGAGGTGAAGACCGCCCCGCCGTGCGCCTCGATGTGGCGGCGGAGCGCCTGCGTCAGCTCCCCCGAGCCGCCCCGGGGCCGCGCGATGCCGCCCTCGTGATAGAGCGGGTGCCAGAGGAGGAACGGGGCCGTCAGCGGCTCCGTCGGCGGCGGGCCGGACTGCGCCGCCATCCATACGAGCATCGCCTTCAGCTTCTCCTCCCGGAAGTACGCATCGACCACCTCCCCGTAGGGCTTCAGGATCATCGGAAGCGCCTGTTTCCAGTCGGGCGTCGTGCGGCGGAAAACCATCGCGCGGCCCAGCTCGAAGGGACCGGGCACGCACAGGAAGGCGTCCCTGACCGCCTCGGCAAACGGCTTCCAGGCGTCGATGAAACGGCGGTAGGCGATCCCTTCCCCCGGAAACTTTTCCTCCAGGTGGGCCACGGTCCGGTCCACGTCGCGGTAGAGGAACACCGCGTCGCCGTCGGGGAAGGGGGCGAAGAAGAGCGGGTCGAGTTCGAGGTACTCGAGGCCGAAGGCGCCGAGGCCGAGTTCATCGACGACGGGCGTGAGGCGGATCAGGATGTGGGCGCTTCCGCCGAGGTCGAACCGGTAGCCGGGGACGATCTCGCACGTGGAGACCGCTCCGCCGACCCTGTCGCGGCGTTCGAAGACGGCCACGCGGTAGCCGGCCTGTGCCGCGTAGGCGGCCGTGATGAGCGCGTTGTGGCCGGCGCCGACGACCAGGACGTCGTAATCGTGGGGCATGGGTCCAGGCGAAAAGGTATGGCGCTCCATACCCGCCATCGGGGCAAAGGTTTGATCGCGGACGAAGGCACGTTCGCATCCGGGCGAGCGCCGGTTCCGGAAGCGCGGCGTCCGGAGCGGCGATGCCGGTGCGCGTTCCGAAAAAGACAGGCGTTGCTGCGCTGAAAACGGCCTTTTCAGGACGATCCGGTAGCCGGGTGCCGGGTATGGCAGGGTCTGTGCAGGGGCAGGGGTGAACCGCCCGTATCCCTCAGGCTTGATCCTCCCATGCGACATCCCGGAACCCGTTGCTACCGACCCGCAGCCTGGGTGCTGCTCCTCCTCGTCGCGCTGGCCGGCTGCGATGCGAACGACGAGGCCGCCCGCTGCGAAATCTTTCAGACCTGCGACGTGACGGCGACCCTCAACGTTGCCCTCATCGAGCACCAGACGCGGCCGCCCGCCAACGTGTCCCTGCTGTTCAAGGTGGATACGGAAGACGGGGCGCCCGTGCCGGGCCTGCAACCGGCGAACTTCGACATCTTCGAGAACGAGCAGCTCGTCTCGCGCTTCGAGTCCCGCCAGAGCATCGTGCCGAAGGCGGGGCAGTTCCGGTTCACCGTGGCCCTCCTGCTGGACCTGAGCGGGAGCATCGTCGCCAGCGAGAGTCTGGAGCCGCTCAAGGCGGCGGCCCGGAGCTTCGTCGAAGCGACCCTGTTTGCCCGCGACGATCCCCGCTATGGCGAGATCGAGATGGGCATCTGGTGGTTCGATGGGCAGGCCGAGCTGGTGCCGCTCGTGGGGGTGACGAGCGACCCGGATCTGCTCTTGGCCGGGATCGAAGACATCACAGCTGACCTGCCGAAAGACAACTCGACCAACCTCTACGGCGCCGTCGTGCAGGGCATCGATCAGATCGATCAACGGCTGGAGGTCCTCGTGCGGGAGCAGATCATCGCGGCCGGGACGGTCGTGCTCTTCACCGACGGTACCGACCAGGCCAGCCGGGTACCGCGCTCCGAGGCGATGACGGCCGTGCGGCGTGCCAGGCCGGACGTGTCGATCTATGCCATCGGCCTCGGGGGGGAGATCGATGAGGCCACCCTGACGGAGATCGGCCGGGACGGCTTCGTGGCCGCCTCCCGTATCGACGACCTGCTGCCCCGTTTCCAGGAGATCGCCGGCTTCATCCGGGACGAGGCCAACAGTTATTACCTGCTCGAGTACTGCTCGCCCAAGCGCAGCGGCGAGCATGAACTCACGGTGCGCGTTACCGATGGGACGGCGGTAGGACTGCTGGCCACGCGGTTTGAAGCGAACGAGTTCACGGCCGGCTGCACCGTCTCGCAGGTGCTCGCGAAGGTCGGGGGCGGCCGGTAACCCATCCCGCGGCGGGTGCGGGCGTTCCGCAAGGTCCTGGGGGAGAGGTCAGGGCGTCACGTGCCCGCGTGGGGAGCGTCCCGGTTCATCCGAGCCGGGACGCTGCTCGTGGGGCCTACTCTTCGGCGGCCACGGCGTCGTAGACGATGCCGACCCACACGTCGGGCTGGAGGAAACCGCGGCCCCAGGTGGCATCCAGGTCGGCGGTAGGCCGGGCGGCGATGGCCTCGTCCCGGCTCTTGCCGTCGGCGATGAGGGCCTTCATCCGCGCGTGCACGGTCGCGAGCATCTCCCGGTAGGCCATGAGTTCGGCACGGTTCGAGAGCGGTCCGTGGCCGGGAATGATCTTCGTGTCCTCGTGGGTCATCGGCAGCACCCGATCCACGGCGGCGATCATGCCGGCGAGGGTCCCCCCGCTGGAGACGTCGATGAACGGGTACATGCCGTTGAAGTAGGTGTCCCCCATATGGATCACGTTGGCGCGGCGGAAGAAGATGATGGCGTCGCCATCGGTGTGGGCCGGGTCGACGTGGAAGACGTGGATCTCGTCGCCGTTCCAGTGGAAGGTGACGGCGTCGGTGAAGGTGACCACGGGCAGGGCGGCCGGCGGGGCCGGAGGCGTCCGCGAATTGAAGGCTTCGATGAACTGCTCGGTGCTCATGCGGCGCCGGACGTTCTCGTGGGCCACGATCACCGCGCCGGCCTGCCCCATGTTCTCGTTGCCGCCGGTGTGGTCACCATGCCAGTGGGTGTTGACCACGAACCGGATGGGCTGCTCCGTCTGTGCCGCCACGGCCGCCTTGATCTTGTCCGTCAGCGGGGCGTACTGGTCGTCGATCAGGAAGGCGCCGTCCTCGCCGACCGACAGGCCGATGTTGCCGCCCCGACCGGCGAGCATGAACACGCCTTCGGCCACGGGGATGGTCTGAATCTGCACCTCGTCGAAATTCGGCTGGGCGAGAGCGACCGGGGGGACAAGGCCGAGCAGGATCGCGAGGGGAAGGAGGCGAAGAGCAGCGGTGCGCATGGGGCTGTCGGGCTGGATGGGAGGGGTGCTGTAGATGGGGGGTACTGTAGAGATGGTAGGTGTTTTTTTCCGCCGGCACAAGGGTGGCAGGCGCTTCGGAGGAGGTCTCCGGTTGCGTGCCGGCGGCCCGTGCATTCCGGCATGAAACTTGTCCGAAAACAGAGAGCCGATGGCTCCGCGACGGACCGCGACGGGCGGCGGCGCGATGTGCCGGTGTTGTGTGAAGCGACGTGTTGGAGGCTGCGCCATGGAGAAGTGCCAACCCATCCGAATGAAATCCCGGCGGACGGCCCATGCATGGGCCCGGGCCGAGCGCCGGCTACGCGAGCTGGCCTGGCGTCTGGGCGTCACGCCCAAGTTGCTGCGGGCCACCCTGCAGGACCGTGCGTCGTACCCGCGCCGGGCGGCCTGAACGGAACGAAAAAGGCCGCACGAACGACGTCGCGCGGCCCGGGCAAGCAGATGGCCGTCAGGATCAGGCCTCTTCCGGCCACGAATTCCAGTAATTGCGGTAATATTCGATGATGGTATCACTCGGCCGCACGTGGCGCGAGGGGGTTCCATCCCGGTTCTTTCGGGCTTCGAGCATGCGCTCGATGGCGTTGACGAGCGTCCGGCGAGTGAACGGCTTGGGGACGTACTCGTCGAAGCCCAGTTCGAGCAGCTTCTCCCGGCCCAGGTGTTCGGCATAGGCCGTCACGGCGATCACGGGTATGTCCTCATACCCCTCGATATCCCGGATGGAAAGCATGGCGTCGAGCCCCGTGCGGTCCGTGCCCAGGTGGATGTCCATCAGCACCAGGTCGTACCGGGCGCGTCGGGCCATGATGAGCGCCGTCTCCTCGTCGGAAACCATCCGGAGATGGTAGTCCTTGTCCAGCATGTACTGGAAAAGGCGATGCGTGAAGGGGTTATCCTCCACGATCAGGATCATGGGTTTTTTCTTTTTTCGTGGTTGGCGAGGCATGGGTGAAGTTCTGGTCAATCGGTGCTGGATGGGGGGAAGGTCTTGAAAGGGAAGCTGGATGTCGGCAGGTCTATTTCGGCCAGGGGTAGGGCATCCGGCGTGGGTATCGGCGGGGAGCGGGTGCAGTTAAGCCCGGCGGTACGTTTTCTGATCGGGGCATGGTGGCGGGCCGCGTTCGTATTATATTGGCCCCGTGCGTTCGATCGATCGGTTCTGGCATGGATGACGACGTATTCCAGACTTCGCTGCAGTTCCTGAAGGGGGTGGGGCCGCGCCGCGCCGCCGTGCTCGAGAAGGCCGGTCTGCATACCTTCCACGACCTGCTGCATTTCTACCCCCGCCGCTACCTCGACCGCTCCACCGTCGTCCCCATCCGTCGCCTCGACGACAGCGGGGCGCCGGTGACGGTCGTGGGCACGGTGCGGGCTGCCGGCCTGGTGCCGGGCAAGAACCGCAAGCGGTACGAACTGATCGTGGAGGACGAGAGCGGCGGGCGCCTCACCTGCGTCTGGTTCCAGGGCATCGGCTGGGTGAGCAAGGTGTTCAAGCCCGGCGACCGGGTGGCTTTTCACGGCAAGCCGCAACGCTACGGCAGCCGCTTCTCGATGACCCACCCCGACTTCGACAAGCTCGACGAGGAGGGGCCGGCGCTCGCCACGGGTCGTATCATCGCCCTCTACCCGGGCGGGGCCGCCTTCCAGAAGGCCGGCCTGACGAGCCGCACCTTCCGCCGCGTCATCTACGGCCTGTTCAAGGAGCACGGGCTGAAGCTGCGCGACCCGTTCCCCGCCTGGCTGCGCGAGGCCTACGACCTGATCGACGGGCGCGTGGCGCTGCGGGCCATCCATTTCCCGAAGAGCCAGGGCGAGCTGGCCCGCGCCCGCACCCGGCTCAAGTTCGAAGAACTCTTCTACATCCAGCTCATGCTGGCGCTGACACGGCAGTCGCGCGAGGAGGTGGCCGGACTGCGCTTTGGCCCGCCGGGTGCGTTCGTGCACCGGTTCCTTCACGAGGTGCTGCCGTTCGAGTTGACCAACGCGCAGAAAGAGGCCGTACGCCAGATCGTGGCCGACACGCAGAGCGGGCTCCAGATGAACCGCCTCGTTCAGGGGGACGTGGGCAGCGGCAAGACCGTGGTGGCCATCGCCGCGATGCTGCACGCCCTCGACAACGGCTACCAGAGCGCTTTCATGGCCCCGACGGAGATCCTGGCCGAGCAGCACTATGCCAACCTCCGCAAGTACCTCGACCCGCTGGGTGTGGAGGTGCGGCTGCTCATCGGCGGGCAGCGCAAGGCCCTGCGCGAGGAGATCCTGGCGGACCTGGCCGAGGGCCGCGCCCACATCGCCGTGGGCACGCACGCCGTCATCCAGGAGGGCGTCGCCTTCCACAATCTGGGCATGGCCATCGTGGACGAGCAGCACCGCTTCGGGGTGATGCAGCGGGCCGAGCTGTTCCGCAAGGGCGAGCGGCCCCACATGCTGCTCATGACCGCCACCCCCATCCCGCGCTCGCTCGCCATGACCCTCTACGGCGACCTCGACGTGACGCTCATCAAGGAGCGCCCCGCCGGCCGTAAGCCCATCCAGACCTGGCTCCGCTCGGAGAAACGCCGGGGCGAGGTGTATGATTTCATCCGCCGGCAGCTCCGCGAGGGGCGGCAGTGCTACGTCGTCTACCCGCTGGTGGAGGAGAGCGAGAAGCTGGACCTGAAGGACGCCGAGTCGGGCTATGAGAAGCTGAAGGCCGAGTTCCGGCCCTACAAGGTGGACCTCATCCACGGGCGCATGTTGCCCTACGAGAAGGACGAGGCCATGGAGCGCTTCAAGCGCGGCGAGACGGACATCCTGGTGGCCACGACCGTCATCGAGGTAGGCGTGGACGTACCCAACGCCACGGTGATGGTTATCGAGCACGCCGAGCGCTTCGGGCTGAGCCAGCTCCACCAGCTGCGCGGCCGCGTCGGGCGCGGCGGCGAGCAGAGCTACTGCATCCTCATGGCCGACTACAAACGCTCCGCCGAGGCCGAAGCCCGCCTCAACGCCATGGTGCAGACCGACGACGGCTTCGCCATCAGCGAGATGGACCTGAAGCTGCGCGGCGCAGGCGACTTCTTCGGCACGCGCCAGAGCGGTTTGCCTGACCTGAAGATCGCCGACATCACGCAGGACCAGGAGCTCCTGATGCAGGCCCGTGAGGCCGCCTTCGAGCTCGTCCGCCGCGACCCCCACCTGCGCGACCCCGCGCACGCGGACATCCGCGCGCACTACGAGGCCCATTACGCCCCGCTCCGTGACGGCTTCGCCCGCGTGGGGTGAGGCGGTGTGGCATCGTGCCCGGCGATTTTGGCCCCTCGGCCGTCCCGGGCTGAAGCCCGCGGCTACGTGGTCGGGTGTGGGCCGCTCCGTGACGGCTTCGCCCGCGTGGGGTGAGGCGGTGTGGCGTCGTGCCCGGCGATTTTGGCCTCTCGGCCGTCCCAGGCTGAAGCCCGCGGCTACGTGGTCGGGTGTGGGCCGCTCCGTGACGGCTTCGCCCGCGTGGGATGAGGGCGTGCGTTCGGGGGGACAGGTCAGAGCAGCCGCCGGGCGCGCAGGCAGCGTTCGAGCCAGCGGCGTTTCTTCTCCAGTTCGTCCAGGCTGAGGTCGCCCTGGCCGCGGTGGAGGTGCTGCTTGGCGCGGGCGTGGATGGCGCGGATGGGCACCGGGCGGCCGGCGGCGGTGAGGACGTGGTGTAGCTCGGCGGCGAGGTCCGCACAGGCCTTGCGGAGGGCCTTCTCGCGGGCCTGTACGTCCACGGCGTGCGAGGCGGCCTCGCGGCGGGGCGGGGCGGCGTGCAGCTCGCGCAGGTACAGGGCGCTCCGCTCCCCCGAGCCGGGGAACAGCTCCAGGCTGTGCGACTTGATGCGCTGGTGTTCAACGTGCTTCAGCTCCCACCGGCTCGTCTCCAAGGCCTCGCGGGCCGGCGGGGCCTCGCGGGCCTCCCGCTCGCGCCGTCGCCGCACGCCCAGTTGCTCCTCCGATGTGATCCATTCGAGCACCGAGACCACCTCCGAGTCGTCCGCGGCGAAGATGTCGCACACGTTGGCCTCCTCGTCGAACCCGTCGAAGTAGCGCATCCCGCGGAAGACCTGCTGGAGCGTCTTCGAGACGGCGCGCACGAGGTCGGCCTTGACGATGACGCTGATGGGTTTGATGTCCGTGCCCTCGCCGATCATGTCCACCTGCACCATCACGTCGAGGCGGCCTTCGCGGTAGTCGTCGAGGCGGGCCTGGCAGGTGGCGGCGGGGAGGTCCTGTCCGATGCGGTCGGCGGCGTACTGCGGGAAGCGGGCGCGGACGAAGTCGAGGATGGCGGCGGCGTGCCGGTTGCTCATGGCGATGATGAGCATCTGGTGGTTGCGGAACGGCCCGCGGGCGGCCCGCCCCGTACGGGTGAGCACCTCGCGCAGCCGCCGGCGCTTCTCGGCGAAGACGTCGAAGGCGGGTTTGAGAAGCGACTCCAGGTACACCTCGTGGAAGCGCAGCTTACGCCGGGCCAGGTACGTGTCGATCTCGCGGCTGGACTGCCCGAGCTCGCGCATGCCCGAGAGGGACAGCTCCACCTCCTCGCCCGTGTCGCCGCGCACCATCTTCAGCCGGTAGTCCACCACGTGGGCGCGGACGCGCTTGAGGATGCCGCCCTCCTCGTGGGCGTCGCGCATGGTGACCTCGTGGAGGGCCACGTAGTACTCGTGCTCGTCGTCGCCCGGGGCCATGGGGACGCCGAAGAGGGTCTTGTTGTCCGACCGCATGGGCGTGCCCGAGAGGGCCACGCTGCACACGTGTGGGAACGCCGCGATCTTCTCGGCCCAGAGGCCGTCCTCGGCCAGGTGGTGTACTTCGTCGAAGACGAACATGCAGGGGGCCGAGGCGCAGTACTGCTTCAGGGCTTTGTGCCCCCCGCGCCCGCTGGCGTACTGGTACGTGGTGATGATGATCTGCGTCTTCAGGTTCTTGAGGAAGACGCGCTCGGAGTCGGCCACGCAGAAGGTGAAGGGTGGGGCGCCGAGGTTGCGGAAGAGGCGGCCGAGGGCCTCGCCGTCGGCGTACTGGTCGCGGAGGTTGCCGCGGGGGACGAACACGACGAGCTTGCGGGCGATGTCCAGGGCGTGCGCCACCACGAACGAGGCCAGGGCGGTGATCGTCTTGCCGTAGCCGGGCACGAAGACGCCCAGGTGGTTCATCTCGCCCCGCGCGAAGGCGGCGGCGAGCTTTTCGAGGAAGGCCTGCTGCCCGCGCCGGAAGCGGAAACCGTTCCGGAGCGAGATGCCGGGCAGGGTGGACGGGTTGTCGGAGAGGGAAGGGCTGTTCGGGGGGGAAGGGGTCGTGCTCGTCTCGCGCTCCATAACCTCATACTGCTCGGGTACGACAGGGGCCCGAACATACGACATCGCGCAGACCTGTGCCAGCGCTCCGGCGCCTGAAATTTTCCGTCGTGCGACAACCGGCCACAGGATCGTACATGAACCATCTCATGCGCGATTCCATGCGATTCTTGCGAAGGATACCCGCACGAAGATCATCACGCCTCCTCCGAGAAGATTGTGTCAATATGTTGGAGAAAATGTTGATTTCGTTGTCGCCGATACCAAAAAAATGTGCGGTTGAAGGAGAAGGCAGAAACATATTGGATTGTGAGCGCTTAGTTGTGTAGATTTCGACAGGGTACAACCCTTCAGGCCGTAAGGCGTATCCCCATAACAACCCTAACCCCATACGCACATGTACAGCACCAAAGGAATCGAGGCGGTCGCGACCATCACCGAGTTGCGCTCCAAGACCTCCGATCTCGTCGAGCATGCCAAGACAATTGATCGTGGTATTCTGATCCAGAAGAACAACGAGCCTTACGCTGTTCTGATCAGTTATGATCTTTATCTGAAGCTGCTGGCGGCCAGTGAGGCCGCGGCGCGGAAACGCAACAAAGGTGGCGGTGGAAGCGGGTCGTGACCTGCGATGCCGAACGCATCATCCGGCTTTGTTCGAAGCATAAAAGGGCGGGTTTCCGATAGAGGAGATTCCGCCCTTTTTGCCTTGCTGTTTTGTGCGGTGCCGGTCCGCGGGAGGCTCAAATCAGCCGTTTGATCGCTTCGATGCGCTGCACGATGGCCTCCCGGTCCATGTCCCGGAAGGCCTCCGGCAGCAGGGCGCGGCTGGTGCATTCGAGGACGGCCACCAGGTTTTGCAGCTCCACTTCGAGCGGGTAGGTCGGCGGGATGAAATCGTCGACCGTTTCCTGCAGGATTTCGCGGGTGACCCGGCCGTCGCCGGCGGCGGCGCGAAACTTGGCGCGGGTCAGCAGGGCTTCCATGTCGGCCCCGCTGAAGGTGCGTTCGCCGTTGAGCAGCGTCTCGGGCACCTGGTCCATGGGCAGTTCGACGCCGGTGCGGCGCATCATCACGCGGAGCAGTTCTTCGCGCGCCGCGCGGTTGGAGGGGTAGAAGAGGGCCAGGTGTTCCTCGGCCCGTCCCTGGCGTTTCAGGTCGACGGGCATCAGGTCCGGGCGGGCGGTGACCAGGAAGAAGATGATGCGCCCGCGGTGCCGGGGGTTGCTCATGAACGAGGCGATCTGCCCGAAGACGCGCTTCGAGACGCCCGAGTCGCCCTCGACGTCCCGGTCGCCGAGGGCTGCGTCGGCCTCGTCGATCATCACGGCCACGGGGGTCATGGCCTCCAGCAACGTCAGGATCTTCTCCAGGTTGCCCTCGGTCTGCCCCTGCCACATCGAGCGGAAGTTTTTCAGCTTGACCATCGGGATGCCGATCTCGCCGGCGAAGCACGTGATCATGAACGTCTTGCCGGTGCCCACGGGCCCGGAGACCAGGTAGCCCATCGGCATCACGTCCGGACGGCCGTTCTTGAGCGCCCGGGCAGCCTGGCGCAGGTGGGCCTTGGCCTCGTCGTGCCCGGCGACCATGTCCAGGTTCCAGTCCGTCTCGATGAACTCGAGCATCCCGTACGCCTCGGCCTCAATGAATTCCTTCTTCAGCCGCGAGAGCAGGTCGAACGTCAGCTCCGACCGGTTCTCGAGCACGTCGGCCAGGATGGTGCGGAGCTGGATGAAGTTGAGGCCGGCCGTGTGCTGGGCCAGCGCCCGGGGGCTGACCTCCGAGTGCTGCCTGAAGGCTTCTTCCCGCCCCTGCACGTACCATTCGACGAACGTCCGGCGGGCCGGCTCGTCGGGAATAGGGATCTGGATCTCGGCGGTGTACGGGCTCTGGACGAGCTGCTGGTTGAGTTGCGTCAGGTTCTCGGTGACGAGGACGATCGTGAAGTCACTTTCGAGGAAGAGGGCATCGTGCGACCATTTCTGGAGGAAGACGAGCGCGTTCCGGTCTTCGGCCGAGTACATGGAGGCTTCGGCCATCGGCACGATCGTCTCCGCGTAGTCGATCACGCAGGCGATGCGTTTGCCGTCGGCCAGGCGCAGGCGGAAGTAGTTTTCGAGCACCGAGAAGACGCGCACCGGGTCTTTCGGGAGCTTCCGGGCGTACTCGGTGCCGAAGATGGTGTCGTAGCCCGAGAGCGCCCGGTTGAAGTCCTGCTGTGATGCCTTGTCGGCGAAGTGGATGCCGCTGGAACGGTCATAGAACAGGACGATGTCCCGGGCGGCGAAAAGCTCGTCCTTGAGAAATTGCCGCAGGGACACGTAGGTGCGGCGGCCCTGCGTGTCGACCGTCGGGACGAGGTCCCGGACGTTCCCGTAGAGGATGAACTGGGTGAGGGTTTTGGTGAAGTACTTCCGGGCGAACTCCCGCGCCCATTCCGGATAGTGGGCCGTGTATTTTTCCAGCAGGTCGGCCGGTGCGGCGGCCGGGGCGGGGGGCGTCGCGTCGCCGGGAGGCAGGTGGTCGGGCATCGCTCGGTGTGGCCGGTTTGGGTGAGGGGAAAACGGGGCGGGGCCGGGGCGCCGCCGTCTGGTAGAATGCCGGGAGGTGAGAGAAGGTTCGGGGGGCGTCCGGCCGGGTTCCAAAAAAGCGGGGCGCCTGCCGGTGTTGGCCTGCGCCCCGCTGTTGGCCGGACAGCCGCGCTGCGTCTCAGGCGATGGTGACCTCTTTGTTCAGGTAGACGTCCTGGATGGCGTGGAGGATCTCGACGCCTTCCTTCATGGGGCGCTGGAAGGCTTTGCGGCCCGAGATCAGCCCCATGCCGCCGGCCCGCTTGTTGATGACCGCCGTCTTGACGGCCTGTTGCAGGTCGTTCTTGCCCGAGGCGCCGCCCGAGTTGATCAGCCCCACCCGGCCCATGTAGCCGTTAGCCACCTGATAGCGGGTCAGGTCGATGGGGTGGTCGGTCGTGAGCTCGGTGTAGATGCGCTCGTCGAGCTTGCCGTAGCTGGAGCTGCCCGTGTTGAGGGCCTTGTAGCCGCCGTTCTGGGTGGGCTGTTTCTGCTTGAGGATGTCGGCCTCGATGGTGGCGCCGAGGTGGTTGGCCTGGCCCGTCAGGTCGGCGCTCGTTTCATGGTTGACGCCGTTGACCTTGAAGGCGTTGTTGCGCAGGTAGCACCAGAGGATCGTCGCCATGCCGAGTTCGTGCGCGTGCGCGAACGCCTCGGAGACCTCCTGGATCTGCCGGTTCGATTCCGGCGAGCCGAAATAGATCGTGGCGCCGACGGCCACGCATCCCATGTTCCATGCCTCCTCCACCCGTGCGAACATGATCTGGTCATACGTGTTCGGGTAGGTCAGCAGCTCATTGTGGTTGAACTTGAGGATGAAGGGGATTTTGTGGGCATACTTGCGGGCGACGGCACCGAGCACCCCGTACGTCGAGGCGACGGCGTTGCAACCGCCCTCGATGGCGAGCCGGACGATGTTCTCCGGGTCGAAGTAGATGGGGTTCTTGGCGAAGGAGGCGCCGGCCGCGTGTTCGATGCCCTGGTCGACGGGCAGGATCGAGAGGTAGCCGGTGCCGGCGAGCCGGCCGTGGTTGAAAAGCGTCTGGAGCGACCGCAGGACCTGCGGCGAGCGGTCGGAGCCGAGCCAGACACGGTCGATGAAGTCCGGGCCGGGCAGGTGCAGCTGTTCCTTGGGGATCGTGGTGCACTTGTGGTCGAGCAGGTAGCTCGCCTCGTCGCCGAGGATGTCGGCGATGTAGGATGTGGTGACTTCTGCCATGGTTCTATACCTCCGGAGTCGATGAGTGCGGAAGGGGATGGCGAGCGCCGTCGCGGGGCGGGCATGCCGGGGCACCGCCGTCCGTCGGAGGCATGCACCGTAGGGGAAGACGGCGAGGGCGCACCGAACAAGGTATAAAAAAAGTATCCCATCCTCACCCCGTTCGTCAAAATTAAACAATCCGGAAGCGCTTTTCCATGGTAAAAAGAGGGATTTTGAATTTTGCTTCCCGGTCGCTCACAGGTTTTCCGGGACGCGAAGCTCGGCCGGAATCGCTTCCGGTCCGGCAAGGTGGCGGGCGATCCAGGGCGCCATCAGCAACCCCTTCGATCCGAGGCCGGTGAAGACCCACAGCCGCGGGTGAGCGGGGAGGGGGCCGAGGAGCGGGAGCCGGCGGCCGGGCACGGTCACGCGCACGCCCGCCGTCGCCGAGACGGGTTGGGCCTGTCGGAGGAGGGGCAGCATCCGGACGGCCCGGGCCAGGAGCCGGCGGGACGTTTCGTCCGAGGGCCGGCGGTCGAGGAACCGGTGTTCGTAGGAGCTGCCGACGACGAGGGTGTCGGACTCGACGACCACGTACCCGTTGCCGGAGAGCGAAGGCAGGGCGCCGAGGTCGCCGTGGCCGGGGAGCCTCACCCGCACCGTCTGTCCCTTGACGCCGTGCAGCGGCAGTCCCGCCAGGGCCGGGAAGCGGGTGTAGTCGGCACCGGGGGCCAGGAGGAGCCGCCCGGTGCGGCAGCGCGTCCGGTCGCTGTCGTGTTCGAGGATGGCTTCGACGTACCGGGCCGTCTCGCGCCAGCCGGTGAGCCGGGTGCCGGTCCGGACGACGGTGCCACGCCGCTGCGCCGCGGCCAGCATGGCCTCGACGAAGGCGGGTACCGGCACAGCCCCGCCGGCGTGGACGTACAGGGCGCCGTGCGGTGCCTGCACCGGCGGGAACAGGGCGCGCACCTCGGCCGGCGTGCACCACGATCCCAGATGGGGATGGGCCCGTGCGGCCTCCCGGAAGCAGGCGGCCTGGTCGGGGTCGGTTGCCGGGCGCAGCAGGCCGGGACGAAACAGCCCGGCGGCGCCGGCCAGCGCCAGGGTGGCATGCAGGGCTTCGAGGGCCTGCTCAGCCTGCCAGGGGCGCCGGGCCCGCCGGCCCATGAGCGGGTTGACCAGCCCGGCTGCCGCGCCAGAGGCCCCCGCGGCCGGCCGTTCCGCCTCCACCAGGAGCACCCGCTCGGTCCGGCTCAGGTGGAGCGCCGCCGCCGCACCCGCCAGCCCGCCTCCCACGATGATCGTGTCGTAGTCCATCCTCGGAAAGAGGTTCAACCGCAGCCTGCAACCCTCCAAGATAGGCCGTCCGGGCGAAGGATACTTTGCAACGATTCTTCACTTGCACCCGTGCCGGCCACACGCCTATTTTGGGACCTCCCGCACGCGCTGTGCGTTGAAACCGCTGTCTTGTGCCCGTAGCTCAGCTGGATAGAGCGTCTGACTACGGATCAGAAGGTCGGGGGTTCGAATCCTCCCGGGCACGCTTCGAACGACGCCCCGGAACCCGCCAGAGTCGTGGTTCCGGGGCGTCTTTGCTTGCAGGGGTACGGGAGCGACGCACACCGGGTTCAGGGGAGCTGAAGGAGTCTGAGGGTGAGGGCGCTCCGCGAGTTCAGTCCCAGCTTGGCGAAAATCTGTTCGGTGTGGTGCCGTGTGGGGGCTGATGGAGAGGCGCCCGGCAAGGGCGTCGTT
Organism: Rhodocaloribacter litoris; assembly: GCF_011682235.2. NCBI lineage: Bacteria > Pseudomonadati > Rhodothermota > Rhodothermia > Rhodothermales > Rhodothermaceae > Rhodocaloribacter > Rhodocaloribacter litoris. The sequence continues at coordinate 237,088 of NZ_CP076718.1, read as the reverse complement.
GGAGAGGCCTTCGGCCAGCAGGAGGGCGACCTCGGCCTCCCGTTTCGTCAGCCCGAACCGCTCGCGCAGGGTATCGACGGAGGGCAGCACCGGGGCGGTCTCGGCCGTAACGGAGATCATGACGGCGCCGTCCTGTCCGAAGGGGCTGGCTGCCAGGAGCGTCCCCCGCAGGCGGTACCGCGTCTTACGGGTTCTGACCGGCTGCTGTGCGAGGGCGAAGGGGTCTTCGCCGCGGGACCTCCGCCCGAAGCCCAGTTCACACAACCGGCGGGCCATCCGGCACAACGCACCGAGCAGGTGCTCTTGCTCGGGATCGGAGACGAGCAGGAACACGAGCGCGGGGTTGCGGTGCAGTTCCCGGCCATCCACGCTGAAGATGATGAGCGGTTCCGTCAGCACGTCGAGGGCGGTGCGCTGGGCGTCGAGCCTGGCGAGCGTGTCGAGGCCGGCCTTGAAGGCGGGAAGCAACATGCGGAGGAGCGGGAGCTTCTGGCCGGGCTCCACACGGCGGTAGAAGTTGTGAACGGCGAGAGTCGTGCTGCCCCGGCACAACGGCACGAACAGGGCGTGGGTGTCGTCCAGGCCGTTTGGCCTTAGCACCTCGCGGCAGAACCGGTTATTCCAGGCCGCACCGGTGCCGCCCAGGAGGTGATCCGCCACATGCATGTCCCACACCTCGACCTGCTGCCGCACGAGGAGGCGGTAGAACCTGTCCAGGATCGGATCGGGCGAGCGTCCCCGTTCTGACCACGTGGCGCTGAGGTAGCGGTCTGCAGCCTGCGCGACGTGCTCGTCGAGATTATAGACCTGCACCACCCGGGCATGCCCCGGCATCGTGAAGGCGCCGGTTTGTGCGCCGAGGGCCTCGCACACGACGCGCATCGCCTCATGACGCCAGGCCTCCACACTGGGAACCGCAAGGGGGCTGAGCAGCGCATGGGAGGCCCGCTCCAGACGGGCCAGGTCGGCACCCGAGATCATCAAGCTCATGGCAGTGTACCTGCAAGAAGCGTGGTGCCACAGGCAGGTACTGCATGAAGCGCTCGTTCTCCGGAGCTGGCCGGTGGGAGGCCGGCACGTATGTGAACCTCGCGGAGGAAATAGGCTGCACTCGCCAGTGAGGGGTACACTGCGTCCTGCCGGGACAATGGCCTGAGTGTACGTTCGCTCCCTGGTTTTGCCAATAGGTGCGCGGCTCGGCCAGACGAATTCACGTTTTTCGGTGAGGTTGGCGAGCAAGGGAAGCCCGCCGGCTTCAAGGATTCTATGGGGAAAGGAACGGCCCGGGCGGTACCGGCGCCGGGCGACGTCAAAAATAGGAAGATCGTCCCATGTGGACGAACGGGTTGCCGTCCTATCATGGGTCCGGCTTCGGGGCGTTCCCTGCGCGATAACCTGCCGGGGCGCCTACCATGTGCCAGAAGGCACCGTGCCTGCACCCCGGGGTGACTTGTCCTGCCGGGACGCACCCCGGGACTGCGGCGCGCCTCAAAGAGATACTGCCAGCATGCTGGACCCCGGGGTGTCCTGACCATGAAAACGACTCTTCGATGCATGGCACCATGGCGGATTGCAGCTTTTCTCCTAGCCGGTGGCGTCGCGCTCGCCTCGGCCGGTTGCGATCGGGGGCGCGCCGGCGTCTCGGAGGGAAGCATGCCCCGCGTCCTCGCGGCCGATCCGGTCTCGGCGGGTCGCTACCTTGTCACGGTCGGTGCGTGCAATGACTGCCACACGCCCGGCTGGGAGGAGGGCGGGCAGGTGCCCGAGGCCGACTGGCTCGTCGGCTCCCCCATCGGGTGGCGCGGGCCATGGGGCACGACGTATCCGTCGAATCTCCGGCTGATCGTGCAGTCACTCTCCGAGGACGCTTTCGTCCAGGTCCTTCGCACGCGAAAAGAGCGGCCGCCGATGCCGTGGATGAACGTGAACGCGCTCTCCGAGGCCGACGCCCGCGCCATCTACCGCTTCATCCATGCGCTCGGACCCAGGGGGGAACCCATGCCCGCGGCCGTTGCCCCGGGCGAGAAGCCCGCCACGCCCTACTTCGACTTCACGCCGCAGCAGATGGAACGGCTTCCGGTCGGGACTTCCCCCGGCACTGCCACGCAGAGGCCGTAGTTCTCCGGCGTGTTCAGCCCTGCGTGGCCATCACGGGACGGGGACGCCATGTCTTGCTCATCCGTCACGTCGCAACTCAATGGAAAACATCAATATGTTACGACTTGTCCTTCCGGGCTTTCTGGTGCTGTCTGGCGGTGCGGGTGCTCTGGCTCAGGAGGCCAGGCGGGTAGAGGCACTACCTGCCGCAGAGATCGTCGCCCTCGCTGCCGGTACGGATCGGCTCTACGCCGCCACCTTCAGCCGGGTCTACACCAGCCTCGACGGCGGAGAGAGCTGGGAGGCGGCTGCCAGCCTGCCGGTGGACGCGCAGGATCACGGCGTGTATGCGCTGCTCGCCCATGAAACGAACCTCTTTGCCGGAACCCTGGGTAGCGGTGTTTTCGTCAGTTCCGATGGCGGGGCCTCGTGGTCGAGCCCGGGGAGTGGGCTCACAGGACTGGCCCGGCGCGTCTTGTCCCTTGCGGTGCGCGGTGACAGCCTCTACGCCGGTACCGATGCCGGCGTTTACGTGCTCAACCTGCAACAACCGGCCGTCTGGCAGGACTTCAGCCAGGGGCTGGGCGCATCCTCGGTACGCACCCTCGCCACGAGTGGGCGCGCGCTCGTGGCCGGCGCGGGGGGAAGCGGGCAAGTGTGGGTACGGTCGTCCGGTGCAGGCACCTGGACGAGCATCCCGCTGGGCCCGCAGCCGCATGCCATCGCATACACCCTGCTGCCGTCCGGCTCCTTTCTGCTGGCCGGCACCTCCGACGGGATCTATCGGAGCTCCCTGCGTGGAGACGGCTGGGTGCACCTGCAGGGGGCTTTTCCGCAGGGGGCCGACGTGCTGGCGCTGGCCGCCTGCGGCGCGCGCCTGTATGCCGGAGTCCAGCACCAGGGCTATGCCCTCTATTCCTCCGACGACCACGGCGCCACCTGGGTGCTCCGGAACCAGATCCCCGCCTCCTTGCTCACATTGCTCGGTCGCCCGGACCGGTTGTGGGTGGGGCGGGGCGATGGGCTCTGGTACTATGACCTGAGCAGCACGACGCCCCTCTTTCAGGCTTCGTTCGTGGAGGAGGAGCAGGGTCAGCCTGTCCTCAAAGGAGGGGCATCGGCCACGCTGAGCGGCCACGCCCTCCATCTCGTCGTCTTCTTCTCTGCACTACGCCATCCCTGGGCCCGGATCGACCTGTACGAGGGTATCCCGGAGCAGGGGGGGACCCTCATCCAGAACCTGGCGCTGGCCGTGCCGGCGCCGGCGGCCCACAGCGGAGGTGTGGAGGCCACCGTTGCGCTCACCGAAGCACAGATACAGGCCCTGCACGCGGGGCGGTTCTACCTTCATCTCAGCACGATCGAGCCGTCCGTTCGCCTCGGCGGGCCGGTGCAGGTGCTGCCGGTCGTGGCTCCTGTGCTCGCCGGGACGGAGCTCTCGGAGCGCTGGCAAGGGCTGCTCCTCGCGCGCGGCAGCATGCTGGCTACGCTGGAAAAGGACCGGCTGCGCCTGGCCGGTTTCTTCTCTGGCCTGCGTGCGCCATGGAGCCAGGTCGATCTCTATCGTGGCGTGCCCGGCCTTCCGGGTGAACACGTTAAGAATCTCCTCCTCAACTTTTCCGGGGATCCCGGAACGGACATGGGGTTCAACCGAACCCTCACGCTTACGGAGGGCCAGGTACAGGATCTGCTCGATGGACTGCTCTACCTTGCGGTGCAGACGCTGCGGCCGGACGGAGAGGTTCGTGGACAGCTCCTGTCCCACCCCAACCGTGCTCCCGGCACGTCCCGGATCCTGACGCCCCCCGGCGGGAACACGATCCTCATCGGCGGTACGGAGGCCGGTGATCCGGTGGATCCGGACACGCCTCTTGCCACGATCTCCCTGGCACCGGCGGATGATCCGGACGGCCACCGCGTGGTTTACCTCTGGCAGGCTTCGCGGGACCCGGCCTTCGGTCCCTCCACGACGACCACCGTCGAACTGGGCGTGGACAGCCTGAACCTTCCGCTCACGGTAGCCGGCCTTGCGGCGGTGTTTGAGGCGGCCTGGAGCGGTCATACACCCCCGTTGCACACCCCGGTTGCATTCTACCATCGTGCGGTCACGTCGGACGGTGCCCGCTTCAGCTATGGCGAGGCGGTGACGCTCACACTCGTGCGGGGCACGATCACGGCGGATGAGCCTTTGGCGGACCTACCTCGCCGCTTCGTACTCCACGGCAACTATCCGAACCCCTTCTATCCGGCGACCACCGTCGTGTTTGACCTGCCGGCCGCCGCCGAGGTAACGGTCGAGGTCTTCAACCTGCTCGGACAGCGGGTGCTCACCGTGCCGGCGGGCCTGCTGGCGGCAGGTCCCTCGCACCGTGTGCAGGTCGATGCCGCGGCACTGCCCTCCGGCAGCTATCTCTATCGCCTCGTCATGCAGCGCGGGGACACGGTGCAGGTGGCGCGGGGAAAGATGTCACTTGTCAGATGAACGCACGATGAAACAGACCTGGACGATGGCGCTGAGCCTCGTCGTGTTCCTGGTCGGCTGCCAGGCGGCCCATATGCCCGTTCCCGAGGCGCTGTCTACGGCCGGGCGCCTTCCCGTGCAGGGCCGGCAGGGCTGGAAGATAAAGGAACACCTGCGTTTTGGATCTTACGAGGCGCGCGACATCGACCGCTCGTGGGTTCGCGGGGGAGATCTGGTCGTGAACGCACTGGAGTTGAACCGGCGGAAGCAGCACTATAGCTTCACCCTTCGCAAAGGCGCCGCGGACCACTGGCACGTTGCCTGCGAGGTACTGCTGCGCCGGGGCATGGTCGATGCGGAGGTCGTCGACGTGGTCTTTGCCGACCGTTCCGAACTGGCCTGTACCCTGGATGCGATTGACCGGGAGGCTGCCCGCTGGACGCTGGCTCTGGCCGGGGAATACGCGCGTCCCCTGGAAGGAAGCCTCGTAAGCGGCGGTACGGAACTGGGCATCTATGGCACGAGCGCGCTGAAGGGTGGGCTGCCCGCCGGTACCACGACGGGCTATGAGATCGTCCGGGCCGGGCGCCCGGTGGCCGCGGTGGAGGTGATAAGCGAGGGAGCGGTCTGGCTACCGGAGACCGCCATGGAAGGGCGCGACCTGTTTGCTGCCGTGGCGACAGCCTTGCTGCTACTGGAAGACCTGCGGGCACACTTGCCCGGGGAATCGTAGGCCGGGGCTCGCCGCACATAACCGGAAGGGCCGCCTTCGCTACAGGCGAGGCGACCCTTACAATCGACCGGAAAAAAACCGGGTTTTTGTCGCACCTGTATTTCTATAAGTGCGGCGTTTCCAGGTGCTTGTGGCAAATCTCTGTGGGTCCTAGTGGATTCGAACCACCGACCTCTACGATGTCAACGTAGCGCTCTAACCAGCTGAGCTAAGGACCCGTTTTTCTGAGGGACGCGAAATATATCACTTCGTTCCCGCGCGTGTCAACCCCTGTACGCACGGGATCGCCGGAGGATCACGTCATGCCGGTCAAAAGGGGACTACACAGGCTGTTTCACAGGAAATTGAACGGACCGGCACCACCTCCGAGAAGAGGTCGGGATGGTTTAAGCACAGCCGTTTGCAGGCCGATATCGAAGCAAAGCGCATTTCCACACGAGGAGATCGGCCATGAAGTATGAGCTGGTGGTGGCGGGCGTCCCGAGGACCCGCGGACCGAAGTACCGTTCGCGACCGCGGCACGCGGACCGGGGTGATGTGCTGGCCTGCCGGCCCGGCAGTCTTCCCGTCGTGCAGGTGGATGCACCGGTGACGCCGGGAGTCGACCGGGCGTTGCAGGAGGCGGCCCGGCAGGCCTTCGAGGCGGGGCATGATCTTCGGGCGATCTGCCGGGCGGTCTTTTACCGGGCCCACCAGTGCGGTCTGGCGGCAGCGATCAAGGTGCGCCGGGATGCCTCCGGAGCTGCTGCAGTCCGGCTGCAGGTCGATCTGACGCCGCTTTCCGCCCAGCAGGGACGTTTCCGTTTCCGCTGTGGCCCGCCGGTTCGGGAGAACCTGCTGCACACGGCCCGCGTGCCGGTGCCGGCCGTCAGTGGGTCAGCGCATACATGATAAAGTTGATCGCCATCTGAAAGCTGACCGTCGAGGCGTCTTCCTGGTTGCGATCCGGCCATTCCCAGCCGTCGCCGATGTCCTGGTTGTAGCAGATCACACACAGCATCCGCCCGTCGTCGTCGAAGATGGCATAGTACCGGTCCTGGTAGCGGTGGAAGCCGGGTTTGGTGGAGGCGGCCTCCACCGGATCGATGTCGAAGTAGATCCGCCAGATGGGATGATCCGGGGCGAGCTCGACCGGCTCATGGTCCGGAAAGACCTGTTTGATGTTCCGGTAAAAATTATTCCATTCGTGACGGGGGCGACCCGGCCAGTCGTGGAAGTCGTCGATGATCATGAAGCCGCCGCGGGCGAAGTATTTGCGCAGGTTTTCCACCTCGGCGTCGTTGGTCTGCCAGTAGCCGGGTTCGCAGAGGTAGAGGACGGGGTAGTCGAAGATCCGGGGGTCGTCGAGCGTGAGCACCAGCGGGGGGCCTTCGAGGGTGATCCGGGTGGTGCGGCGGATGGCCTCGTAGAGGTTCAACTCGGCCGTGGGGTAATCATAGGCCCAGGTGGCGGCGCGGGCGTAGGGAACGGTCTGGTACCGGATACGGACGAACCGGAAGCCCGGCTCGAAGCCGGGGGGAGGCCCGGCGGCCGGGACGAACAGGAGCAGCAGGAGGAGGCTACGCATAGGGGACCGTGGAAAGCAGCGGTGTGTTTTCCAACGGCCCGGGGCGACGGCAGGTTGCAGCTCAACCGGCGCGGGTGACGGCGTGGAAGCCCGCCAGGTCGTCGAGGAGGCGGTCCACGTCGGCCTCGGGGAAGGGGGCCGGGCCGAAGGGGTCCTCGGTCTCGGCGTCCGGATCTTCGAGGCGGGCCAGTGTGGCGCGGACGCTGTGCGCGAGCACTTCCGTGTCGTACCCGCCTTCGAGCACAGCCACGAGCCGCCCGTCGCAGCAGGCGTCGGCCCATTCGAGGGTATGGCGCACCAGGTCGGCGAAGCCGGTCACGCTCAGGTGGAGCCCTCCGATGGGGTCGCGCCAGTGTGCGTCGTAGCCGGCGGAGACGAAGATCATCTCGGGGCGGAACCGCAGCACGCGGGGCGTGAGGATGCGCCGAAAGGCCGTGCGGAAGGCATCGTCGCCCGTGCCGGCGGGGAAGGGCAGGTTGATCGTGGCGCCGCGCCCGCGCCCGTCGCCCGTCTCGTCCGCCGCGCCGGTGCCGGGATAGAACGGGTACTGGTGCGTGCTGATGAAGAGCACGTTCGGGTCCTCGTAGAAGACCTCCTGGGTGCCGTTGCCGTGGTGCACGTCGAAGTCGAGGACGACGAAGCGCTCGGCGCCGAACTCGGCCCGGGCCCAGCGAACGGCGAGGGCCACGTTGGCGAGCAGGCAGAAGCCCATGGCGGCGCCGGGCCGGGCGTGGTGGCCGGGAGGCCGGACGGCCGCGAAGCCGTTGTCCGCCTCGCCTTCGATGACGGCCCGCGTGACGCCGAGCACGGCCCCGAGCGCCCGGAGGGCGACGTCGAGGCTCTCGGGCGTGACGTACGTGTCCGGATCCAGGCGGCCGCCCTGCGACACCGCCGTCTCCAGTCGCCGGAGATAGTCGTCCGTGTGCACGAGCCGCGCCGTGTCCGGGTCGGCCGCGACGGGCTCGGCCCGGTGCAGGCGGTCCCACAGCGGGTCGTCCCGCAGGAGCGACAGGATGGCGTCGAGCCGGGCCGGGCGCTCGGGGTGACCTTCCTCGGCATGGGCTTCGTGGCCGGGGTTGTGGGCGAAGGCGGTTCTCATGGCGTGAGTGTCACCTCTTTGGGATAGCAGACGTAGGGCTTTTCTTCGTACCGGGTCAGGGCGGAGACGGCGGCGGTGTCGGTTGTGCGGGAGAGTTCGCGGACGGTGCCGTGCCGGTCGAGCACGCGGATGGATTCGGCCTCACCCTCGTCGTAGGCGTAGTGCCGCGAGGTGTCGGTGGCGAGGTAGAAGGCGGCGTCTTCGGGAGCGCCGGCCGCGGTGGACCGGCCCGAACGGACGAGCCAGGCGGCGATGGCGTCGCGCCAGCGGGCCTGTTGCGCCTCCGAAGGCGGGGCGTCGAGGAAGGTGACGCGGAAGAAGTCGCGGTCGACGAAGCGGCGGCACAGGTCGGCCAGGACGGGGTCTGTGTGGTGCCGCCACTGCTTCAGGCTGAAGAGGATGTCGGTGTCGTCGAGGGCGGTGTAGGCGGTGCGCACGTCGTCCCGGGCCAGGTCGTCGGCGGTGAGGTGGTTCCGGAGGAAGAACAGGAAGGCCGGGGCGGTGCCGCGGGCCACATCGCCGGTGCCGTTCTGGAGGTGGTGGCGGACGCGCCGCAGGATGGCCCGCAGCAAGTGATCCCCGGCCAGGACGGTCTTGTGCAGGTAGACCTGCCAGTACATCAGCCGCCGTGCGATGAGGAAGTTCTCGACGGCATACGTCCCCTTGGCCTCGATGACGATCCGCGACCCGGGCCCGCCCTCGGGCGGGTGCACGCGCATCGTCTTGATGATCCGGTCGACGCCCACCTTGCCTTCGACGACGCCGGTGTAGAAAGAGTCTCGGCGGAGGTAGTCGAGCCGGTCCATGTCGAGCTGGCTGGCGATGAGCTGGTGGAAGAAGGGACGTTCGTAGGTATCGTCGAAGAGGGCGATGGTGCGGTCGAGGGCGCCGTCGAAGCGTTCGTTCAGGTGGGCCAGCATCACCCGGCTCATCTTCTCGTGATGAAAGCCGGCGATGAGTTCGTTCTCGAGGGTGTGGGAGAAGGGGCCGTGGCCCAGGTCGTGCAGCAGGGCGGCGGCCAGGGCCGCGGTGTGTTCTTCGGGCGTGATGGGGGTGCCCTTGTCCTGGAGGGTCGCCAGGGCGTCCTGCATCAGGGCCATGGCGCCGAGGGCGTGGCCGAAGCGGGTATGCTCGGCGCCGGGGAAGACCAGGTAGCCCACGCCGAGCTGCCGGATCCGGCGCAGCCGTTGCACTTCGGGGGTCTGGATCAGGTCGAGGATCAGCCCGCGCGGTACGGAGATGAAGCCGTGTACCGGATCGGAAAATATCTTCAATTGTCGCGTGCGGATTTCGGATTGCGGGAGCCGGTTCGTATGCTCTGGACGCCCCAATGTACGCAATGCCCGGCCAAGCACGCCATGAGGAACGCCGAGGAAGCCGTCCCTTTGCCCGGAGCGGTCCGTCCGAAAGCGGTACTGCCCTGTTGCCTGGAGGTGCCGCCGCGTTTCGAGGCGAAGGCGTGGTATGCGCTGCGGATGCTGCTGTTGCCGCTGGGACTGGCCCCGGAGCGCGTGGGCCGGTCGGTGTTGCCGGAGCCGGGGCTGTACTACGGCCCGGGACCGGAGGGCCTGCCGGAGCGCGTGGTGGCGTTGCCGCTGCGGGAGGCCACCGTGGCTTTTTTCGAGGCCCGGGTGCCGTATCACGCCGGCGAGGTGCGGTGGATGGAGGGCCGGGACGCGCATGACCGCTGGCCCGTGCTTTTCGGCGGGGAGCGTGTGGCCGGGCACGACCTCATCGCCTCGGCGTTCTTCTGGCTCTCGGGCTGGCAGGAGCACACCGTCCGTACCTGCGACCGCCACGGCCGCTTTCCGTGGGAGGCCTCGCTCCAGCGCCGGCTGGGCACCACGATCCGCCCGCCCGTCGACGCCTACCGCGAAGCGCTGGCCGAACGGCTGCTCGCTGCCGGTGTGCCGGTGCACCCGCGCCGCTGGGCCGGGCACGCCTGGGCCTTCTGCCCCACGCACGACGTCGACTACCTGCGCAAGTGGCGGCCGGGGATGGTCTGGCGCGAGGTCGTCCATCACCTGGCCCTGAACCGCCGGCACGAATCGCCCGGCACCCGCCTGCGTCGTTTCGGCCGTTTCCTGGCCGACCTCGTTCGCCCGGGTGACGTCTTCCGCCGGGCCTTCGAGCGGATGCCCGCCGAGACGGCCCGGCGCGGCGGCACGGCGACGTTCTTCCTCAAGACGGGCGCTCACGGCCCGCACGACGTGCCCTACGACTGGGACGGCGCCTACGTCCGGGCACGGGTGCAGGCGCTGGAAGCAGGCGGCTTCGAGGTGGGCCTGCACCCGAGCTATCACGCCTTCGACCATCCGGGCTACCTGCGGGAAGAGTACGACCGGCTGGCGCGTCTCACCGCCGCGCCGCCCGTCTCCGTGCGCACGCACTACCTGCGCTTCGACCCGGTCGTGACGCCCCGTCTGCTGGCGGCCGCCGGCTTCCGGATCGACTCGACGCTCGGGTTTGCCGGCCACGAGGGCTTTCGTCACGGCACCTGCCTGCCGTTCCAGCTCTACGACGTCGCGGCCGACCGCCCGCTCGACCTGTGGGAGATGCCGCTGGCGTTCATGGAGTCGGTCCTGTTCAACCGGCGGGGCCTCGACGGGGAGCAGGCGCTGGCCGTCACGCATGACCTCCTGGCGACGTGCCGCCGCTTCGGCGGGGTGGCCGTCGGGCTGTGGCACAACACCCTCTGGGACGAACTCGACTTCCCCGGCTGGGGGGACCACTTCACCGCCACGCTCGATGAGGCCGCCACACAGGGCGCGTACATAGCCTCCCTCCGCGACGCCCTGGCTGCTTTCTGTGCGTGAAGGAAGCACCTCGTCTTGAACGCGTCAAGCGTTCAGGTGCAGCGGGGGGACGGCGTCTGGCTTCAGCGCCGGAGAACCATACCCCGCGTTTGCCGGCCGGCGGGTGTCTCTAGCCGGTAGAAGTAAACACCTCCCGGTAAGCGTTCTGCCGTGAAGGATACCTCGTGGTGCCCGGCGGGGAGGAAGCCGTCAAGGAGCGTGGCCACCTCCCGGCCCAGCACGTCGTAAATGCGCAGGGTGACGCTTGAGGCCGCCGGCAACGTGAAGTGTAACGAGGTGGAGGAGGTGAACGGGTTCGGGTGGTTCGGCTCCAGCCTCATAGTTTCGGAGACCGGGTGTGCTGTTTCCGCCTCGAGCACCGTCGATTTAGTGTACTTTGCCACGAAAAAGTCGAAACGGCCCCTGGCTTCGCGCACTTCGGTGCCCAGGCGAAGAGTCCCTTCGAACTCGCCGGTCACGTACAGGTTGCCCACCGGGTCGGTGGCAAGGGCATAGACCCGTTGCGTTTCCTCGCCGGGCACGTGCAGGGTCCAGATCAGGTGACCCGCCGGGTCATAGCCGGCCACGAAGCCGTCTAGCTCATCCGCCTGCAGCTCTTGCTTCGAAAGGGTAGTTGTGTCGAGTTCGAGGTGCAGGGCGTCGAAGCTGCCCCCGACGTAGACGCGGCCTTCGGTGTCGGTCTCGAGCGCCCAGATGAACTCGTTGCCGTCGCCACGGAACTGTTGTACCCAGTCCAGGTTGCCCTCGGGATCGTACTTTGTCAGGAAGGCCCCGCCGAAGCCTGGATCCTGCAGGAGCGAGTCGCCCACCAGGGCCGTCGTCGTGCCGCCCACGTCGCGCATGAACCAGGCCAGGAACAGGTTCTCCGCCGGATCGACGGCGGCGCGCAAGAGCCCGACGTTCCCCTCGACCTGCAAGTCCTGCCGGGTGCGGACCCAGCGGAGCGTACCGGTGGCATCGTAGCCGGCCACGGCCCAGCTGCCCGTTTCCATGGTGTAGGCACCCGGGCGACCGGCGTTGAAGACGGTGCCCGCCGTAAAGAAGCCACCGAGGTAGACATTGCCGGAAGGGCTGACGGCGAAGATGCCTCTGGGCCAGGGAAAGATGCCGGCCATGGCGTCGAAGCCGGAGCCCTCGAGGTGTTCGTACCAGCGCAGGTTGCCGTCGGCGTCGAAGCTTAGCAGCAGGACGTCGATGTCGGTGCTGGTGAGGGTATCGGTCCCGAGTACGAGCGAGCCGCGGAATTCGCCGGCAGCGTAGAGGTTGTCTTCCTGGTCGATGCCCAGGCCTTTGAGGTAGACGGGGGCTATGTTGGGATTCGTCACCTGGGTCGAGTCGCCCATGGGGTGAGACCACAGCAGGGTGCCGTCGCTGGCGTATTTGCTTAGCACGACGCCCCCTTCGGTCCACATGTTTGTGTCGAAGGCAAAGTGATATCCTTCACTGGTGTAGATGGCGCCATCGGTTCCGGCTGCAACGTGGAACGCGCACGGACGGTCAGGAAAAGTTGTCCCGGTCCTGGCCCATTGAAGGTTTCCGGTCGGGTCATAGCCGGCGATGAAGCTGCCGGAGCTATCCGGGGAGAGTGTAAACGTGTCGAAATACGAGATCGCGTTGATGCCGCCGGCCACGTACGCGACGCCCGGTAGAGCAGCAGAGATGCCGTAGGGACGAACAACTCCGCCGAAGCCGTCCTGGTCGATCGCCCAGGCTTGATGAAGCCATTCCGGTGTGTTCTGTGCCTTGGTGACCTGACCGGGACAAAACCCCGGCCCGAGCACGAGCACGATCGTGAGTGCTGGCAGGAATCGTTTCATAACCTTTTACCTCCATCCTACTTCACGAACAGCATCGTGCCCGAGAATTGCTGGTCTTTCGTCACGAGCCGGTATAAATACGGCCCACTGGGCAGGTTCTCCGCCTTAAAGAAGGCTTCATATTGACCTGGTTTCTGGCGTCGATTGACCAGCAAGGCCACTTCCCGGCCCAGCATGTCGTAGACGGCAAGATGTACGTGGGTCGCCGAGGCCAGGGTGTACCGGATGGTCGTATACGGGCTGAAGGGGTTGGGATAAGCACCTTCCAGAAGCGTGGCGACTGGCACGTCGGGCGTTACGGGATCCGCCTGGTGGATGTCCGCATCGAGGGTTTGCCCGGAAACGGCTACGCTGGCTTGTGGACCACACGGGTTATAGTACCGGATCGGAGAGAAATCTTCGAGGGCATCTTTGTAAACTCGGATTCGGTACTCATAATCATTTGAACCAGTACGGCAGAAAATGTGCTGGTCCGTGAAGCTTGTCGCGTCAGCTGCCAGGCTGGCTACTGCGCTCCAGGTGCCGCCGTTGAGACGGCGTTGCACGTCGTAGCCGTTTTCCAGCGAAGAGCGATCGTTCCAGGAGAGGTGCACATCGCCTCCTGAACCACTTAAGGCAAAGAGTGACGAGGGAGCCAGTGGCGGCAGGATGAGCCGCTCAACAAAGCGTTGCTCAATCACAGCGCGGTTTGCTCCGCCGTTGAGCATGTCGTCGGCAACATACATGCGTTCACCGAAGCTACTGAAGCTCTGTGGTTGTGGGGCAATCTGCAGGGCTAGGAAGGCCAATTCGTCGGCGGCAGATCCGATATCGGTTCGGACACGCCAGACGGCTCCACTGATGATCCGTCCCCGGCTGTGCGGGCTTCCTCCGCATGGCCATTCGCCATCGAAATCATTCATGGTACAGTCGTTCCAGAGAAACCGCACGACTACCCCTTCACCCGGAGGAAAGGAAGGATCGTTGGCCAGATCCACAGGACCTCCGTATGTGGCATTTCCGGTACGAGAACAGGTGAAATAGTCGGCAAACCCCTCGTCCATCGCCGCCGCTTCTTCCGCATCATAGTCCGGATCTCCGCCGGAAAAAAGCCAAGAGATCATGTTTCCATTATAGAGTTCATAGATTATATTGTGCATGTATTCATGGTGTGCCACCTCGCTCGACAGTGCATAGTGTCGTCGGAGATAAATTTCTTGCCACCAAGGCCGCGTCGATCCTCCGTTTTCATTCTTCGGTATAGTTTGATATACATACACCTGTCGAACGGGAAGCCCATCCATCCCCGTGTATCCGAGCGTGTTCCGTACGTATTCATGCTGCACCTTTATCTGGTGGACGGCGTTGAGTCCCATGGCTGTGGTGGACTGGTCTACGTCCCCATCGTCTCCCCATCCCCAATCATAATTCAGCTGAACGGCACCGCTTACGTTGATGGTAAAGCTTTTCTCTTTTTTGGAAGTAGACACACCGCTGTTGATGCGGGCTTGGTCGTTTTCGATGAAAAACGTCACCGTGTGGGAGCCACTGTCAAGACCGGAGAAAGCGTAAAAGCCGTTCGTATCGGCGTAGGTGGTCCGGGTTGCACCGGTCGCATTGTTTTTTATCTGTACCTTGGCTCCTTTGAAAGGCCGGTTGTAGCGACGAATGAGCGGAGTGTAAATGTCGTCCGGGGTATCGTAGTAATTGAGCGTAACCGTTCCTGCTACGCTGCCGGAGCTCCGGCCGTCTCCATTTTCGAGTATTCCGGTCTTCAGCGGCAGGGCAAACGGTGGAACCAAAAGGGTGTGTTTGTCGGAATCCAGGGGACTGTCATCGGGCACGGAGGAGACCATGCTCACTGTTGGACTGTGGGTATTAAAGCTGGGTTCGACGTGCAAAAAGTTATCACGCTCGCGCAATACTGTACCCTGGTGTGCATCCACGAGGAACGACTTGCTTACCGGTGTTGCGCGTGTGAAGTCTTCCAACACGAGTTTCCAGGCAAGCTTGTACTCGTAACGTCCCTGAGCCGGTCCGGCCAGAATTACGAGTTGCTGCTTATTCAGTTCGCCGTCCCGGTCAAGTCCGGCGTGATTTCGGGCCAATTGGGCCGCACTCGATGCCCCGAGCGAGGGGGTGGTGTTCAACGCAAGATCCGGATAGGCCTGAACACCCAGTGCAAAGAGACGTCCTTCCCGGGTGATTGTGAGCCCGATCTGTGAACCGATCACCGGCAAGCCCTTATATTCCTGGCTGTAGGTGATGAACCAGAACCGCCCATCCGTCGAGATTGTCGGTTCCGAGAGCCTGTCCGGATCGACCTTGAGTAAAGTTTGATGTGCCTGCAGGAAAGCGCGCGTTTTCCGCACGACAGCCTCCGGAGTGATCAGAACTTCGGGAACTCCCAGGTTGAAGTCGATCGAATCCAAACTGATGACCCAGGAAGGAGTGCCGGTAGCTTCGTCAACACGCGCAGCTATCTCTTTATCGTTGAAAACAAGATAACGAGCGACTTTGTTTACACTATCTTCCTGGGTGGAGGGAATTTGTGCGTGGATCGCCGTAGCGGGATAAAGGAGCCATAAGGAAAGGACCAGACGATGAAGGCGCCATTGAGCAGCGGTCAGAATGAAGTACTTCATCGGTATACCTTCTGCAGAGGATGAATTGAATGAAAAAACAATCCTCTGCGCTGAAGCGGGGTAGGTCGCGTGTAAGATTGGCCCAATCTCTGAATCCGCTGCAAAACAAAGATAAACAAATTTTTTGGCCAGGCAAGGGGAAAATCGTTTCCTACAGGGCCACCTCATCTTAACCGGTGAGGATCTTCTCAAGAAAGCGGTTGTCCCAACCGGCTCGCTTGCGCTTGCCCTTGAGACTGCCCTTGCTCGGCTCACGACGGATCAGATTCAGCGTCAATCGACGCAGCAACGACATGTTCGCCGCCCCGTGATCCTTCCGTATCCGACTGCCGTCCTCGCCAAAACTCACATCCAAGACCCAGTGCACGCGGTTCTCTATGCCCCAGTGGCCACGTACCGCCGCTAACAGAGACGCGGCATCGGCGGGCGCACTGGCGATGTAGTAACGGCGATCGAGACGCTCTTCTGTGCCCACGATACGACGGGACTCCACCAGCACCAACGTCCGTAGACCTGCCCAGCGATCCTGGTGCCGCAGCCACGCCACATCCCCGACGGCCCAGCACCGGCGCACTTCGATGCGCCCGTGACCGCCATCGGTGTGTTCGACGCGGCGTGTACGCGCCGCATAGTCGTGGGCAATACCCTGGAATTGCGTCGCTTGCGCCTCCTCGAAGAACGTGCGCACGTCCTCGTAGAGCGTCGGATGATTGCTCTTGAGGGCCAGGACGTACTGCCCCCCTTGATCGGTGATCTGCCGGGCAATCTCCCGCTGCGTCCCCATCGCATCGATCGTTACGAGACACCCGCTCAGTTCCAGGGCCGAGAGCAAGGCTGGGATGGCCGTGATCTCGTTTGACTTCTGATCGACCCGCTCCTGGGCCATGATCAGCCCGTTGGCCGAGGCCCAGGCACTGACCATGCAAAGGGCGGCTTTCTCGTCCTGGGCGTCATAGGATCCCCGCAGGGTTTTGCCATCGATGCAGATGAGTTCACCGGTGGTCCCTTCGACTACCGAGGCGACCCAGTGCCGGAAACAGGTCTCGAAGGCCTCCGGGTTGATGCGCGAGATGACGCGTCGGAACGTGTCGTCTGAGGGCAGGCCATGGGGCAATTCGAGGTAGCCTCGGAGCCAGTCTTCTTTGGCGTGGGCGAAGGCTTCGATGTCTTTCCATCCATCGGCCCCACAGATGGCGGCGCAGATGGTAATGAAGAGGATGTCATTGAATGGGTGGAGTTTAAAGCGATCCCATCGAGGATCTTCGAGATCTTGGAAGTAGGCAAGGAGCGGAGCCATAGTTCGGAGCCGGGTTGAGTGCAGAAAGACTCAACCAATCTACGAACAAACACTTACGAAGATGAGGTGGCCCTTTCGTTTCCTAACGGTTACGTAATTTCGCTACTGTGTTACCTTGCATCCGCTGGTGTCGGCCCCATTTGAACCATCTCTCTTGGCATGATCGCCGTCCGACCGCCCGAGTATTTTCCGCGCCTGGCGTATTTCGCGTTGATGGATGCGGCCGAGCGGTTCGTACTGGCCGACACGTTTCAGTACAGCCGGCAGTCGTACCAGAACCGGGCACGGCTGCGCACGCCGCAGGGCCGGCAGTGGGTTTCCATCCCCCTGCGGGGCGGGCAGCACGGGCGCCCCATCCGCGCCGTCGAGATCGAGCCACGCCGCGACTGGATGGGCAAGCACCGCCGCGCCTTCATGTACAACTACCGCTCCACGCCGTTTTTCGAATACTACGAACCCGACTTCGAATCCCTCTTCGCCGGAACGTGGACGCACCTGGCGGACCTGACCTGCGCGACGGTGGCACTCGTGGCGCGGCTGCTGGGCATCAGGACCCCGCTCCTGCGGGCCTCCGGCCTGGCCGGGGCGCCGGATACGCTCACGAAGGTGCTGGCCGCGACGGGTGCGGACCGGCTCCTCGTTCCGGAAGAAGCCGCCGCGCACGACGTCCCGCTGGCGCCGTCGGCACAGGTGCTGCGCTACGAGACGCCGCCCTACCGGCAGAACTTCAGCGGCTTCGAGCCGGACGTGTCGGCGGTGGACCTGCTCTTCAACTACGGACCGGAGGCGCTCGCCGTCCTCCGGCAGGGTGTCGCACTTCGGCCCGGGTGAGGGTGGCCGGTGAAGGATGACCTGGGCCTGGGGGCAGCATCTTTGTGGACTACGCAGTACGTGCCACGCACTACGAGCGATCCGCCCATCACGTAGAAAGGGCATGAAACGGGGGACGTGTCCTCCCCACTTCCAAACGTTCACACGCCCGTATCTCGCTCCGGCCCGAACGAAGGGCACGGCGTGCGCGTTCAACGAATTCCCCGGAATTCTGGCAACCCGTACGATGCTTTACCGTCTGCTGGCCGACGTGGTGGTGGTTGTGCATTTCGCCTTCGTGCTCTTCGTGGTGCTGGGCGGATTGCTGGTGCTCTGGCGGTTCCGGCTGGTGTGGGTTCACGTGCCGGCGGCGCTCTGGGGGGCCTGGGTGGAACTGGCCGGATGGGTCTGTCCCCTGACCCCGCTGGAGAACACGCTCCGCCGGAAGGGCGGGGAGGCCGGCTATGCCGGCGGGTTCGTCGAGGAGTACGTGTTGCCGGTGCTGTATCCCCAGGGGCTCACGCGCGAGGTGCAGGTCGTGCTCGGGTTGCTCGTGCTCGGCTTCAACGCGGTCGTCTACGGGCTGGTCTTTCTGCGCCGGCGCGGGAGGCGGGCCGGACGGGAAGCTGAGATTGAACTTGAAGACTGAATGCCGGGGTGGTTGTCGGTGATGCGTTCACACGCCCGGCCCCCCTTCCTCCAACCTGTGAACGGCGCGGCGTGCACATGCTCATGCGTTCATTGTGCGAAGCGAAAGGAGGGCTGTGGCTCGGTGTGGCCTGGCTCGTGGTGGCGGGGGGCGCCACGGGGTGCACCGGGGCCGGGCGCTTCGTCACGGCCGAGGCGGAGATGGCCTACCGGCCCGGCTTCCCCGACTTCGACCTGGAGGTCATCGCCTCGCTCGAGGACGACAGGCCGGGCATCGAGGTGTATCTGGGGGTGCCGTACGCCTCGCTCGTCTTTGCGGCGGCGGATACGGGCTATGTGGCCGCGTTCGAGGCCGTCGTGCGGGTGTGGGACGAAGGGGAGCGGATGGTGGTGCGGGAGGCGACGACCGACACCGTTCGGGCCGCGACGCGGGCGCAGGCCGGCTCGTTCCGGCGGGTGCATCGCCGGCTGCGCATCCCGCTCGACCCCGGCGACTACGAGGTGGAGGCCCGCCTCGCCGACCCGGCCACGGGCGAGGTCGCAACCCGGCGCCGCCACGTGACGGTCTTCGGTCCCGACCCCGCCGCCCTCGTGCTGTCGGACGTGCTCCTGCTGGCGCGATGGGGGGCCTTGCCGTTCGAGCCGCTGGTGGCGCCGCACACGCCGGCCGGCTTCGACTCGCTGCGTGCCCGCGTGCTGCTCTACGGCCCCGGGGAGGAGGCGCCCGGTGCGGTGGCACTGGCAATGCGGTTGCTCCGGCTGCGGGCCGACACGTCGGTCGCTGCGCCGCCCTATGCGCTGCCGGTCATGCGCGGGGCGCTGGCCTACCAGGGCGTGCGCTACGACGAGGCCGACACGCTGCAGGTCACCCGCCGGCGCGTCCAACCGCCGGCCTCGGGCCTGGAAGTACTCTTCTCGCTCCCGCCGCTCGAACCCGGCCTCTACCGGGTCGAGGTCGAAGCGCGGCCGGACACCCCGGCGGCGGGCCGGAACGCTCTGCGCCGCGTCCGGGATCTGGTCGTGCGCCCGCCGGACTTTCCCCGCATCACCACCCTCGAAGCCATGGTGGCCGCCCTCACCTACATCGCCTACCCGGACGAGATGGAGGCGCTGGCCGGGGCCGGCGACCCGGCGGAACGGCGACGCCGCTTCGACGCCTTCTGGGGGCGCCTCATGCCGGATCGCCGCCGTGCCGCCGACGTCCTCGCCCGCTACTATGGCCGCGTCGAGGAGGCCAACCTGCGCTACACCACGTTCAAGGAAGGGTGGAAGACGGACCGCGGCATGGTCTTCATCCTGCTCGGCCCGCCCGCCTATGTGGACCGACGCTTCGACGCCGAGGTCTGGTATTACGGCTACGGCCTGCCGGACGAGCACACCTACACGTTCGAGCGCGTGCGCGTCTACGGCAGCGACGGGCGCTTCGTCAACTATGTGCTCCTGCGCGACCCGTCCTACCACCAGGCCTGGATCGACCTCGTCCGGCGCTGGCGCCGGGGCGAAGCCCTGTGAGGCGATGCGTTGAACGCTCAACGCTCAACGTTCAATGCTCATCGTGCCCGGGCGATGATGCCGTTGTGGGCCTTGATGTGCCCGGCCCGGAGGATCTCGAAGCCGTTCTCATAGGCATAGAGGCCCATCTGGCGCACGTCCATCAACTCCCGGTAGCCGAAATTCATGAGCTCGCCCATGGCCAGGTAGAACAGGCGGGAGCGGAGCTGGCGGCGGGGGGTGGTCATGATGGCATAGCCGCCCGGCTTGAGGAAACGCCGGTGGAAGTCGAACACCAGCGGCTTGTGCTCGTCCGGGAAGTGCTCGATCAGGCCGACCGAGAGGACGATGTCGAACTCCCTGCCGTACTTCAGGTTACGGATGTCTTCGACCACGTAGTCGATGTGGAAGTCCTCCTTGTGGTAGACGTCCCACTGGCCGGTGGCCGGGTTTCGACCGAGGAACGGATAGGCTTCGGGGAAGTGGCCGTAGCGGTCCGTGCGGCAGAAGTCGTCGTAGTCGACGAGGACGGCATGGCCGCCGGGGTAGAGGGCCAGGAGCTGCATGGCCTCGTAGCCCTCGGCGGCACCGAGGAACAGGATGCGGGGTCGTTTGACGTCGAGGCCTTCGAAGAGGGCCCGCTTGCCGCGCGGATCCCAGACGGCGTCCTCCACCCGGTGGACCTTGTTCCAGATCTTCATCCGGGCGAGTTCCTTGAGCACCTCGGCGGCCCCGTGCAGGTTCAGGCCGGCCAGATGGCGTTGCAGCCGCTGGCGCGCTTCGGCGGGCGCCTCGTCGAGGTCGGTCATGAAGAGCTGGTGGAAGTGCTTGTTGAAGAACTTCCATTGCACGGGCACCGGCATCTCGCGGCCCTGCTCCTGCTCCCACGCGCGCCGGCGCTTCGAGTAGTTCTCGACGAGGTAGGGCCGTCCGACGTCCTTCCAGGTGAGGTGGCGCCAGTCCGTCTCGGAGGCGTCGACGAAGACGTCCGGCGGGCCGGTGCGGAGGTCGAAACGATAGGTGGGTCTGAGGCCGGTCGTTTCCAGCGGGAGGCGTTCGGCGACGGGCGTTTCCATGGCGCGGGCGGATGCTTCGTTCCAGGTTCCGGGGGTCACGTTGGGTCAAAGCGTTCAACGCGCCAACGTGCAACCCTTCTTCACGATACGAAAGTGCTCCCGGATTTCAAATCGCTGCGCTCAGTCGGGCCGGTACTCTTTGGGCAGTTCGTCGGCCACGCGCTCGAAGGCGAAGTAGCCGTAGACGGTCACGCCGTAGGGATCGACGATGGTGCCCGTGGGATCGACGGCGGTGGGGCCGTCGGTGAGGCGGATCCACGAGCGCTGCGGCCCGGGTGTGCGCCGGTAATAGCTGCGCTCCCACCGGAGGAAGGCTTCCTCCTCTTCTTCCCCGAGATAATGCACTTCGATGTAGCCGAAGAACTTCAGGGTGCGGGTTTCCTCCGTGGGGCCGTCCTTGAGCACGTCCGACATGGTGACGGGAAAGCGCAGGCGGTGGCGTTCCGGGCTGTCGAGGGAAGGGAGGCGGTAGGTGACAAAGCCGGCCGTGCGGGTGCTGTCGCCCAGGGCGGCCAGCATGAAGTGGCGGAACGAGCCGAAAAAGGCCCGGCGACGGTTTTCGCGCCATCGCTCGGCTTCGGCGGCGTCGCGGGGGGGCATCTCCTCGAAAAGCGGCTCGCCGTCGTACTTGATCGTGACGCCGGTGGAGACGAACTCCTTCAGGAAATAGCGGATGCGGTAGCCCAGGGCCCGGTTCTCGATCAGAAGGGGGGCAGCGGCCCGGGCTTCGAGCTTGCCCCACCAGTTGCCGTCGAAGTCGAGCACCTCGGGGTTGAGGATCTCCGTCTCGGCGGCGTTGGGCGTCTCGCCGATGAACTGCCGGATGAACTGTTTCAGCCGTTTCTGCCATTTTTTGTCGGCCCGGGCTTCCACCCGGATCTCACCCAGCTCGATGACGGCAGGCACGAGGCGGGCATCGAACGTGAGGGTTTGCCTGGCCGTCACCAGCGTGTCTGCGAAGGCGGGCTCGAAACCGACCATGGAGACGTAGAGCCGGTGGGCACCGGGGGGAACGCGCTCGAGCCGGTAGCGGCCTTCGTTGTCGGTGGTGGTGCCGATCATGGAGCCGGCGATGAAGACGTGGGCGCCCGGTAGCGGCACACCCGTCTCGGCGTCAACGACGGTGCCGGTGAACACGGCCGGCGCCGGCTGGGCCGGCACGCGGTACGCGACCGCCAGGCACAGGGACAGGGCCGGCAGGAGGGCACGGAACGGCATGACGTGCCGGGACGGCGCGGGGGCGCGAGAGAGGACGGCGAACGCATGGCGTCTTTTCGAGTACATGATTCTCGCCGCAGCGCTTCGCAAGACGAACCTTCCCTGCATATGTCCGAGACCGCCTGGCAGATCCCACCCGCGGACGTGGGCCTCGACCCGGGCGAGGTGCACGTCTGGCGTGTGTCGCTGGCCGGGGTGCCGCCTCCGGCGCTGGCCCGGGTGCTGTCGCCGGACGAGCGGGCGCGGGCGGACCGGTTCGTCTATGACGTGCATCGCCACCGGTTCGTCACGGCGCGCGGGGTGCTGCGGCACCTGCTGGGCCGCTACCTGGGGTGTGACCCGGCCGTGCTACGCTTCAACTACGGTCCCCGGGGCAAGCCTGCGCTGGCCGCGCCGGATGGGACGCCGCTGCGCTTCAACGTCTCGCATTCGCACGAGCTGGCCCTCGTTGCCGTGGCGTGCGGGCGCGAGGTGGGTGTGGACGTCGAGCGGTGCGACCCCCGCCGCGCCGCCGAGGACATCGCCGCACGGTTTTTCGCGCCGGAGGAGGTGGCTGCCTTCCGCGCCCTGCCGCCCGGGGAGCGGGTGGCGGGCTTCTTCAACGCCTGGACGCGCAAGGAGGCGTACATGAAGGCCACCGGGCAGGGCCTGGCGCTGGGGCTCGACCGCTTCTGCGTGTCGCTGGCGCCGGGAGCCCCGCCGGCGCTCCTCTCGACGGCCTGGAACCCGCCCGACGCGGCCCGCTGGTCCCTGCACGCCCTCGACCCCGGCCCCGGCTACGCCGCCGCCCTGGCCGTCGAAGGCCACGGCCTCACGCTCCGCTGCTTCGCGTGGAAGACGTAGGCGTTCCCGGTTGATCGTTGCACGTTCCAGGTTTATCGTTGCGCGTTCCCGGTTGCACGTTGCCCGTTCCCGGTTGATCGTTGCACGTGGAGGACGGGTCAAGAACGTTCAACGTGCAGCGTTCAACGTGCAACGTTCAACGGCCCGGGCGGTATTCCTTGGGGACTTCGTCGGCCACGCGCTCGAAGGCCCAGTAGCCGTAGAACGTGACACCGTACGGATCGACGACGTCGCCCTTGTAGTCGACCACCACCGGGCCGCGCTCCAGGTTGATCCAGGAGGTCTGAAAGCCCGGCTTGCGGCCCAGGCCCGGCTGGCGGGACCATTCGAGGTAGGCCGGGTCCTCCTTCTCGCCCATGAAGATGATCTCGAGAAACCCCTGGAAGTCCAGGATCTTCTCCGACGGGATCTCGCCGGGTTTGAGGAGGGTGGCGGGGTCGACGGGGAAACGCTCGCGGCCGCGCAGGAGGCTGCCGCCGCCGGCCGGGACGGCGCGCTGCTGCTCGCCCATGGTGGGGCGGCTGTAGACCTGGAAGCCCTGCTTCTCGGTGCGCCCGGCCAGCAGGGCCAGCATGAAGTGGCGGAACGAGCCCATGAACGCCTCCCGCCGCTTCTGCTCCCACCGCGCGGCTTCCTCGGCGTCGCGCGGCGTCATCTCCTCGAAGAGCGGCTCGCCGTCGTAGCGGGTGCGCGTCGGCTCGCCGACGAACTCCTTCAGGAAATAGTGGATGCGGTAGCCGAGGGCGCGGTTCTCGATGATGAGCGGCTCGGCCGCATAGGCCTCCAGATGGCCCAGCGTCTCGCGGAAGTCGAGCACCTCCGGGTTGACGATCTTCGTCTCGGCGGCGTTGGGCGTCTCGCCGATGAAGAGCTTCGTGAAGCGTTCGAGCCGGCGTTTCCAGTTCTTGTCGCCTTTGGCTTCCACGGTCACCTCGTCGAGCTCGATGATCGCTTCGGGCAGGGCGAAGTCGATCGGGTAGATGCGGGCCTCGCGCAGGTTGAGGTCGCGGAAACGGGGCTCGAAGCCGACCATGGAGACATAGAGGCGGTGGGCGCCGAGGGGGACACGCTCGAGCCGGTAGCGGCCCTCGCCGTCGGTGGTCGTCCCGATCATGGAGCCAGCGATGAACACGTTGGCGCCGGGCAGGGGAGCGCCGGAGGTCGAGTCGACGACGGTGCCGGTGAGCGTGGCGGTGGGGATCTGCGCGTGGGCGGGCACGGCCAGGAGGAGCGTGGCGCCCAGGAGGGTGAGGCCGAGGAGGAGTCGCATCGGGCGGAGGGATGGATGAGGGGAGACGATACCGGCGCGAGGCCGCAAGAAACGCGCCGGCGGTTGCCTGTGCCTACGTCGGGTGGGGGAAAGGTTCCGTTACCGGCGGTTAGGCTTCCGCTTCGGCGGTACGGGGTGTGGTGGCGTTCGCCTCGGCGCGGCGTACCAGGGCGCGGATCATGCCCCGGAAGATGATCCGGTGGGCCGGATAGAGGACATACCAGTACAGCAAACCGCTCAGCCCGTGCGGTTCGAAGAAGGCGGTCTGCTCGACGCGGCTGCCCGTTCCTTCCGGACACACCTCGAACTGAAGCCAGGCGCGCCCGGGCACCCGCATCTCGGCCCGCAGGCGCAGCAGCCGGCCCGGCTCCACGGCCTCGACCCGCCAGAAGTCCACCGCCTCGCCCACGTGCAGTTCCACCGGATGGCGGCGGCCCCGCCGGAAGCCGACGCCGCCCACGAGCGCGTCGAGCAGCCCCCGGAGCTTCCACAGCGCGTTGGCATAGAGCCAGCCCGTGTCCCCGCCGAGGCGGCGGATTACGTCGAAGACGGCCTCGGGCCGGGCCGTCGTGCGGGCCACCCGGCGCTCGACGATCATCCCCTCGACCTGCGCCAGCCCGGGCGGCTCCCCGCCCTTCCCACTCGCCGAGAAGGCGCCGAACCAGGTCGTCTCGACGGCGTGGCTCTGCGAGCGGTCCAGCGCCCGGCGCATGGCCTCTTCCACGCCCATCGGCTCGACGTCGTACAGCCGCCGGGCCGTGTCGTCGTGGCAGACGACCTCGTTCTTCAGGCCGTCGATGAGGAGGCGGCCGACATGCGCGGGGAGGGGTGTCACGAGGCCGATCCAGTACGACGAGAGGCGGGGCGTTAGGACCGGCACCTTGACGATCAGGCGGCGCAGCCCCCGCACCTTCGCGTACAGCCGGAACATGTCCTCGTACGTGAGCACGTCCGGGCTGCCGATGTCGATGATCCGTCCGTGGGCGGCGTCGTTGGCCGGCGTGGCCCGGAGGTAGTCGAGGACGTTGCGGATGGCGATGGGCTGGGTGCGCGTGGTCACCCAGCGCGGGCAGATCATCACGGGCACGCGCTCGGTCAGGTAGCGGATCAGCTCGAAGGAGAGGCTACCCGAGCCGATGATGACGCCGGCCCGCAGCTCCGTCACCGTGACGCCGCTCTCGCGCAGGCAGTCGCCCGTCTCCAGGCGGCTTTGCAGATGGGGGGAGGGACGGTCCGTGCGCGGTGCGATGCCGCCCAGGTAGATGATATGGCGCACGCCGGCCGCCCGGGCCGCCGCGCCGAAGTTACGGGCGCCCTGCCGGTCCCGCTCGGCAAACGACGCCTCCCCCGCGTGGAGCGAGTGGATGAGATAATACGCGGTGTCGATGCCTTCGAGCGCCTCGGGCAGCGTGTCGGGGTCGAGCACGTCGCCGCGGACGATCTCGACGCGGTCGGCCCAGGGACGGCCGGCCAGGCGATCCGGATCGCGGACCATGCAGCGGACGGTGTGGCCGTCTTCCAGCAGGAGGGGAGCCAGGCGGCCACCCACATAGCCGGTGGCGCCGGTGACGATGATGCGACGGGGAGCGTTCATGGCGGTCAGGCGGGGCGTACGCGGGCGAGTCCTCCATCGACGCCGAAGACCTGGCCGGTGATCCAGCCGCTCCGCCGGTCGTCCAGTAGAAAGGCGATCATCTCGGCCACGTCCTCCGGCTCGCCGAGGCGGCCCAGGGCGTGCATCGCCAGCGAGGCTTTCTCCGACGCTTCGTTGGCCGTCAGCCGCTCCGTCAGCGGCGTGCGTACCAGCCCCGGCGCCACCACGTTGACGCGCACGCTGCGACGGGCATAGGTGGCCGCCGCCGAGCGGGCCAGCGCCACCACGCCGCCCTTCGCCGCTGCGATGGCCTCGTGGTTGTGCAGGCCGGTCAGCGCCACGGCCGAGGCCATCAGCACGATGCTGCCGCCCTGCTTCATCAGGGGGCGGGCCGCCGCTTTGACGGTGAAGAACGCCGTATCCAGGTTGAGCGCCAGCGTGCGGCGCCATTCGTCGAGTGAGGTCAGGTGAGCCGGCTTGAGCAGGATCGAGCCGACGAGGTTGACGATCCCGTCGAGGCGGCCGTGGTGGTCGAGCGTCGCCTGTACGCACGCCTCGACCTGTTCGTACGCGGTGGCGTCGGTGGGGAGGACGAGGCCGCCGGTGCGCCGGGCCAGTGCGTCGAGCCGGTCACGGGAGCGAGCCGCCAGGGCCAGACGGGCGCCGTCTCCGGCGAGGCGCTCGGCCAGCGCCGTGCCGATGCCGCCGGTAGCGCCGAGAAGGAGATAGACCAGGGAGGAGGAAGGAGTCATGGCGGAAAATGAAACACGTTCGGTGATGGCAAGTATGGACGGGGGTCCGATATGAACGTATCGGAAGGGGGTTTCATCGCATAGCTAGAAAGTCAAAAAGTCCAGGTGGGAAAAATGGGCGATTTTCTTCTGACGACACGCCAGGCCGCCGAACTGCTCGGCATCCATGCCTCCTCGGTGAAGCGCTGGTGCAACGCGGGGTTGCTCGCATGCGAACAGACGGAAGGGGGGCACCGGCGCATCCGCCTCCACGAACTCCTTCGGTTTGCCCGAACCGAAAACCAGCCCTGTGCCCTGCTCGACTTCGCACCCGACGAGGCCGCCGTGTGGGAAGGCATCGAAGCGGCTCGCCGGGGGGAAGGGTTCGGTCGGCTCGTAGGGCTGCTGTACGGCTGGCTCGAACTCTCCGAGCGCGAGCGGCCAGAGCGGCTGTTGCTCTTTCTTCTGGAGATGGGCTTTGCGCCGGAGCAGGTGTTCGATGAGCTCCTGGGGCCCGTCATGCACCGCGTTGGCGCTTCGTGGGCGGACGGCGTGCTCACGGTGGGCGACGAGCACCGCATGACGCAGGCCCTGCGGGATGCCCTGCTCATGGCCTACATCTCCCGCCGGGTACGTCGAGCGCCGGGGCAGACCACGAACGAGGCTGCCGGGACGGCCATCGTGGGCTGCGCGCCGGGCGACGACCACGAGATGGGGGCGCTCATGGCCCGCTTCCTCCTGGGCGAGCGCGGGTGGAAGGTGATCTACCTGGGCGCCAACGTACCCGTCGAGGACTTCGTGATCCAGCAGGTACGGCATGAGGCCTCGCTCATCGCCATCGCCATGACCCCGCCGCACGGCCCGGCCGAGGCCCTGGCGCACGTCCGCACCCTGGCGCGCCTGTACGAGCCCTCCCATCCCTGCCGGCTTGTGCTGGGCGGACGCCTGCTCGGCGGCCTGTCCCCGGAGCTTCCCGAGACCCCCTTCCCCGAAGTACGCGCCTTCGATTCGATGCTGGCGTTCTCGGACTGGCTCGATCAGCTCGTCCACGTTTGAATTCCCCCGAAAGCCCTCGCATGCGCCCTCTCCGATCTCCCCTTGCTGCTTCCCCGAACATGCGCCGCTGGCCTCTGATTCTGCTGGGGGGGTACACGTTCGTGGCCCTGGCCGGGTACGTGCTCTTCACGCTGCCGCCGCATGGCCCGGCCAACCTGGCCCGGATCGGCGAGTTCGCGCCTTCGCTCGTCGCGTTCTATGGCGTCGCGTTCCGGTTCTTCGCCCAGACGCATGTCTGGCTCACCGGCTTCGTGCTGGGGTGGTACCTCGGGCGGATGGCAGGCGTCCGGTGGCTGGGCGTGTTCGCCGCCGTGTATGCGGTCAGTTTCCTGAGCGAGTTCATCGGCACGGGGTACGGGGTGCCGTTCGGGCCGTACGGGTACACCGACCTGCTGGGGCCGAAGTGGTTCGGGCGGGTGCCCTGGCTGATCCCGCTGAGCTGGTTCACGATGGCACTGCCGGCCTACGTGCTGGCCCGTGCGGCGTACCCCGGCCGCCTGGCCGGGCGGCTCCTGCTCGGGGCGTTCCTCCTCACGGCCTGGGACCTGGCCCTCGACCCGGCGATGAGCTACCTGACGACGTACTGGGTGTGGGGCGAGGCCGGGCCGTACTACGGCATGCCGCTCGTCAACCTGCTGGGGTGGTTCGTGACGGGCCTGGCGCTGATGGGCCTGTTCGAGGCGCTCGGCGCCGGGGACTGGGCGGATCGTCTCTCGCGCCGGTGGCTGACGGTCTACTACCTGCTCGTGCTCGCCATGCCGCTGGGCATGGTGATCGCAAACGGGCTCTGGGATGCGGTCGGATACACGGCGGCCGCCGTGGGAGCGGGGCTGGGCCTGGTCGCCTGGCGCGTCCGGGGGCGTGCCACCCGCCCGGGCGCCGAGGAGCCGACCCCGGACGCCCGCACGCCCGACCCGGCAACGCAGGCCCTCGTGCAGGAGATTGCCCGGTGCGTGCCCGTCGACATCGACGCGTTCTTTGCCGACAACTCGCGCTCGTTCTCCTTCGCGGCGCGCTGGTTCGACCCGCCCGACCGGAAGCGTGTGACGCGTGTGTATGCGTTCTGCCGGTTCACGGACGACCTCGTGGACGTGCCGGAGGGACGCTGTGAGGGGGATCTGCGCGCCCGCCTCACGACCTGGCAGACCCTCGTGCGGGGCGCCTACGAGGGCACGCCCACCGGCATCGGCTGGCTCGATGCGCTCATGCACGACTCGGCGCGGTTCCGCGTACCGTTCGACGTCATACAGACCCTTATCGATGGCGTGGCCTCCGACCTGGGGCCGGTGCGCCTGCGGACGATGGACGAACTCTGGACGTATGGCTACCGGGTCGCCTCGGTCGTCGGTCTGTGGATCTGCCACCTGCTCGGCGTGCGCGATGTGTGGCGGCTGGAGCGGGCCATCGCCCTGGGGCAGGCGCTGCAACTGACCAACATTCTGCGCGACGTGGGGGAGGACCTGCGCACCGGGCGGGTCTACCTCCCCGCCGAGTGCCTGGCCGCACACGGCCTTTCGGTGGACGACCTCCGTCGGATGCAGGCACAGGGCCGCGTGACGCCGGCCTACCGGAAGCTCGTGGACGCGCTCATGGCCGAAGCCGACGCCCGGTATGCCCGTGCCTGGGAAGCCATCCCGCACCTGCCCGGCGGCTTCGGCCGCGCCGTGGCCGTGGCGGCCGACGTGTACCGCGGCATCCACCGCCGCATCCGCGCCAACGGCTACGACAACCTCACACAGCGGGCGCGCACCACGACGGCGGAAAAATGCGGGCTGGCCGCCCGCGCACTGTTCCGTCTGGCCCGGAGGCGGTGGCATCAGCGGCACCACCCGAAAGCCTGCTCGGGCCCGTCGTCGTTCTCGCCCGCCCTGGGCGAGGAGGCCCCCACCCCGGGCGGCTCGTCCGGCCGCTTCCGGCCGCTTCACCTGCTCGTCCTGCTGCTCCTGGGGCCGTCGACCCTGGCCGCCCAGCCGGTGGTGGACCACCCGGCCGAGCCCGTACCACCGGAAACGCTGCTGACCAGCCGACCCCATCCGAGGACCGCCATGACCCATCGCCCTGTGGTGGATACGCTCCGGGACTACTACCTGGCCTCGGCCGACGAAGAAGACTACATCGATCGGGCCGAGGCGCTGATCGCCACGCAGGGGGCGGACGCGGAGCCGGTCGTACGTGCGTACGGAGCCGCCTTCGAGGTCATGAAGGCCAAACACGCCTTCTGGCCGTTCGACAAGTACCGGCACGTGCAACGCGGCCTTCCCGTGCTCGATGCCCTCGTCGAGGAACATCCCGACGACGCCGAGATCCGCTTCCTCCGGCTCCTGAGTTGCTATTACCTGCCCGGCCTGTTCGGCCGCTCGGAGACGGTGTCACAGGACATCGCTGCGCTGGGCCGGCTGCTACCGGCGGCCCGCGACGCCTATCCGCCCACCCTCTACCGCCTCATGATCACCTTCCTGCTCGATACCGGCCGGCTGCCGGCTGCGACCCAGCAGGCCCTCGCCGCCCTTCGCCCCGACATCGACGAAACCACCCTCTGACACCATGAACCCTACCACGCAAACCGCCACCCCTCGCCGCGTCGTCGTCATTGGCAGTGGCTTCGGCGGGCTGGCCGTCGCCAACCGCCTGCAGGCCCTCGGGATGCAGGTCACCCTGCTCGAAAAGCGCCCTCAGGTGGGCGGCCGGGCCTATCAGTTCATCGAGAAGGGCTACGTCTTCGACATGGGGCCGAGCCTGATCACGGCGCCCGACATCATCGAGGACGTTTTCCGGGCCGCCGGCCGCTCCCGCGCCGACTACCTCGACCTGATCCCCCTCGACCCGTATTACCGCGTGTTCTTCCACGACGGCACGTGGATCGACTATACGGGCGACCCGGAGCGGATGAAGGCGCAGATGTGCCGGTTCAACGAAGAGGACGCCGAGCGATACGACGCCTTCATGGAGGCGGTGCGGCCCGTCTACGAGGCCGTCATCACCGACCGGCTCGGCGCCCGCCCGTTCGACACGGTGCGCTCGATGCTCGATTTTGCGCCGCGGGCCATCAAACTGAAGGCGTTCCTGCCCGTGGCGACGTTCGCGCGGCGGTATTTCAAAGACTTCCGCCACCACTTCCTCTTCAGCTTCCACCCGCTGTTCATCGGGGGCAACCCGTTCCGTTCGCCGTCGGTCTACATCATGATTCCGTACCTGGAGCGGGAGCAGGGGGTGTGGTTTACGAAGGGCGGGATGTACGAGGTGGTGAAGGCGTTCGAGCGGCTGTTCCGTGAGCAGGGCGGCGTGGTGCACACCGGCACGGAGGTGTCGGAGATCCGCGTCGAGGGCGGGCGCGCGACGGGCGTCGTGGCCGGCGGCACCTTCTTCCCGGCCGACCTGGTGGTCAGCAACGCCGACGTGGCGCACACCTACCGCCATCTCATCGCGCCGGAGCACCGGAGGAAGTGGACGGACCGGCGGGTGGAGAAGATGGACTATACGATGAGCTGCTTCCTGCTCTACCTCGGCGTGCGGAAAAAGTACCCGCAGCTGGAGCACCATACGCTCATCCTCACGAAGCGGTACAAAGAACTCCTGCGCGACATCTTCGACCGCAAGGTGCTGCCGGACGACTTCAGCATGTACCTGCATGCGCCGACGAAGACCGATCCCTCGATGGCGCCCGAGGGGGGAGAGAGCCTGTACGTGCTCGTGCCGGTGGCCAACCTCGCCTCGGGCATCGACTGGCGGCAGGAGGCCGGACCGTTTGCCGACCGCGTGCTGGACTTCCTCGAGGCGTGGGGCCTGGAGGGGCTGCGGGCGCACACCGAAGTGATGCGCATCTTCACGCCGGAAGACTTCAAGCACGAACTCAACGCACACCTGGGCAATGCCTTCGGGCTGGAGCCGAAGCTCAGCCAGACGGCCTACTTCCGCCCGCACAACCGGAGCGAGGACATCCCCAACCTGTACTTCGTCGGGGCGGGGACGCATCCGGGCGCCGGGGTGCCGGGTGTGCTTCTCTCCGCCGAGGCCACCGAGTACAGCATCCGACGCGACCTGGGGCTGGGCCACGCGACCGGCGACGGAACCACCGGCACCCGTTTCGCCGCGCCGGCGCTCCAGGAAGCATAGGGGCAGGCGTCAGATCGCCTCCCGGATGGCATCCACGGTGGTGGGATCCTCCAGGCTGGAGACGTCGCCGGGGTCCTGGTCCAGGTAGGCGGCCCGGACGACGCGGCGCATCACTTTGGCGTTGCGCGTCTTCGGGAGCGCCCGCGTGAAGAGCACGGCCCGGGGGCGGAGCGGCTTACCCAGGGCCTCGGCAATACGGTCCGAGAGGGCCTGCCGCAGCGCCTCGTCCGGGGCGAAGCCGGGCTTGAGGACGACGAAGACGGCCACGGCCTCGCCCTTGACGGGGTCGGGCACGCCGATGGCCGCGCTCTCGGCCACGGCCTCGTGGGCGTTCACGATGGCTTCCACCTCGGCCGGCCCCAGGCGCTTCCCCGCCACCTTGATTGTGTCGTCGCTGCGGCCCAGGATGTACCATAGCCCGTCTTCGTCGATGGCCGCGAAGTCGCCGTGGACCCAGACGTTTTCGAACCGGCGCCAGTAGGTGTCCAGGTAGCGTTCCGGGTCCTTCCAGAAGCCGCGCGTCATGCCGATCCAGGGCTGGCGGATGATGAGTTCGCCGACGGCGCCGCGCACCGGGCGGCCCTGCTCATCGACCACGTCGGCATCCATGCCGGGCACCGGGCCGGAGAAGGCGCAGGGCTTGAGGGGCTTGAAGAAGTTGCCGCAGACGATGCCGCCGGAGATCTCGGTGCCGCCCGAGTAGTTGAGGATCGGCTTACGGCCCTCGAGGACGTTATCGAAGAGCCATCGCCACGACTCAGGGTCCCAGGGGCTGCCCGTGGAGCCGGCGGCCCGGAGCTTCGAGAGGTCGTGCCGGCGGATCGGCTCGGTGCCGTGCGGCTTCAGCGCCCGCACGAGCACGGGCGAGAGGCCCAGGTGCGTGACGCCGTGCCGGGCGGCAATGGCCCAGACCCGGTCCACGTCGGGGTGGTCCGGTGCACCGTCGTAGAGCACCATCGTGGCGCCGATGAGCAGGGTGCCGAAGACGAGCCACGGCCCCATCATCCAGCCCATGTCGCTCATCCACCACATCACCTCGCCCGGCTTGAGGTCCATGCAGTGGTACATGTCCTGCGCAGCCTTGACCGGGAAGCCGCAATGGGTGTGGACGGCACCTTTGGGGCGGCCGGTCGTGCCACTCGTGTAGATGATCATGAGGACGTCCTCGGCGCCGGTCCGTTCGGTCGGGCTCTCGTCGGGTTGGTCGGCCATGACCTCGTCCCACCAGCGGTCGCGGCCCTCGGTCCAGGGCACTGCGTCGAGCCCGGCGCGGCGGTGCACGATGACGTGGCGGACGCCGGGCACCTCCCGCAGCGCCTCGTCGGCGACGGCCTTCATGGGCACCGCCTGGCCCCGGCGGAAGAAGCCGTCCGACGTGAAGAGCGCCTTCGCGCCGGCGTCGTTCAGGCGCGTCGCCACCGCCTCCGGCCCGTAGCCGCTGAACAGCGGCAGGACGATCCCGCCGATCTTTATGACGGCCAGGAAAGCGACGACCAGTTCCGGCGTCATCGGCATGAACAGGCCCACCGCATCGCCCCGGCCCAGGCCGAGCCCCCGGAGGGCCGCGGCACACCGGCACACCTCGCGGTACAACTCGGCGTACGTCAGGGTGCGGACGGTTCCCTCCTCCGCCTCATAGATCAGGGCCGGGCGGTGCCACGTGTCGGTGTCGCGCCACCAGTCCAGGCAGTTATGGATGATGTTCAGCTTGCCGCCCACACACCATTTCGGGAAGGCCGGCCCCTCGCTCAGGTCCACGATCCGCTCATACGGCTCGTAAAAAGCGATGCGCAGGTCGGCCAGGACCGCCGACCAGAACCAGCCGATGTCCTCCACCGAGCGGCGCATGAGCTCGTCGTACGTGGCGATGCCGTGGCGGTCCATGAACCGCTTCAGGTTGCTCTCGGCGATCCATTGTGGGTTGGGCTCCCAGGCGATGGCCTGCCCGAAGGGGAACGTGTCGTGCGTGTGCTCCGGCATGGTCGGTGTTCGGATGATCGTGAAAAGGCGCAGGCGTAAGGTAAAACCTTCGCTTCGAAACGCAAACCGTTCTCCCGGCCCGGGGCGACGGCACCGCGTCCCGGACCGGCGAACCGCCGAAACCCGGAACGCGAGACGTGACACCGATCATCCCCGGATGAGCACACGCCGTCCCTCGACCGAAACGCGGCCCTCGGCGAAGAGCTTCAGGGCAAGCGGGTAGAGGCGGTGCTCCACCTGGAGGACACGGGCGGCGAGCGTCTCGGGCGTGTCATCCTGCCGGACGGGCACGGGTTCCTGCAGGACGATGGGGCCGGTGTCGTACTGCTCGTCAACCAGGTGCACCGTGGCGCCGGTCCAGCGGACACCGTAGGCCAGGACGGCTTCGTGCACCCGCCGGCCGTACATCCCTTTGCCGCCGAAGGCCGGCAATAATGCCGGGTGAATGTTGAGGATCCGGTGGCGAAACGCCTGCACGACCGGCGCGGGGACGAGGCGCATGTAGCCCGCCAGCGCGATGAAGTTCACCCGGTGCGCGGCGAGGACGTCGAGCAGGGCCTGCACGTAGGTGTCCGGGTTGGGGTGGTCGGAGGGGCTCAGGACGGCAGTCGGGACGCCGTGGTGCACGGCGCGTTCGAGCACACCGGCGTCCGGCCGGTTGCTCAGGCAGAGCGCCAGGTCGAGCGGAAGCGCACCGCGCGCGACGGCTCCGGCGATGGCTTCGAAGTTGCTACCACCGCCCGAGGCGAAGACGGCCAGGCGGATGCGTTCGGAGGTGGACATGGAAAGCGGATCTCGCAACGATGAGCACAACGTGCCGCATGTTAGGACAGGACCGTCCAACCATCAAAAAAAAGGGTGTGAAGAACGCAAAGGGATTCTTTTTGTGAATATGTCGTGAAGGAGGTTAGGCGGGGGCGATCCCGGTGTTTTATGCAAGGTGGCACCCGGCGGTGCATGGCCCCGGGGCATTCCGTTCAGGCCCATCTTGATCACCCGGGGCAACTTTCTTCGCACGATGGTTCATTTCGCCGGAGACTGGACGACGGAGCAGCGGGCGACCGTGCTGCGGGCGGCGGAGCGCTTTGAAAGCAGGCATCCCGACGCGCCGGTGCCTCCCGGCTGGAAGCCGTGGGTCTGTGTCGCCGGCCCGGCGCACCACCGGCAGGTGTTCAGCGCCACCCGGCTCGGCCTCTCGCGTGTCATCGTGGCCTACACCGCCGAGGAGCTGGCGGAGAAGATGAGCCGCAGCCGCCTCGACGGGTATGGCCGGCCGGTGATTCTTTCCTGCTGAACCGCTCAGGGGGACGCTTCGACCACCGGTTCGAGCACCGAGAGCGTGGCCGAGGTGGCGGTGACCGTCAGGCGGGCCCGTACGCCGACGGGCACGGTGCTTTTGACAGGGAAGTGCCCGTAGACGAGGCCACGGGCCACCGGGTAAGGAGCTTTCCCGAAGTAGTCGTCGAAGACCTGTTCGAGGGAGAGGGAGGGTCGATCCGGAGGAGGGGTGCACTCGGTGAAGCCGCCCAGGACGACGCCTCCGAGACGATCGAGCAGGCCGGCGAGGCGGAGGTGGGCCAGGAGTCCGTCGAGGCGGTAGGGGGCTTCGCCGACGTCTTCGAGGAAGAGGATCGCACCGTCGAGCGGGGGCAGGTACGGGGTGCCCACGAGCCGGGTGAGCACGGACAGGTTGCCGCCGAGGAGGATGCCTTCGGCCGTGCCGGGGCGGACGGGTTCGAGCGCTTCGCCGCCCGGGCCGAGGAGCGGGTCGGGCCGGGCGCCGGTCGCCAGTTCGAAGAAGAGGCGCTCGCTGTCGGGGTCGAGGATGCCCCAGTCGACGGCCACCATCGGGCCCGAGAGGCCGCGCCATCCGGCCCGGTGGTGGAGGGCCAGGTGAAGGGCGGTGACGTCGCTGTAGCCGACGAGCAGCTTCGGATGGCGCCGGGCGGCTTCGTAGTCGAGCCCCGGGAGCAGGCGCAGGGCGCCGTAGCCCCCGCGCACGCAGAAAAGCGCCTTCACGTCGGAGCGCCGGAGGTAGGCGTTCAGGGCGTCCAGGCGGGTGGCGTCCGTGCCGGCCAGGTATCCGTACCGCGCCTGCACGTTGGGAGCGACTTCCACGAACAACCCGGCCGATTCCAGACGTTGGAGCCCGGCAGAGAGCGCGGTTGCGTCCTGTGGAGGGCTGCCCGGGGCTATGACGGCGACGCGGTCGCCGGGGTGCAGGGCGCCGATCCCCGGGAAGGAACTATACATGGGCCGTCGGGAATCAGGGAAGGGGCGGTGCCGGCGGGGTGTAGGTCGGGCCGGTGTCCTGCGCGGCGCTCTCGCGTTCCCGGGCCTGCCGGGCCAGCCTCCGGGCCTGTTTGATCCGGCCCGGCAGCATGAACAGGACGCCTACCACGATGCCCAGGACGAACGTGACGAGGATGACGAGGGCTGTGGGGCCCGTGGTTTCGAAGAAGCCGAAGTCGATCGTCACGGGGTCGGGATTCGTGAGAGCAAAGACCGCCATGAAGAGCGAAAGGATCAGGGAGATACGCATCGGCTTCGAAGGGCGAACGGGGGCACGGAGGCCGGAGAGCCGGCTTCGATGTTCGGGGGAATCCGGGACGCCCGGTGCGGCGGGCGAAGCGATGGATGGAAGCCCGGCGTGCATGCACTGCCCGGGCGCATCGCACGTCCGCTGTGGTCTGGTTCCCCGGGGCGCCCTCGACCGGCGAGGGACCCCCGCTATAATACGTTTCGTGCTTCTCAGAAAAAAGGGGTCAGACGTTTCGTCCTTTCCACGTGACCCGTCCCATCAGATGGCTGGCGAAAGAGTCGGCCTGCAGGAGGGCGCCCAGGGTGAAGGAGAGGGGGGCGAGCAGGGAGACCCACGGCGGGAATCCGGTCTGCCGGTCGGTGATCCGCTTGAGCAGGTAGACCGAGAGCAGGAACCACGGGGAGACGAACGGCGCGGCGACGTAGGCGAGGACGAACGCGGTGAAGGTGGCGAGAAACCGGAAGGGGGTACCGCCCATGATCAGGTAGGCGTTCTTGCGGAACCCCCGCCAGGCTTCGGCCAGGCCGGCGTACATGTACACCCGCACCTCGTCCTGCACATCCACCAGGGTGGGCACGCGGCCGTGGGCCAGGAGGTAGCGCCCGATCATCACGTCTTCGAGCACCTCGGCCCGGACGTGCCGGTGGGGTTCGAGGCGCCGGTAGGTGGCGGTGTCGATCATCCAGCACTGCCCGTTGACGGCACCGAGCACGGGCCGGCGCAGCCTGCGGGCGAGCGGCCAGGGGAGACCGGCCAGGATGGCGTTGGGCACGAGGCTCACCAGAAGGGCCCCGCCGCCCCGGAGGTGGGTCAGGCCCGTGAGCACGGCGTCTCCGGGGAGGGCCTCATACCGGGCGACGAGCCGTTCCAGGGCTTCGGGGTCGGTCAGCTCGGCATCGGCATCGAGGAAGAGGAGCCGGTCCCCCCGGGCGTGCCGGGCGGCCTGTTCGAGCGCGTACACTTTGCCCACCCAGCCGGGCGGTGGGCCTTCGCCCCGGAGCAGGGTCAGGCGCTCGTCGCCGGCGAAGGAGCGGAGCACCCCGGGCGTGCCGTCGTCCGAAGCATCGTCGTACACGATCACCTCGAAGGCAGGGTAGCGCTGGGAGAGGAGCGACGGCAGCA
Organism: Rhodocaloribacter litoris; assembly: GCF_011682235.2. Classification (NCBI taxonomy): domain Bacteria; kingdom Pseudomonadati; phylum Rhodothermota; class Rhodothermia; order Rhodothermales; family Rhodothermaceae; genus Rhodocaloribacter; species Rhodocaloribacter litoris. Next base: position 200,083 of record NZ_CP076718.1, on the reverse strand, counting down.
GGCGGCGCAGGTTGGCCTCCTCGTTTCGTGCCGGAATGATGACCGAGACGCGCGGCCGGGCGCCGGGAGTCGGACGCGTGACGCGTCCGAGACGTACCGTACGATGCCGTCGAAGGTGAGCCAGGTTGGCGAGCAGGACGGCAAAGAGCACGGTGTGGAGGACGGCGATCAGGACAACCATCGGCGGCGCTGGGGATGAGATACCGCTCGGAGAAGCCGCGTGTGACGCTGAAGTTCCATCGCCGTATTTTGCCGTCGTCCTGCGCACGTCGCGGGCCATCGTTCCTCGGATCTTCCCGTTTCTCATGCAGCACGTCGTCGTCATCGGATCGGCGACCATCGACCGGGTGGAGCAGGCCGGGCATGCCACCGTCCGGCCCGGCGGGGTGGTGACGTATGCCGGCCACACGTTTCGCCTGCACGGCCTCGACGTGCGGGTGGTGGCCCGCATCGCACCGGCGGATCGGGGCTTCTTCGGGGGGCTGGAACGCGCCGGCATCCGGGTGTTTTTCGGCCCGTCGCCCCGTACGACCCGCTTCGTGAACCACGTGCTGGGGGACGACCGCCGGCAGGAGATGCCGGCGGCGGCTGCGCCCGTGACGGCGGCCTGCGCCCGCGCCGCCCTCGACGGGGTCGAACTCATCCACCTCGGTCCCCTGCATCCGGACGACCTGGCCGCGGACCTGCTGCACCTCGTTGCCGCGGCGAAGGCACCGAAGAGCCTCGACGTGCAGGGCTACACGCGCCGCGTCCGGAAGGGCCGCGTCGAGCGGCAGGTCGATCCGCGAATCGCGGCAGCGCTGGCCGGTGCCGACTACGTGAAGGCGGATGCCGTCGAGCTCGCAACGGTCCTGGATGCGTTCGGCCTCGACGTGCCGGCCCTCATGCAGCGGTTCGATCTGCGGGAGCTCGTCGTCACCGGGGGCCGGCAGGGGGGACGGGTGTTCGAGCGGGCCGGGCAGGTCACGCCCTACGCCGGCGTGCCGGTGCACGGTCCGGCCGACCCCACCGGGGCCGGCGACGTCTTCTTCGCGGCCTACCTCACGGCCCGCCTCCGCGACGGCCAGGCGGTGGAGGAGGCCGCCGCCCATGCCGCCCACATCGCGGCACGGCACGTGGCCGGGCAGTATATTCCCGGAGCCCTCCTCCGCTGCGACGTGCCCCGTGTGCCGTGATCGCCCGGGCAGCCTGCCCCGGTTCTCGGCGTGTACGCGGCGGGGGGCACACCTGTATGCCGAGACGCACACCCCTACTGATCTCTATGCGACCTTACATCCTGGCCGAAACGAACTGGCGCACGGTACGGGAGACCCCGTACGAGGTGGCGGTCTTGCCCTGGGGAGCCACCGAGGCACACAACTATCACCTGCCCTACGCAACGGATACGATCCAGTGTGATCACATTGCCGCCGAGGCGGCCCGCCGGGCCTGGGAGGCCGGAGCCCGGGTCGTCGTGCTGCCGACCATCCCGTTCGGCGTCAACACCGGCCAGCTTGACATCCGGCTGGACATCAACATGAACCCGAGCACGCAGGCCGCCGTCCTCCGCGACGTCGTCGACGCCCTCGCCCGCCAGGGCATACCGAAGCTCGTGGTCATGAACGGGCATGGAGGAAACGACTTCCGTCAGATGATCCGCGAGCTCCAGCCGCAGTTTCCCGGCGTTTTTCTCTGCACGTTGAACTGGTACGCGGTGGTCGACCCTGCCGGCTTCTTCGACGAGCCGGGAGATCACGCCGGGGAGATGGAGACGAGCGTGATGCTGCACGTGGCGCCGTCCCTCGTGCGACCCCTCGCCGAGGCCGGTTCGGGGGCGTCGCGGCCGTTCCGCGTGCGGGCGCTGCGGGAAGGGTGGGCATGGACCCCGCGCCAGTGGAGCCGGGCCACCGTGGACACCGGCGTCGGCGATCCGTCCCGGGCGACGGCCGAGAAGGGCCGGCGATACGTGGCAGCCGTCGCCGACCGGATCGCCGGCTTCCTCATCGACCTGGCCGCCGCCGACCCCGCCGACCTGTACGAGGACGAGCCGGGTGGATGACCGCCCGGCGGATGAGCACCGTGCTGCCTTCCGGGCCGCGTCACTTCGTCGCTCGTAAGCTCTCCCTCAACCCCAAACCATGCCCACCCGTCTTGACCGGATCCGTGCCCTGTGTGCCCGGCAGGAGGCCGGCGCGGCGCTGATCACGTCCCTGCCCGACGTGCGGTGGGCGTGCGGCTTCACCGGCTCGAACGGGGTGCTCATCGTTCGGCCCGGAGCGGCGCATCTGATCACCGACGGGCGCTACCGCGTGCAGGCGGAGCGCGAGGTGCGGGACGCCGCGGTGCACGCGCCGGGCTACGATCTCCTGGGCTATGCGGCCGAAGCCGGGCTGTTCGAGGCGGGAGAAAAGGTGCTCCTGCAGGCCGAACACGTCACGCTGGCCGGGCAGGCACGGCTCCGGGCGCTTTTTCCGGACGTTGCCTGGCACCCGGTGGAGCAACTGCTGGTGCGGCTGGTGGCGGAGAAAGCGCCGGAAGAGGTCGCGTGCATCCGCCGGGCCCAGCGCCTCACGGAAGCCGTCTTTTCCGAGTTGCTCGACCTGCTGCGCCCGGGGATGACCGAACGCGAGGTGGCGGCGGAGATCGTCTATCGTCATCTCCGGCATGGGGCCGAGCGGATGGCCTTCGAGCCCATCGTGGCCGCCGGGCCGAACGGCGCCCTGCCCCATGCCCGTCCGACGCATCGGAAGATCGAAACGGGCGACCTCGTCGTGCTCGACTTCGGGGGCGTCGTGGACGGGTATGCCTCGGATCTGACGCGGACGGTGGCCGTCGGCGAGCCGGGCGAGGAGGCGCGGCGGGTCTACGACGTCGTGCGCGCCGCACAGCGTCAGGCCCTGGCGGCGGCCCGGGCCGGCATCATCGCGCGGGAACTGGATGCAGCCGCCCGGGACGTCATCGCGGCGGCCGGCTATGCGGAATACTTTCCCCACAGCCTCGGTCACGGTATCGGCCTGCAAACCCACGAATGGCCCGCCGTTTCGTTTCGTTCGGAGGAGGCGCTTCCGGCCGGTGCGGCCGTGACCATCGAGCCGGGCATCTACCTGCCCGGTCGTTTCGGCGTGCGCATCGAGGACATCGTCGTCCTGCACGACGGCGGCTGCGAGAACCTGACCACCGCACCGAAGGAGCTCATCGTGCTCTGACCCCGTGAAGGCCGAAGGACCGCTTTTCAGTGCGGACGCAAACATGAACACACATGGCCAGTGTGTCGGGGGGGACGGGAAAGGCTTCGTGGCGGGTAGAAGGCAAGACACGGTCCCGGCACGAAGGCACTTCGGAACACGGCGTCCCCCGCCGTCTTGAGGCCGGAGTCCTGCTACGAAGGGGGGCACATGAGCCGTTGCAGTGCCGGGTGACCGGCCTCTCCCCGACGGAAGCACCGACGCGGGAAGAGCAGGCCGGGAATTAAACCAGCGATAACGTGCTCGTAACGCCGGGTTAACATCAGGGGAATAGTTTGCGCTCGCTGCCGGGCCTCATCGCGGCCGGCGGCATCGCAGACGAACCAACCTGATGATAGATTCGATGGTACGACGGAACGGGTCCGGCGTGGTGTGGAGCCTGGGGGTGCTGCTTCTGGGCCTGCTGCCGGGTGTGATGCCCGCACGGGCACAGCAAACCGGCAAGATCACCGGGGTGGTGGTCGATGCCGGCACGGGCGAGACGCTCATCGGGGCCAACGTGGTGCTCGACGGCACCACCACCGGCGCTACGACCGACCTCGATGGGCGCTATACCATCGAGCGGGTGGCACCGGGGACGTACACCCTGGTGTTTTCGTATCTGGGCTTCCGGGATGCACGCGTCGGGGGCGTGGAGGTGAAGGCGGGTGCGGTGATCCGTGTGGATATGAGCCTCGTCGAGGAGGCCGTGGAGGTCGGGGGCGAGGTGGTGGTGGAGGCCCGCGCCCTGCGTAACAACGACGCCGTGCTGCTCAAGGACCGCGCGAAAGCCATCGCCGTCAGCGATGCCATCAGCGCCCGGGCCATGGCGCAGGCCGGCGCGGGGGACGCCGCCGAGGCCATGAGCCGCGTCACCGGTGCCTCTGTGGTGGGCGGCAAGTACGTCTACGTGCGCGGCCTGGGCGGGCGCTACGGCAACGCCCAACTCAACGGCGCCACCCTCCCCAGCGCCGACCCCGACCGCAATGCCGCCCAGTTCGACCTCTTCCCGGCCAACCTGCTCGACAACATCGTCGCCACGAAGACCTTCACGCCGGACCAGCCCGGTAACTTCACCGGCGGCAACGTCAACCTCCGCACGAAAGACTTCCCCGAGCGCTTCGGCCTGCAACTCACCACGACGACCGGCTACAGCACGCGGGCTTCGCTCAAGGACGATTTTCTCTCCGGACCCCGGAGCGACACCGACTGGCTCGGCTTTGACGACGGCCTCCGAGCCCTGCCGTCACTGTTGCAATCGCCCGGCCTCGCGATCCCGCGGCCCACGCAGGCCCGGCGCGACCCGGCCCTGGCGGCGCAGCTCGACCAGCTCACCCGCGCCTTCAACCCGGTCATGGTGCCCATTCCGCGCCGCTCCGGCCTGGACCTGAGCTATGCGGCCTCGCTGGGCACCCAGATGCCGGTCTTCGGGCGGGCGCTCGGCGTGGTGGCCAGCGCCACATACAGCCGGGGCTTCAAGGCTTACGAGGGCGGCCGCGTGGCCCAGTTCGTCCTTACCGACCCCAACGCCGAGGAACTGTTCGTCGACTACGACCTGGCCGACCGGCAGGGCACCGAGTCGGTCAACTGGGGGGTGCTGGCGAACCTGACCTACAAGCTGCACCCGCATCACCAGGTGGGCGTCAACCTGTACCGGTCGCAGGTGAGCGACCACGAGGCCCGCTATGCCGTCGGGCCCTTCCCGAAGAACTCGCCCGAGACGGTCCGCTTCGAGACGTACGTGCTGCGCTACACCGAGCGCGGCGTGCGTTCCGGCCAGCTGCGCGGCGAGCACTTCCTCCGGCCCGTGCGCATCGACTGGATGGCCTCCGTCGCCGGCACCCGGCAGGAAGAGCCGGACCTGCGCTTCTTCTTCGACCAGTTCGTCGACGTCGTACGCGAGGACACCACGTTCCGCGTCTACGACCTGGTGCTCGGCTCGTCGAACGCCACGCCGCCAACGCGCCTCTTCCGGGATCTCGAAGAGGAGAACCGTGAGGTGCAACTCAACGTGGAGCTGCCGGTGGACCTGGGCCTGGCCGCACCGGTCAAGCTCAAAACGGGCGGGGCGTACCTGAAGAAAGACCGCACCTTCCGCGAGCGTAAGTTCGACTACGTGGAAGGGAGCGTCCCCTTTCGCGTGTTCAACGGGGACGTCAACGCCTACTTCGGCCCGGATAACATCGGCATCCTGGAGGAGAACAACGGGCGGTTCGTCTTCGGCAACACCATCCGCGACGGCAGCATCGCCGCGAACAACTACGACGGGACGCAGGAGGTGACGGCCGCCTATGCCATGGCCGAGCTGACGGTGACGCGGCGGCTGCGCCTCATCGGCGGGGCCCGCTACGAAGCCGCCGCGTTCGAGATCGTCAGCCGGGACTCGACGAAGGCGCCGGGGCTGCTCGACGACCGCGACGTGTTGCCCTCGCTCAACGTGGTCTATGCGCTGCAGGACAACATGAACCTCCGCTTCTCGGCCACGCGCACGCTGGCCCGGCCCACCTTCCGGGAGAAGGCCCCGTTCTCGGCTTTCGACTTCGCCGGCGGGCGGCAGACGGCCGGCAACCCGGACCTCCAGCGTACCCTCATCAACAACTATGACGTGCGCTGGGAGTGGTTCATGCGGCCCGGCGAGGTGCTCGCCGTCAGCGGCTTCTACAAGTACTTCAAGCACCCCATCGAGCGCGTCGTCATCTCGAACAACGACCAGGAGACGTACCAGAACGTCCCGCGGGCCCGGGTGGCGGGCGTCGAGTTCGAGGTGCGCAAGCTGCTCGACTTCGTGGCGCTGCCCGTCGTCCGGCGCATGACCGTCAGCACCAACCTGGCGCTGATCCACTCCGAGACGGACGTGCCCGAGCGCGAACTCGCGTTCGCCGAGGGCTTCGACATCGGCACGACGCGGCCGTTCCAGGGGCAGTCCCCCTACGTCTTCAACCTGACTCTCGCCTACGACCACCTCGAACGGGGCACGTCGGTGTCCGTGTCCTTCAACCGCTTCGGCAAGCGCCTCTCGCGCGTGAGCATCGGCGGCACGCCCAACATTTTCGAGTTCGGCCGCAACGACCTCAACCTGGTCGTGAAGCAGCGGCTCGTCGGCAACGTCGACGCCCGGTTCGCCGTCGCCAACCTGCTCGACGACGACTACGTCGAAGGGCAGGAATACAACGGCCGGCGGTTCGAGGCGCGGCGCTACCGGCTCGGGGTCACGTACAAGCTGTCCCTTACCTACAACCTCTGAACACACGGCGTGGGGCGTCAGCGCACGACATCCCACGCGTACCTCTGAACAAAAAATCGGGCGCATCCTGGCGGGGACGCGCCCGAAGGCAAACCGGAACAACGCGGTGGTATCGAGGCCGCTCCCGGCTGGCGGGCCGGGCACCGTACTGCCCTTTCGGTGGCGGACGGCGAGCGCGTCGATCCACACACCCTGTCCCTTTCACGTAATCGGAAAGATAATCATGAACACGTTGCGGTACAATCTGATGCCGGCCCTGCTGCTGGCGCTCACGATCCTGCCCGCCCGGGCGCAACAGGTCGTCACGGTGACGGATGCGGACATCGTGGGGAATGTGCTCTGGACGTCGGACAAGACCTACCTGCTCGACGGGTACGTTTACGTCGAGGACGGCGAGACGCTCACGATCGAGGCGGGTACGGTCATCAAGGGCAAGGCCGACCCGACGACGGGGGACCAGGCCTCGGCGCTGATCGTGGCGCGCGGGGGCAAGCTCTTCGCCGAGGGCACGGCCGAGGCACCGATCATCTTCACGGCCGAGGACGACGACGTGACGGTGCCGGACGACCTGACGCCGGAGGACAAGGGCCTCTGGGGCGGGGTGCTGATCCTGGGCCGGGCCACGATCAACGTCGGCGGTGGGGAGAACGCCATCGAGGGGCTGCCGCCGGAGGACCCGCGCAACTTCTACGGGGGCAGCGACGACGAGGACGACTCGGGCGTCTTGCGCTACGTCTCGATCCGGCACGGGGGCGATATCTTCGGGACGGACAACGAGATCAACGGGCTGACGATGGGGGCCGTGGGCCGGGGCACGACGATCGAGTACGTCGAGGTCTTCGCCAACCAGGACGACGGCTTCGAGTGGTTCGGGGGGACCGTGGACACGCGCTACCTGGTGGCGGCCTTCTGCGGCGACGACGGGTTCGACTACGACGAGGGGTTCCGGGGCCGGGGCCAGTTCTGGTTTCTGATCCAGGGTGAGGAAGACGGGGGCTCGGGCGGCGAGCACGACGGGGGCACGGACCCGGAGACGGGGCAGCCCTACGCGATCCCGGTGATCTACAACGCGACCTACATCGGCTCGGGGGCGTCGTCGCTGAACACGAGCAACGACCGCGCGGTGAAGCTGCGCGACAACGCCGGCGGGAAGTACTACAACTCGATCTTCACGGATTTTGCGGGTACGGGGATCAACATCGAGGACCTCGCCAGCGGCGAAGACAGCCGCGCGCGGTTGGAGGCGGGGGATCTGGAGTTTCGGAACAACCTGTGGTTTGGTTTCGGAGACATCAACGGATCGGCGCTGCCGGGCACGGGGGGCGTCTTCGAGCAGGACTTCGTGCAGGCGGCGCTGAGTGCGGCGGACAACTTCGTGGAGGATCCGCAGTTGCGGGGGATCAGCCGGAGCCGGGACGGGGGCCTCGACCCGCGGCCGGCACCGGGCAGCCCGGCCTGGACACGCGGCACCTTCCCCGTCCCGAACGACGGCTTCTTCGTGCAGACCGACTATATCGGGGCCTTTGGCGAAGAAAACTGGCTCGAGGGCTGGACGCATGTGTCCGAGGCCGGCTTCACGTCGACGGCCATCGAGGCGGTGCCGGGCGTTGAGGTCCCGCGCCGGGTGACGCTCGAACAGAACTACCCCAACCCGTTCAACCCGCAGACGACCATCGAATTCCGGCTCGACCGCCCGCAGGCTGTCCGCCTGGCCGTCTATGACGTGCTCGGACGCGAGGTGGCGGTGCTGGCCGAGGGCCTGCAGCCCGCCGGCGTCTTCCGCGCCACGTTCGACGCCACCGGCCTTTCTTCGGGCCTGTACCTGTACCGCCTGCAGACCGAGGCCGGTGTCCTCAGCCGGACGATGATGCTCGTCAAGTAACCCGACGGTGATGCCGGTGCGTCCGTGCGCCGGTGGAGACGCGCGGAAACAGGCAGGAACGATCGAGGATCACGGATCATGTCTACGCTCCCTGTCGCGTTGCCCGCAGCTCCGCCGGCGCACGGCGAGCCGGTGCGCCCGGCCCTGCGCATGCGTACCCGCGCGTCACGTTCCGCTCAGGTCCCGGCTGTGCTGCTCGTCGGCGAAGCGCTGGAGGAGGCGGCCCGGTACGGCGATGCCCTCGCACGGGCGGGCTTTGCCGTTACGGTGGCCCGCAACGGTGCAGAGGCGGTGGATCTCCTCGCCGCGACGGCCCCGGACCTGGTCGTCCTCGATGCCGGGGCGCCGCGTTCCGGTGGCCTCGACCTGTGCCGCCGCCTGCGCGCGGACGACCGCCGGGGCACGCTGCTCCTCGTGCTCCTGGTGGAGCCGGGCCGTGAGCAGGACCGCCTGCGCGCCCTCGACGCCGGGGCCGACCTGGTGCTCGCGCGGTCCGTCTCTCCGGCCGTGCTCGCCGGGCAGATACGCGCCCTGCTCCGCAGCATCGCCCGCTTCACGGGGGCGCCCGACGTCGTCGAGGTCGAGGATCTGATCATCGACCGGAGCCGGTACACCGTCTACCGCAAACAGGGGGACCGGCGCATCACGATGCATTTGCCTCGCCAGCAGTTCGAACTGCTCTACTTTCTGGCCGCGCACCCCGGCCGGGTCTTCTCACGGGAGGAACTGCTGGCACGCCTGTGGGAGAACAGCGATCTGATGGTGCGCACGGTGGACGTGCACGTCCGGAAGATCCGCGCCCGCCTCGGCAGCGCCTACATCGAGACGGTCAAGGGCATCGGCTACCGGTTCAAGGAGCAGGCCGGATAAGGGCGAAACGGTTGCACGTTTCGGGTTTCATACTGCACGTTTTTTCGTGTTGCTCGCCTCATTAGCGGCTTGTCTGCGCGAAACAGATCCGTTCCGATCCGTCATGAAACCCCTGACCACCCGTGTGCCATGACGGCGCCGGCAAAGGTGCATGGCTGACGACCACGTTGTGTCTTCGTGCCTTCGTGGCTGAAGGACGATAAAAAGCGGGGCGCCCCGGCGAAAGCCACCGGAGCGCCCCGTTTTTGGTCGCACGTCAGAACGATACGCCGAGCTGGAAGCGCACGTTGCGGCCGGGCGCCAGGACGCCGAAGGGGCGGTAGCGGCTCAGGTGGTCGAGGTAGGCGGTGTCGAACAGGTTGTCGACGGCCAGGAGGGGACGGAGGGTGACGCCGCCTGCCTCGGCAACAGCGCCGAGCGACAGGTTCCAGACGGTGTAGCCGTCCGTGGGCAGTTCATTCACATCCACGCGGTCCTGGCGGGCCACCAGCACCGGTCCCAGGCGCAGCTCGACGTCGTGGAAGGGGCCGGCCGCCTCCTGTTCCAGCGCGGCCTCGATGCGCACCCGGGCCGGCGGCGTGAACGGCAGCCAGGTGTCCGTGTCGAGGTTGCGGGCCCGGGCCAGGTCGCCCGAGAGGTGGAGGTGGAGGAAGTCGAGCGGGTGCGGGTGCAGGTCGGCCCGGAGTTCCAGCCCCCAGAGGCGGGCGTCGGCCTGGTCGTACTGGTAGATGAAGTAGCCGGACTCGGGATCGACGGCGTCGGTGCGGCGGGGGAAGATGTAGCCGTCGATGTGGTTGAGGTAGCCCGTGGCCTCGACGTAGAGGTGGCGGGTGAGCCAGCGCACGGTGGCGTCGAGGCTGAGGCTCTGCTCCACGTCCAGGTCGGCGCGGCCGCGCTCGAAGCGGATGGTGCCCTCGTGGACGCCGTTGCCGAAGAGCTCGATGAGGGCGGGGGCTCGCCAGGCCCGTCCCGCGTTGAAGGCCAGCGAGAGGCCGGTGGCCGGCTGCCAGGCCAGCCCCACGGCGCCGGAGAGGGCATCGTAGGTGCGCGTTTGCGCCGTCACGCCCAGGTCGGCGTTGTCCTCCACCTCCAGGCGCCGGTGGTCGTAGCGCAGGCCGGCGCTGACGGTCAGCCGGTCGAGCAGCCATTCCTCCGTCACGTACGCGGCGGCGTCCCACGTGATGGCGCCGGGGATGAGGGTCTCCTCGGCGAGCGTCTCGTTTTTCTGGAAGAACCCGCTCACGCCGAAGGTGCCGTACATCCGCCCGATGGGCCGGTGGTGGAAGCGGGCGTCGGCCGTGACGGTGTTCAGGCGGAGGAACAGCGCGGGTTCGTCGGCTTCTCCAGTGAGGATGCTGCGTGTTTTGCCGCCGGCTTCTTCGTGGTCATGGTGCTCCTCGAACTCCTTCCGCCGGTTCTGCTGCCAGGCGGCATCGAACTCGAAGCGGTGCAGGTCGAAGCGGTGTTCGAGGGCCAGGCGCACCCGGTCGTGCTCGACGGACTGGTAGGGCAGGTTGATGTCGTACCGTCCGGCTTCTGCCAGATGCTCTTCTTCGCCCTCATGCGCTTCGCCCTCATGCTCTTCGGCTTCGAAGAGCCCCAGCTTGGCGTCGAAGCGCTGGTATTCGGCGACGAGGTGGCCGGTGGGCAGGGTGCGGCCCAGCCGGAGGGCGGCGCTGGTCTCTTTGAGGCCGGTGTTGGGCACGACCCCGTCCGGCGTCTCATAGTTGCCCGCGCGGCGCAGCGTGAGCGTGCCCTCGTAGGCATAGGACCCCTGCCGGCCGCCGAGGCGGGCGTGACCCGCGCCCTGTTGTGTATTGCTCATCGCCTGCAGCCCCACCGTGCCTTCGAGCGGCCGGCGAACTGCGAACAGGTCGCCGCTGGCCGCGTGCACCACCCCGCCCAGGGCGTCGGAGCCGTAGAGCAGGCTCGCCGGCCCCTTGACCACCTCCAGTCGCTCGACGTCGAAGGCGTCCAGCTCGGGCGCGTGCTCGTCGCCCCACTGCTGGCCCTCCTGGCGGATGCCGTTCTGCACGACGACCACCCGCTGCGACGTCAGCCCGCGCACCATGGGCTTGGCGAGGCCGGGGCCCGTGCGCAGCAGGCGCACGCCGGCGGTGGCCTCCAGGGCGTCGAAGGCCGAGGTCCCGCGCAGCCGCGCCAGCTCGGCCCCCTCCACGACGGAAACGGCCTGGGGCGTCGAGAGGATATCGGAGGCCTGTGCCTTGGCGGTCACGGTGATCGGCGCCGTCTCGATGGCCGTCGGGTACAGGGCCACGTCGAGCCGGGTGACGCCATCGGCCAGGGTGACGGTGTAGGTCTCGGACTGGAAGCCGAGAAAGCGAAAGAGGATGCGGTAGGTGCCGGTCCGGCCCAGGTCGAGCCGGTAGCGGCCGTCCTCGTTGGTGGCCGTGCCGGTCTGCAGGGCGGGGACGAAGACGTTGGCTCCGGCCAGGGGGGCGCCGGTCTCGGCGTCGGTGACGCGCCCTTCGAGGGTCTGGGCGCGGGCGGGCAGGGCCAGGAAAAGCAGGGATACGGCGAAGGATACAAGGAGGCGAAGCATGGTGTTCTCCCTTCTCGTGAATGAAAGCCTGAACGGGTAGGGCAGGGCACCGCCACGGAGGCGGGCGCGGGGGTCAGGCCGAGAAGGGCGGGGCGCGGATGGAGGGGGCGGCGCCGGGCCGGACGTCGGGCCGGGCGGAGGCGATGAGGAGCCGGGGGGCGGCGGCGGGGAGCAGGAACGGCGCGGGGCCGGGGGCGAGCAGCGCCGGCACCGGGTGGGTGCAGAAGACGCAGGTCGGGTGCCCGTAGAGCGCCTCCGGCAGCGCGACCGTGAACACCTCGTCGTCCGTGTGGACGTGGTCCAGCTGCCGTGCGATGGCCGCCCGCACGGACGCCTCGTGCAGGGCATGGCCCACGTGGTGCAACACGGGCGCCACCACCGCCCCCGCCATGAAGAGGGCGAGCAAGTAGACGGCGCCGTGTCGACGAAAACCACGCATGGGGGTTCTGCGAAGCGAAAGGGTGCCCGAAAGATACGCCGCACGCCGGAATGCGTTCAACGTTCAACGTATAACGTTCAACGTGTAACGTCGACCGTTACCCGGTCAGCGTGCGTCGCCGGATCCGTTCGGAGGGAGGATGGGGTAGTCGGCTTCGACCTGGCCGCGGGCCATTTCCTGGAGGCGTCGCCGGAGCAGGCGCCGCCGGAACGGGCTGATGTGGTCGATGAAGAGGATCCCCTCGAGGTGGTCGTACTCGTGCTGGATGACCCGGGCGAGCATGCCGTCGACCTGCATCTCACGGGGCCGGAAGTTCCGGTCGAGGAACCGCAGGCGGATGCCCTTCGGTCGCCAGACGACCTCGCGCAGGTCGGGGATGGAGAGGCAGCCCTCCTCGAAGTCGGTCTCCTCTTCCGTTTCCTCGAGGATCTCCGGGTTGATGAACACCTGCGGCCCGTCCGGGACGGTCTCGCCCTGTTCGGCCAGGTCGTCGGCCAGGGCGGAGAGGTCGGCCACGAAGAGGCGCTCGCGGCGGCCCACCTGCGGGGCCGCCAGCCCGATGCCGGCGGCGTTGTGCATCGTCTCGATCATGTCGTCGATGAGCTGCTGCAGCGCCTCGGAGTTCTCGGTCACGTCTTCCGTCTGCTCACGCAGGATCGGCTGGCCGTAGGTGTAGATCGGGAGAATCATGGGGCGAAGGGGATGGCGAACTTCTGCCCGGTAAACGGCGACGGCGGGTAAGAGTTCGGCGGGCGGGGCGCGCGGCTTCCGGTTTCGCCGGGGCTTCAACGGCGGTCGCGGGGCCGGTGCGTTTCGGCGGCCCACCCGAAGGCGAGCAGGGGCAGGGTGGCTTCCATGAAGGCGACCAGCGTGGCGGTGAAGTCCGGTGTTGCCAGCGCCGCCTCGTCCACGGGGCGGGTGACGACGAACGACTTACGCCGGAGGTACGGGGCCAGGGCCGTATCGGCATGGGCTTCGAACCCGCGCGGCATCCGCCGGAGCATCTCGACGCCGTTGTCGAGGGGCAGACCCCGGGCTTCGAGGTCGGCGGCAAGGTCGAGGAAGGCCTCGGGGGCGGTGGTCATATGGTGACGCCAGGCGCGGAGCAGCGCGGCGTCCGGACGCCAGAAGCCGGCTCCGAGGAAGGAGGCGCCGGGCTCCACGTGCACGTAGACCACGCCGGGGGAGCGGTGGTCGCCCGTGCGCGAGAGGACGCCGCCCGCGTGGGTCTTGTACGGATCCTTGTTCTTCGAGAAGCGGGTGTCGCGGTAGATGCGAAAGATCGAGCGGCGGGGGTCGGCCCGCAACGGCAGGCCCTGCCCGGCCGCCTCGCGGGCAGCGTCCAGCAGAAGGCACCGCAGCGGCCAGACGACCTCGTCCTCGTAGATCTCCTTGCGCGGCTTGAACCAGTCGCGCAGGTTGTTGGCCTTGAGATCCCGCAGAAAGGCGAAGGCTTCTTCTCGGAAGCCGGGAAACGGAGGGAAGTCCATAGAGGGTTCGGGTTTCACGTTGAACGTTCCACGTTCTATGTTCCACGTTTTGTCGAGGCGAGCGGAAGGACGGAGCCGCGTCCTACGTTCTCAAACGCATCACGTTCAACGTTCAACGTGCAACGCACAAACGTTCAACGGGCGCCGGCCGGAGGCTCGACGAGGAGGCGGGCCAGGAGGGCACAGCGCGTCAATGTGCGGTCCACGTCGATGTGTTCGTGGCGGGCGTGGGCACCGTCGCCGACGGCACCGAGGCCGTCGAGCGTGGCGGTGAAGCGGCTCGTGAAGTTGCCGTCGGACCCGCCGCCGGCCGTGGCTTCTTCGAGCGTGCAGCCCAGTTCCCGGGCGAGGGCCTGATACTGCTGCCAGAGCGCCCGGTTGCGCGGCGTCCGTTCGAGGGGCGGGCGGTGGAAGCCGCCGCGGATCTCCAGCGTGACATCCGGCGTGGTGGGTTTCAGGCCGCGGATCCGGCGTTCGATCCGTTCGGCGTCCGCCCGGGAGGGGACGCGCACGTCCACCGTCAGGCGGCATTCGGGCGCGACGACGTTCGTGCGGAGGCCGCCCGCGACGGTTCCCACATTGACCGTGACGCCGGAGGCCGGATCGTTCAGGGCGAAGAGCTGCTGGATGACGTACGAGAGCTCCAGGATGGCGCTGCGGCCTTCCTCGGGGGCGAGCCCCGCGTGGGCGGCCCGCCCGTGGATGATGATCTCGAACTCACCGGTACCCTTGCGGGCCGTCTTGATCTTGCCGGAAGGGCCCAGCGCCGGCTCGAGCACCAGCACGCGGTCCACGACCCGTGCCAGTCGTTCGATCCGCCGGTGCGACTCGATGCTGTCGATCTCTTCATCGGTGTTGACGAAGACCAGCGGCGTGAGGGCGGGCTGGCGGTCGAGATCGCGAAGTGCCCGCAGCGCGAAGACCATCATCGCCAGGCCGGCCTTCATGTCGAAGACGCCCGGCCCGTAGAGGCGGCCGTCCTTCAGCGTGCACGGCATCTCGTCGAGCGTGCCGGCGGGCCAGACCGTGTCCGCATGACCGAGCAGGAGCTGGGCTCCGGTGCCGCGGGCGCGGCGGCGAGGGCGTGCGTAGAGCTGCCCGCCCGTTCTGCGTCCCGGCAGGTGCGTCACGTCGAAGGCGAGGGCGCCGAAGGCTTCGGCCAGGAGGTCGAGCACGGCCCGCGTCCGTGCCGGCTCGAACGAGGGTGACTCGGTACGAACGAGGGTCTGGAGAAAGTCGATGAACGGCGCCCGCCGGTCATGCAGGTAGGCAAGGAGTTGTTCGGCGACGGGGGAGAGGGACGGTGCGGAAGGCATGACGTACGGCTTTTTCAGGCGGCTTCGGTGGCGTGGCGCCAGGCGAGGTAGGCCATGAAACCCGGGCCCAGGCGCAGGGCCTCCTCGTCGATGGTGAAGCGGGAGGTGTGGAGCGCGTGCGTGATGCCGGCCTCCGGATTCCCCACGCCGAGGAGGTAGAAGCAGCCGGGCACCTGGTGGAGGTAGTAGGCGAAATCCTCGGCGGCGTACCAGGGCTCCACGTCCACCACGTTTTCGGCGCCGGCGTAGTCGATGGCGGCGTCACGGACGCGGGCGGCGGCGGCGGGGTCGTTGTACAGGGCCGGGTAGCCGACGACGAGGTCCACGTCCACCTCGGCGCCGTGGGCGGCGGCGGTGTGGACGGCCACGCGGCGGATCAGGTCGTGCGCCCGGAGGCGCCAGGCCTCGTCCATCGCGCGGAATGTGCCCTCCAGGCGGGCGGTGGCGGGGAGGACGTTGGTGGCGCCGTCGGCCACGAGGCGGCCGAGGGAGAGGACGCTCGGCACGCCGGGCGGGCGGTGCCGGCTGATGACGCTCTGCAGGGCCACGACCAGGTGGGCGGCCACGAGGACGGCGTCGCCCGGCAGGCGGTGCGGCTCGGCGGCATGGCCGCCCGCGGCCCGCACCGTCAGGTACAGCTCGTCGGCGGAGGCCATGAACCAGCCGGCGCGGACGCCGATCTGCCCGGCCCGCAACTCGGGACGGACGTGTTGTCCGTAGACGGCTTCGGGGGCGGGGTAGCCGGGACCGGCTGCCAGCACGCCCGCCTCGATCATTGCCGGCGCGCCACCCGGCAGCTTCTCCTCGCTCGGCTGAAAGAGGAAGCGCACCGTGCCCGGAAAGTCGTCTTTCAGGCGGGCCAGGATCATGGCCGTGCCCAGGAGCGAGGCCGTGTGCGCGTCGTGCCCGCAGGCGTGCATCTTGCCCGGGTTTTGCGAGGCGAAGTCGAAGGTGTTCTCCTCGTGGATGGGCAGCGCGTCGATGTCGGCGCGGAGGGCCAGCGTGGGGCCGGGCCGCCCGCCCCGCAGCGTGGCGACGACGCCCGTGCGGGCCACGCCCGTCTGCACCTCCAGCGGCAACGGCGCCAGCGTCTCGGCCACCAGGCGGGCCGTCTCGTGCTCCTCGAAGGCCAGCTCCGGGTTCCGGTGGATCGCCCGCCGCAGCCGGACGACCTCGGGGAACACCTCGTCGGCCAGGGCTCGGATACGGTCACGCATGACAGGGGGGATGGGAAAAGCAGGTCGGTTGACAGCCTACCAGACTGTTTCAATGTCCGAGAGCCGAATTTTGTGATCTCGGGTAACCAGCGGAACATTCAAACCAGACCGCCGCGTGGGTGTCGAGCAGGAGGCTCATGGCAGGTCGGGACGGGGGAAATCGTTCCACGTGTCGCGGCGGGCCGCGTCGAGATCGTCGGCGGAGAGGTCGACGTTCAGGTCGGACCAGAGACCGTAGAACGTGGTCCGCTGTGAGGCGGGCGGTGCGATACGCTGGAGAAGAAAGTCGATGAAGTCGATTACTTCCTGCCGTTTATCAGGCGGAAGCGCCCGGAGCTTCTGGAGAATGGTTGTTTCGGTCACGTTTTTGCCTGCCAGTTGCCGGATGGCACATGTTTAGATCAACGCCCTGCCCGGAGGATGGTTGCGGGCTCTCATCGTGGCATCATGCCCGCTCTTTTTACACTTTATCAGGCCATTTCGAGCAAAAGTTCGGGGTGGCGCTCTGCGATCCGGAGGAGCTTCATGGCCGGACCGGTCGGCCGCCGTCGCCCCTGCTCCCAGTTCTGCAGCGTGCGAACGCTGATCCCCAGCACGTGCGCGAAGTCCTCCTGCGAAAGCTGCATCTGAGCCCGTATCTGGCGGGGGTCAGGCTCACCGGCAAAATGAATGTTTTCCGGGGGCAGTTCGCTCCGGCCGGCGCGGTGCGCGTTCATCTCCTCGATGGAAGCTTTCAACCGCTCGAAGGGGGTTTCTTTCTCGAAGTTCGTCATGGTTTGATCAGAGCCGCCAGGGCTTTTATCTCATCGGGCGTCAGGTCGTCTTTGTCACTTTTTGAATAGAGGTCCAGCAGGTAGATTATCGATTCACCCACGGCCAGGTAGTAAATCACGCGGAAGGCACCGCTCTTACCCCGGCCAGAAGGAGCGAAGCGGATCTTGCGCAGGCCGCGCCCCCCACGGATCAATCGACCCTGTTCGGGATGCATCAAGATGAGATTTTGCAAGGACCGAAAGGCGTCGTCATCTAGATAACGCCTTCGTCGGTCACTGAACCGGCTGGACTCGATGAATACCATCGGAGGTATCGGTACGCCAATGGCGTACTAAAGTTGCAGAGCAAGGATACGGTCACGCATGGCAGATGGGGAGATGGAAAATGAAACAGCGGGCGCGGCAAGATACGACCGCGCCCGCTGTTTTCGTGCTCGTTCCGGCGAGGGGATCAGTTGAACCCTTTCCCGCTCACGGCCGGCCGTTTGTCCTGGTTGGCCACCTGCCAGGCCGTGGCGAAGATCAGCTGCGCGCGCCGGGCCAGCTGCGGGTAGTCGATCTTGTCCGGCTCGTCGTCGAGGCCGTGGTAGTCCTCGTGCGTGCCGTTGAAATAGAAGATGAACGGGATGTTGTGCTTGCCGAAGTTCCAGTGGTCGCTGCGGCGGTAGAACTGGTTCGGGTCGTCCTTCGAGTTGAACCGCTCGTGCAGGTCCAGCTTCAGCCCGGTGACCTCGTTCACCCGTGCGTTCAGGTCGTGCAGTTCCTGCGAGATCAGGTTCGAGCCGATGATGTAGACGTAGTTGTCGGGCTGGTTGCCGGGGTAGGTGGGGTCGCGGCGACCGATCATGTCGATGTTCAGGTTGGTCACCGTCTTCTCGAGGGGGAGGACGGGTTCCTCGTCGGCGTAGTAGGCCGAGCCCAGCAGTCCCTTTTCCTCGCCGCTGACGTTGAGGAAGAGGATGGAGCGGCGCGGGCCGTATCCGTCGGCGCGTGCGCGTGCGAACGCCTCGGCGATCTCGAGGATGGCGACGGTGCCCGAGCCGTCGTCGTCGGCGCCGTTGTAGATGGTGTCGCCCTCGCCGCTGGTCATGCCCACGTGGTCGTAGTGCGAGGAGAGGACCACCACCTCGTCCTTGAGCAGCGGGTCGGTGCCTTCGATGAAGGCCAGCACGTTCTCGGTCTGTGCCTGGAAGGCTTCGTGCTCGATCCGGCTCTCGACGGTGACGTCCTCGACGGCGAAGACGACGGGCGCGAGGTGGGCATCGATCTCGGCCTTCACCTCGGCCACGGTGCGGCCGGTAGGGGCCAGCAGGCGGTCGGCCAGGTCGGAGGAGATGATGTAGACGGGAGGGAAGCGGAAACCGCCGCCCTGGGGTTCGAGCGACAGGCTGCCGACGCTGGTGCGTCCGGCGGCCTCGGCGGCCTGGCCGGCCACGCTCTTCTCGGCGCGGGGGCCGACGTCGCCGACGATGAGGATGCCTTTCGGCATGCCGGCACGGAACAGGTAGCGGAGCTTCGTGCTGCCGCCGGTCGTCCAGGCGGAGGGCTTGCCGTCTTCGGTGGGTAGCCGGCTCGTCTCCGCGTCGCGGAGCGGCTCGTCGCGGAGGATCAGGAGCCAGCGATCCTGGTAGGCGATGCCCTGCGCCTCGAGGGCGGCGTAGTCGTTGTAGCCGAGGCCGTCGTCGGCGATGCCGTAGCCGGCGAAGACCACGCCGGCGCTGACTTCGGGCGCGCCGCCGAAGGACAGGAAGGCGTCGGCATCATAGGCGGGCGGGGCGAACGTGCTCGTCGCCACGGTCGCGCCGCCGACCTTCACGGCCAGTTCGGCCTTCTTCAGCCGCCGGCCGTGGACGGTGAAGGGCTGGAAGTAGGCTTCCGGTGCGAGCGGGTCGTCGGTGGCGACGGTGCCTTTCGGGGCCAGGCCCATCTTGCGGTACTGCGCGGCCAGGTAGTGGGCGGCCAGCTTCTGCCCGCGCGTGGTCGTCTCCCGCCCCTCGAAGAAGTCGGAGGCGAACAGGTACAGGTGGGCCGCCAGGTCTTCCGGTGTGATGGTGGCCTGATAGCGCTGCACGATCGCCGGGGCGTCGAAGACGGTCGGTGTCCGGTTGGTCGTCGCCGGGGGGGCGTCGTCGGCATCCTGGGCGCAGGCTGTGCCGGTGATCAGCATCAGCAGGACCGCCCACAGGCTTCCGGCGGTCAGGATTCGGGTTTGCATCGTGGTTCGGGGTTCGTGTGGAGGATTCAGTCGATGCAGTGGAACGTGTCGTGGCCTTCTTCGCCGGTCTCGGCGTCAGGTTTCAGGGCGGCGCGTTCAGAGCAGCGTGCGGCGTTTGTTCAGGTAGGCGAGCAGGGCCGTATTGTAGGGTTCGGCCGTGTCGAGTTCGAGGAAGTCCACGTTGAACTCGCGGCAGCGGCGGCGGAAGCGCTCGCTGAAGAGGCGCACGGCCTCGGCGTAGTTCTCGCGGAGCTGGGCCGGCTGCAGGGTGATCTCCTCGCCCGTCTCCAGGTCGCGAAAGAGCATGGGCACGTCGGGGAAGCGGAAGCGCCGCTCGGTCTCGCTCTCGAGGACGTGGAAGACGAGCACCTCGTGGCCGCGATAGCGCAGGTGCCGCAGGGCTTTGAGCAGGTCGTCGTGCGCGGCGATGTTTTCGAACAGGTCCGTGATGACGACCACGAGCGAGCGGCGGGCGATGCGTTCGGCGACCTCGTTGAGGACGGCGGCGGCGCTGGTGCGTTGACCGGCCGGCGGGGTGTCGGCCAGGTGCTGGAGCGTGGCCAGGAGCTGGCGCAGGTAGCCCGGCGTGCTCTTCGGCGGGCGCAGCGTATGGATCCGTTCGTCGAAGGCCATCAGCCCGGAGGCGTCCCGCTGCTTGATCATCAGGAAGTGCAGGGCGGCGGCCAGGTACGCGCCGTACTCGAGCTTCGTCACCGGGGCCGTGTGCCGGTAGCGCATCGACGGAGAGGTGTCCAGCACGACGTAGTGCCGCAGGTTCGTCTCCTCTTCATACTGCTTGACGTAGTGCCGGTCGGTCTTGGCGTAGACCTTCCAGTCCACGTGCCGCAGCTCGTCGCCGGGGTTGTAGGGCCGGTGCTCGGCGAACTCGACGGAAAAGCCGTGGTAGGGGCTTTTGTGCAGCCCGGTGATGAATCCCTCGACGATGAGCCGTGCCCGCAGCTCCATGTTCTTGAGTTGCGAGATGACGATGGGGTCGAGGTAGCGCAGGGCGGCGTCCGGTGTGGACACGGGCTCGGGGGATGGATGAAACGGCCGAGGGGTAGAACGCACGGGGAACGGGTGGTTCCCCTAGCGGGTGCGTGCGTAGAAGATGTAATCCGTGGGAGGCGGCGGGACGCCGGCCGTGCGGAGGATACGGGCGATCTGCGCCCGGTGATGCGTGTGGTGGTTCACCAGATGCGTGGCGATCTCGGCGACGGTGCTGGTGAACGGTTCCCCCTTCGAGTTGGTGTAGGCGACGGGGCGACCGAGATCGGCCTCAGAGAGGGTGGCGAGGTGGTCGAGCCAGGGGGTCTCCGCCGCCAGGGCCGTACAGGCCGCCAGGTCGTCGTCGACCCAGAAGGGCCGGTGGGCCGCCTCGGTGCCGAGGACCCGTCCGAGCCAGACGTGCTCGGCCCGGTGCATGTGCCCGAACAGGCGGCAGGCCTCGGCCAGTGCCGTGCCGGCCTCCGGGCGCGCCGAAAGGGTGTGGAGGGCATCGAGCATCCGGCCGTTGGCCCAGGACGTGTACCGGAAAAGGTCGAGGAAGAAGGCGGTGGTCATGGTCTGGCGTTTCAGGGGCGGGCGGGCGGCCCGGCGCGTTGAGGCGGCACCCGCGCGGCCTTTGCAACCCGGCGATCCGCGTGCCGGGGCCGGGTTATGGCTGCGAAGCACGGCGCCGGCGGTATCGGACCGGCCCCGCCCGCACCGTGTCTCAAGCTTCCACCTTCGAGGCGTTGAGGAACTCGCGGAGGACGTAATGGAGGATGCCGCCGTGGCGGTAGTACTCCACTTCGACGGGCGTGTCGAGGCGGCAGAGGGCCGTGAAGTGGACCTTCGTGCCGTCCGCCTTTGTGGCCGTGACCGGGATCTCCTGGCCGGGCTGCACGCCGTCGTCGACGGGGATGTCGAAGACTTCGGTGCCGTCAAGGCCGAGCGAGGCGGCGTTTTCCCCGTCCCGGTACTGGAGCGGGAGCACGCCCATGCCGATCAGGTTCGAGCGGTGGATGCGCTCGTAGCTTTCGGCGATGACGGCCCGCACGCCCAGCAGCGCCGTGCCCTTGGCGGCCCAGTCGCGGCTCGACCCCATGCCGTAGTCCTTACCGGCCAGCACGACGAGCGGCGTGCCGTCCTCTTTGTACTTCATCGCGGCGTCGTAGATGGGCATCACCTCGCCCGTGGGCAGGTATTTCGTGATGCCGCCCTCGGTCCCGGGCACGAGCTGGTTCTTGATGCGGATGTTGGCGAAGGTGCCCCGCATCATCACCTCATGGTTGCCGCGGCGCGAGCCGTACGAGTTGAAGTCGAGGATCCGCACGCCCCGGCTCTGCAGGTACTTGCCGGCGGGGCTGTCCGGCGGGATCGAACCGGCGGGGGAGATGTGGTCCGTCGTGGTCGAGTCGCCCACCTTGACGAGCACGCGGGCGCCCTTCACCGGGTGGATCGGCGGTGTCTCGGGCGTCAGGTCGACGAAGAAGGGCGGCTCCTGCACGTAGGTCGAGTCGGGGTCCCATGCGTAGAGGGAGCCCTCCGGGATCTTGATCTTGTTCCAGGTTTCGTTGGAGTCTTCGATGCCCTCGTATTCCTTGCGGAATTGCTCGGGCTTGACGCTCTCGTTGATGAGCCGCTGGATCTCCTCGCTCGTGGGCCAGATGTCCTTCAGGTAGATGTCGTTGCCGGCCTCATCCTGGCCCAGGGGCTCGTTCGTCAGGTCGATGTCGACGGTGCCGGCCAGGGCATAGGCCACCACCAGCGGGGGTGAGGCCAGGAAGTTGGCCTGCACGAGCGGGTGGATGCGGCCCTCGAAGTTGCGGTTGCCCGAGAGCACGCCGGCCACGATCAGGTTGCCCTCCTTGATGGCGCGGGCCACCGGCTCGGGCAGCGGGCCCGAGTTGCCGATGCAGGTGGTGCAGCCGTAGCCGACCAGGTTGAACCCGAGGGCGTCCAGGTAGGGCCACAGGCCGGCTTCGTGGAGGTAGTTCGTGACGACCTTCGAGCCGGGCGCCATCGACGTCTTGACGTAGGGCTTCACCTTCAGCCCGCGCTCGACGGCTTTCTTCGCCACCAGCCCCGCGCCGATCATCACGGACGGGTTGCTCGTGTTCGTACAGCTCGTGATGGCGGCGATGACCACGTCGCCGTGCTTGAGGTCGAGTTCGTTGCCCCGGTCGTCTTTGTAGCGGCCGGTGGCTTTCAGGCGGTCTTCATGAAGGCCGAAGCCTTTCGGGCCGGCCGGCGCCGTGAGCGAGGTCCGGAACGCCTGCTTCATCTCCGGCAGGTCGATGCGGTCCTGGGGGCGCTTCGGGCCGGAGAGGCTGGGGACGACGTCGCCCAGGTCGAGCTCGATCACGTCGATGAACTCGGGGTCGGGGGTGTCGTCGGTGCGGAAGAGGCCCTGTTCTTTCGTGTAGCGTTCCACCAGCTCGACGAGCGCGTCCGGGCGGCCGGTGCGGCGGAGGTAGTTCAGCGTCTCGTCGTCGATGGGGAAGAAGCCCATCGTGGCCCCGTACTCGGGGGCCATGTTGGCGATCGTGGCGCGGTCCGGCACGCTCATGGTGCTGACGCCGGGGCCGAAGAACTCGACGAACTTGCCGACGACGCCGTACTGGCGGAGGATCTGCGTGACGGTGAGGACCAGGTCGGTGGCCGTGGCGCCCTCGGGCAGGCGCCCCGTCAGGCGGAAGCCGACGACCTCGGGCAGGAGCATGTAGATGGGCTGGCCGAGCATGACCGCCTCGGCCTCGATGCCGCCCACGCCCCAGCCGACGACACCGAGGCCGTTGATCATGGTCGTGTGGCTGTCGGTGCCCACGAGCGAATCCGGATAGGCGACCGGGACGCCGTCTTCCGCCGGCCTCGACCAGACGGCACGCCCCACGTATTCGAGGTTGACCTGGTGGCAGATGCCGCTGGCCGGCGGGACGACGGAGAAGTTGTCGAAGGCTTGCTGGCCCCAGCGCAGAAACTCGTACCGCTCCCGGTTCCGCTCGAACTCCTTCTCGGCGTTGATCTGCAGCGCGGCCGGCGTGCCGAAGGCGTCCACCTGCACCGAGTGGTCAATGATCAGGTGGACGGGCACGCGCGGGTTGATCTCGTCCGGGTCTCCGCCGAGCCGGGCCATGGCCGAGCGCATCGCCGCCAGGTCGACGACGGCCGGCACGCCGGTGAAGTCCTGCAGGAGCACGCGGGCCGGCATGAACGGAATCTCGACGCGGGCCGGTTGCCGGGGGGCGTACGTAGCCAGGCGGGCCACATCCTCCTCGGAAACCAGGTACCCGTCACAGTTGCGCAGGGCGGCCTCGAGCAGCACCTTGATGGAGAAAGGCAGCCGGTCGATGCCGGTGTAGCCGTGGTCGATGAGGCGGCTGAGCCGGTACAGGTAGGCCGCTCCGTTCCCGGTCTCGAACGTGTCGCGGGCGCCGAAAGGATCTCGTTTGCGATCTGATGCAGCAGGCGTTGCCATGGAGTTCGTTCATCTATGGGTGAATGAAGGGGTGCACAAGGAAGCAACGTGGAAAATACGGCTTCGGGGTGATATTTGTTCATGGGGGCTCCCGGCGAGTCCGGCCGGGACGGACGGGCGGGGTGAAAAAGGGATGAAGCGTCCGGAG
Organism: Rhodocaloribacter litoris; assembly: GCF_011682235.2. NCBI lineage: Bacteria > Pseudomonadati > Rhodothermota > Rhodothermia > Rhodothermales > Rhodothermaceae > Rhodocaloribacter > Rhodocaloribacter litoris. The sequence goes on along the minus strand of NZ_CP076718.1, from coordinate 176,261 downwards.
GCGGCCTCTCGTGGCCGGTTCGGGGCTTTGCGGGGGAGCGGGAAGGCGTCGTATATTCGCGGCCTGGCGTGGAACAGCGGGGTGCGTCACCTCGTTCATTCCGGCGCAAGCGGGGCTATAGCTCAGTTGGTAGAGCGCCTGGATCGCACCCAGGAGGTCAGCGGTTCGAATCCGCTTAGCTCCACGAAAGACGAAGGCCCGGAGGCGATCGCCTCCGGGCCTTCGGGCGTTCAGGGGAAGGGGGTCATCGTGCCAGGGTTACCGGGCGGGCTTCCACAAACGTTTCCCCCGTCGCCCGGTAGAAGTAGGTGCCGCTGGGCAGGTTGCTTCCGTCGATGCGGACGGCGTGGCGGGTGCCGGCGGGCAGGGTGCCGTCGTAGAGGAGGGTCACAAGGCGTCCCATCGTGTCGTAGAGGGCCACGCGCACGTGCTGGGTCTGCTGCACGTGCAGCGCGAAGGTGGCGTGTGCGTTGAACGGGTTGGGATACGCCGCCGACAGCACGAACGCCTCCGGCGCCGTCACGTCCAGTTCGATCTCGGCGCTGTACCGGAAGCCGCCCCCCGCGTCGATCTGTTTGAGGCGGAAGCGGTGCCGGCCCGGGGCCAGGTCGTGGACCACGTAGCGGTACTGCCGGGCGAAGGTGGTGGTGCCGGCCCCGTCGACGAAGCCGCGCGCCTGCCACGCGAAGCCGTCGTGGTGTTCGACCTCGAAGCCCAGGTTGGCCAGTTCGCCCGCCGTCTTCCAGGTGAGCACGGCGTCGTCGCCGTCGAGCATCCCCTCGAAAGAGACCAGCTCGACCGGCAGGGGGCCGTCGACCAGGTCATAGGCCCGCGAGCGCCCGCAGGTGTCGATCAGGAGCACGACGGCCCGGGAGGAGCCCGCATGCTCCGCCGCAATGGGGAGACGCAGTTCGGTCGGAGCCGACGAGCCCCCGTAGGTCCATTCGCTGTTGCCCTCGCCCAGCGCCGGGTCGTGGGGCTCGATCGTGGTGCCGGTCGGCGAGAACCCCGGTATGGGGGTATCGTCCGGCAGGCGCGGGCGGAGGAGGGTCAGGTTGTGGGTATAGGCCAGGTCGAGGGCAACCCGGGCAAACCCCATCGGTGCCTGCACGTGGACGAGGAGGCCGGTCCCGTCGCCGTTGTTGATGATCGTGTTGTCCCAGGAGGGTGCGGTGCTCGGGTTGGAGCAGGTATGTGCTCGTACAGACCCGGCGACCATGAGGGAAAGAAAGAGGATAACGAGAAGGTTCTTCATGCTGTCCTGCACGGCTTGTCGGTTGGCGTCGGGGGAAAGCGCAGGTCAACATCCGTGCCCGTATGGAGAAAGAGGGGCAGAATGGCCTTCAGCGGCCTTCTGGGAGGCGTGAGCGGCACGGTATAGAGGACGGTGCATCGAGATCTGTTTCAGAATGAGACAAAGAAACGATACGGGCGGCAAAAACAAAAGGGGCGTCGCCGGAAGGCGACGCCCCGGAAAGGGCGGTCTGGTGTGGAGAAGGGAGGGCGTGCGGGCCGTCTGATATCCCGGCCGCCCGGTTATCTGGCCAGCGTCATGCGCTGTACGAAGGTGCCGGTCGGGGTTGCCAGGTGGGCCAGGTAAAGGCCGGGGGGCAGGTCGCCGGCACGGAGGGTGGTCTCGTGTACGCCGGCCGGCAGCGTACCTTCCACGAGCAGCCGTACCTGCTGGCCCAGAATGTTGTAAACGACCAGCCGAACCGGTTGGGTTTCGTCCAGATGGAAGCGGATGGTCGTCTGCGGGTTGAAGGGGTTGGGATAGTTGCCCAGCAGCCCCGGTGAGCCGGCGGGTACGGTGGTATTTGTGCGGAGGAGGCCCGTCTCGAAGCCGCCGGCCCGGTCCGCCGACTGGTAGCCGCCGTCGCCGGGTTCGATGGGAGGCTCGTCGCCGCCGCTTTCGAGGGGCGGCTCGTCGTCCCCCGGTTGTGGGTTGGAGACCGTCAGAACCGGGAGGCGGAGCAGGGTCAGGCCCTCGACGGGCGCCTGTACGACGGACTGGTAGCCGCCGTCGCCGGGTTCGATGGGAGGCTCGTCCTGCCCGCTGGCCGGGAGGGCGATGAAGCCGGAGAGTAAGCACAGGGCAAGGGTGAGAAGGGGGTGCCGGAAAAGACCGTGCAGCGTGAAGCGGAAAGTGGATTTCATGGTTGCTCTCGTCCTGGTAGAGGGTTTGTCCGGGATGGGTGCGCCGCAGGCTGCGCCGCTCGGGCACAGGCACGGCAACTCACCGGGGATATCGGACGAGAGCGCTTATTTTTAAGCGGTTGAAGGGCGGGGGCGGGAAGGAGTGGGGGGCAGGACCGTGTCGGACGCCGCGTCAGCGCGGATCTCCGACGAGGACGAAGGGCGCCCAGTAGAAGGGGTGACGGGTTTCCGGATTCCGGAGAAACCGTCGCTGCACGTCGGCCAGGGCACGGGCTTTACCGGACGCTTCACGCAGGGCCTCGTAGAAGGCCGGCATGAAGCGGCTGCTGGTGCGGTCGTCGATGGGCCACAGGCTGGCCATGACAGTCGGGGTACCGGCCGCCAGGAAGGCCTGGTGCAGCCCGATCCACTCGTCGCCGGCAGGGATGTCGGCCTGCCGGCCGCTGCCAAGGGCCGTCTCGCAGGCGCTGAGGGTGACCAGATAGGCGTTCAGGCGCAGGCGCCCGATGTCGGCCACGTTCAGTGGTGCGTCGTGCAACTCGAGGTGGGAGCGCCCGGGTGCGCGCCGCATGAAGCGGCCGTGTGTGGCGAAGTGGAGCACGTCGTGGCGGCCGGCTTCGTCGAGGACGTTGCGGTGGGTGGCTTCCGCCCCGACGAGGGAGTGCGCCTGGATGCCGGGCAGGGCGGCGAGGCGGGCGGCCTCGCGGCGGCTGCCGGGCAGGTTGTCCGCCGGGTCGGCCACGATCAGGATCGAACGCCACCGGTGCGGGTTGTGGGCCTGCACGATCTGCAGTACGCTGGCCGACGGCGTGGTGGAGAGGGTGTACCGCTCGACCAGGAAGCGCCCCGACGCATCCGGGAGGGCGGCGAAGGGCAGGTAGTGCAACGGGCCTTCCGGGACGATATGGAGGTGCCGGATGGAGTCCGGCAGCCGGGCCAGCAGCGGTGCCAGGAGGTGCTCGTAGAGCCGGCGGCCGGTGTTGCGCCAGAATGCCTCTTCGCCCGTTCCGGGGGTGGTGATCTGATCCCGGAAGAACCGGATCGACTCGCTCAGGTTGACCGGCTCGATGGGCAGGGTGACCGAGAAGAGGGTGTCCCGGGTGAGCACGTAGGCCTGGATCGTGCCATGGGCTGCCGTCTCCGGGGCGGTACGCAGCTGGTAGGCGAGGAGGGCCTCGTCCGGCCGGAGGAGGGCCCGGGCCTCGCCGGCGGTGAGGGGGGAGGGTGCGAGCAGGGCACCGAGCGGCCGGTCGGTGCGCAGCCGGAGCAGGGTGGTCCGGTAGAGCGAGTCGGCTTCGGCGTACGCGCGCATGAGTGCGGCGGTGCGGGCTGGATCGGGGGCCGGGTTGTCGTCGAGGTCCTCGCCGGCGAGTGCCCCGGCGATGGTCTGGCGCCGCCGTTCGGCCTCGATGAATTGTTCGAGCGTCTCGTCGGCACCGGCGGCCGCGTTGTCCTGCTGCGTCGTGAAGAGCAGGTCGGTCAGGCTGCGGCTCCGGGCCCGTTCGGTGAAGTGGAACGCTTCGGCGAGCCGTCCCTGCGCTTCGAGGAACGTGACGAAGTCTTTGTAGACGAGCACCTTGTCTTGCACGAAGGCCGCCCGGTTTTCCCGGGAGGCGAGGTGACTTCGTATGGTTTCGATGTGTTCGATGGCGGTGCGGAAGTCGGCTTCCGCTTCGGTGAGACGGCCGTTGCGCCACAGGGTCAGGGCGCGGTCGTGCAGCACTTCCCAGCGTTCGGCGGGCAGGGGCAGCGTGCGCTCGTAGCGGAGCGCTTCGTTCAGGTGATGCAGGGCCGCGTCGTAGCGGGCCCGTTGCCGGTATAGCCGGCCGAACGCGGCGTGCATCTCGTAGGCGATGGAGGCGGGCAGGCCGGTGTGCCGGAGGAGGCTGTCGAGCCGGAGCAGGTGTCGCTCGGCCTCGTCGAAAGCCCGGCGGCCGATGGCGTTCCAGCCCATTTCCAGCAGGGTAGAGGCCAGCAGCCGGGTCTGCCGGGAAGGGTCGATCAGGGCGCGGGCCTGTTCCAGGTAGCGCATGCCCTCGTCCGGGTTACCGAACTGCGCGTAGGTACGGGCCAGGCCGAGGTAGGAATGGGCCTGTGTGACGGCGTCGGCGTGGTGGCGTTCGTGCGCGAGCAGGCTGTCGAAGTAGGCGCGGGCCCTGCCCGTGTCGTGCAGGTTGAGCGTCGTACGGCCCAGCCGCCGGTACAGCTCGCGGATGCGTGGGTGGAGGGCATGCTCCCGGGCCAGGGTCAGGGCCTGTTCGTAATGGGCGACGGCCGTTTCGTAGTTGCCCCAGCGGTTTTCGATGTCGCCGAGGACGAGGCGACCCGTGATTTCGAACTTTACGGAGCGGTAGCGCTGCGTCAGGTTGAGTACGTCGAGGGCGGTTTGCCGGGCCGTGGTGTAGCGACCCATCTGGTAGCGGAGGTGGGCCAGGGCCGTCAGGGCCTGGAGCTGGGCGCCGAGGTGGCGATGGGTCTCGGCTTCGGCCACGGCTGTCTCGAGGACGGCTTCGGCGTCGCTGAAGCGGTAGAGGCCGTGGAGGGCGGTTCCGATCTGGACCAGCACCTCGGCCCGCTGGCGGGGGGTGTGCCGGGCAAAGAGCGAGTCGGCGCGCTGGAGCAGGGGCAGGGCTTCCTGATAGTGCTGTTGCCGGATACGGACGAGGGCCAGCCGGTACAGGTTGAACCCTTCGCTGGCCCCGTCGGCCAGGGCGCGGCTCTGCTCGAGGGCGGTCTGGAACATTTGCTCAGCACCGGCCAGGTTGCCCTGCTGTTCCATCAGCGTCAGGCCCAGGTTGCCGCGCAGGATGAGTTCCGTCCGCAGGTCATACCGGGCGCGTGCGGCCCGGATACCGTTTTCGAGGGCCTGGACGAGGGCTTCGGGCCGTGCGGTGTGGAAGTAGAGGCGCCCCAGTTCGCGGTATGCCTCCGGGTCGTCGGGGGCGAGTTCGGTGGCGCGTTGCAGGAGGGGTTCGGCCTCCTCCCAGGCGGCGCGGAGCACGGCGAGGTAGCCCAGGCCGAAGAGGGGGCCGGGGGCCTCGGGGGTCTCGGCCTGCCGCTGCTGCCACAGCGCCCGGAACGCTTCGAGCCGGGCGTTGTCCTGCGTGCGGAAGGCCGTATCCACGAGCAGGCGTGCCAGTGCCGGGTCGAGGACCGGGGCCCGGGCGATCCGTTGCCAGCGGCCGGCAGCCTCGTCCTCCGGCATCAGGAGCAGGAGGGCGGCCTCGCGGTAGAGGGCGCTGAGGGTGTCCGGCGGGGTGACGCCGGCCAGCGCATTGCGGCAATCCGGTCGGCGGTCCGTGTCCCGGCAGATCTCGGCCAGGCGAAGGTAGAGGCGTTGCAGGTCCGGGTACTCGTTCAACAGGGCGAAGCCGGTCTCGAGCGCCCGTGCCGGATCTTCGTGGATCGACCGGGTCCAGGCCCAGTAGGCCCGCTGGTCTTCCGGCATGGGCCGGTCCTGCCAGGAGGCCAGACAGCCGGCCAGCCCCAGGGCAAGCGCCGGCATGGCCCATCGTAGCGGGTGCGGTGAGAGCATGGCAACAGGGAGGCGGCCCGGACCCGGAGGGCACCGCGGGTTGATGGGCGGTACGCCTGCTCCGGTTCCCGGTGTCAGAAGCCCGTCCGCTCCATCTCCAGCAGGCGCCGGATGCGCTCCTCCGTGGGGGGGTGGGTGGAAAACAGGTTGCGCAGGCCGGCCATGGCGCCGGAGAAGGGGTTGACGATGAACATGTGGGCCGTGGCCGGGTTGGCGTCCATCGGAACCTGCTCGGCGCCGTGCTGGAGCCGGTTCAGGGCACTGGCCAGCGCCCGGGGCTTGCCGCAGATGCGGGCACCGTCCCGGTCGGCGGCGTACTCGCGTGCGCGGGAGATGGCCAGCTGGATCAGCATGGCCGCCACCGGCGCCAGCAGCAGCATCAGCAGGGTGCCGATGACGTTGTCCCGGTCGCGACCGCCGCCGAAGAACAGCCCGAAGCGGGCCAGCAGGGTGATCGCCGCCGCAATCGTGGCGGCGATCGAGGAGGTCAGGATGTCCCGGTTCTTGATGTGGGCCAGCTCATGCGCGATGACCCCTTCGAGTTCCTCGCGCGAGAGCAACCGCACGATACCGTTCGTGACGGCCACCGCCGCGTGCGCGGGGTTCCGGCCCGTCGCGAAGGCGTTGGGCTGCTCGGACGGGATGACGTACACCTTCGGCATGGGCAGTCCGGCCCGCTGCCGCAGCCGGTCGATCATGTCGTAGAGTTCCGGTGCCTCCCGCCGGGACACCTCGCGCGCGCGATACATCTTCAGGACGATCTTGTCGCTGAACCAGTAGCCGGCGAAGTTCATCGCCACGGCGATGCCGAAGGCCAGCACCAGCCCGGCTTCGCCGCCGAGCTGCCGGCCGATGAGGGCGAAAAGCACGATGAGGACCGCCATCAGGGCGGCGGTGCGAAGGCCGTTCGAAAGCATCTGTTTATCGAAAGAGACTGGAGTTGTTCGGATCGGTCATCGGGGAGGTTGAACGACCGAGGCCCCGGCCAGTTCTACACCCCGTGCAGGAGGTTGACGGGCGGGCGATGGGGGCGGTTGCAGGGACCCGCTCAGCCGAGCAGGTGGGTGACCACCATCACGTCGTAGAGGGCATGTGTCCAGGCGGCCACCCCGAAGCCGCGCACCAGGAAGAGGGCGTTGAGCGCAAGGCCGAAGAGGAACCGGAACAGGAACGAGGCCATCGTGAAGGGGTCGCCGAGCGGGCCCAGGTAGTGGGCGGCGCTGAAGACCAGCGCGCCTGCCACGGCGGCGAGGCCATAGGCCGGGGCCCCCCGCAGGCCGAGTCGCTTCAGCACGAGGTAGAGGCCGCCGACGAGCAGGACGCGGAAGAGCAGCTCTTCGTAGAGCCCGGCGCCGATCGAGAGGGCCAGCATCGTCCACGTGTCGGCCACCGGCCCCGCACCGCCCGCGGCCCATGCCGAGAGCAGCAGGCCGACGAGGCGGGACACGGCAAAGGCCACGAGCACGGCGTACCCCGCACTCTCGACGATGAGCCAGCCGAAATAACGCGGGCGCAGCGGGATCGAGCGGTGCCGCTCGTAGAACGCGACGGCCACGCCGGCCAGCAGCACCAGGACGCCGAGGGCCAGGATCCCGCTGAGCCCCACGCTCGCGAGCAGGCGCTTGATCCAGACCTCGGCACCGACGCGCACCTGGTAGATGTCTCCCCGGTTGGCGATGAGGATCATCACCTCATAGAGCACCAGCAACGGGAGCACACTCACGAAGCCGTAGGTGGCCGTCCGGGTGAGCCGGTGATAGGTCTTCCATCCCGGCACGGTGGCGGTTCCCTGTTCCATCTGGCCGGTCTCCCGCAGGTTGGCGTGATCGATATGCCGGGCAGGTGGCCCGGGCTTGGGCCGGCGTACGTCCGGCCCGGTGTCAGGATGCATCGTCGGAGCCGAGTCCCTCCGCTTCGAGCAGGGCGGACTGCAACTCGGAGAGCGTATGCCATGCGCCCTGTGCCCGGGCCCGCTCGATGCCGCGACGGTACGTCGCCAGGGCGTCACTCGGGCGGCCGAGGTGTTCGTACAGCTTGCCCAGGTGATAATACGTCCCCAGATAGTCCGGCTCGTCGGCCACGAGCCCTTCGAAGAACGAAAGCGCCCGGTCCGTGTCGCCGCGCTTCAGGTACTCTCCCGCCAGCGCATACCGGGTGAAGGCGTCGTTCGGATCTTCCTCATAGAAGCGAAGCAGGGCTTCCAGTCGATCTTGCGGCATGTTCGTTGCGGGCCTCCGGGTGGTGAAACGCAGCGGGCGTCTGGTTGCCAATACGCCCTTTATTCCCGAACATTACGGCAACATGTTCCGGAGGAACGGGAAAGTTGGGAACGGAGCCCATGTAAAATGATGGTTCGATCCTTGAAAAAGCCGGTTGATGGCAACTGAACCCGGGTGAACCTGCCGTCCTGACTCCCGCGCGGGATTGTCTCACCGGTGCGGGGTGGTTCGGTTGGGACGACCCGTTTTGTTGTATGTGTCGAAGGCGATCCTTGATGATTCCTGTTCGTCATCTTTGTGCCTGCCTCCTGGGCGGGCTGGTGGTTTTGCTCGCCGGCCTGCCGGGGGACGTGGTGGTGCCCGCAGCCCGGGCCCAGGGGGCGGTGATGGTGGAAGTGCGTACGGTGAGCGTGCAACTGCTGCGCCTCTCCGACTTCGACCCGCTCCGTCCGGAGCGGGCGCCGGTTTTCTTGCACGCCACCGTGATCAACGACGAGCAGGAACGGGATCTGCGCCTGGAAGTCCACGTCCGTTCGGCCCGGTTCGGGGTGCTCGTCACCGGCACGAAGCGGCTGGGCCGTGTAGCGCCCTTCGCCGTCGTGCCGGTCACGAACCGGGACATCGAGACGTACGAGGTCGCCGACGCCGGTACCGATCTGGTGAAGACGGCTCTGGAGCGCAATGTGCTGCCGGCGGACGAATACGTCTTCGAGGTGCGGGTGTTCGACGAGGCCGGGCCGGGGGGCGGGGCCCTGGTCGCCGAGGGCGAAGGGGTCATCGTGACGGAGAACCCCGGGCGGCAACTCGATCTCGTGGGGCCAGGCACGCCCTTCGGGCAGGAGCCGGACGTGGTGGCGACGCCGTTCCCCATCTTCCAGTGGCTCTCGGACGCCGCACGGTTCAACTTTGCCCTCTACGAGGTGCGACCTCACCAGCGTTCGCCCGAAGACGTGGCCGGCAGCCGGCCGGTCTTTGCCGTCCGGGACAGCCTCATGACGGCGACCGTGCTGCCCTACCCGAGCTTCGCCGAGGCCCTGCGCCCCGGGGTGACGTATGCCTGGCAGGTGGAGGCCATTGTGGAGACCGCCGCGGGCCCGCTGGTGCAGCCGAGCGAGATGTACTGGTTCGTCGTGGAGGCGAGGGAGGATCTGAACGTGGCGGCGTCGGACGGGTTGCCGCCGGTGCTTTCGGCCGGGGTTGCCGGTGAGGGGGTGGCCCGCCTGGAGGTCAGCCCGCAGGAGATCACGCTGCCGCCCGGCGGTACGTTCCTCTTTCGTGCGGCGGCCTACGACGCCGCCGACCTGCTCCTGCCCGGGGTGCGGGTGACGTGGAGCCTGCAACCGCTCGGGGCCGGTGCCATCGATGAGGAAGGGCGGTTCACGGCCGGGGAGCAGCCCGGGGTCGTGGCCGTCACGGCCCGCGCCGGCGAGGTGATGGATTACGCGACGGTTTTCATCGAAGTCCCCGACACACGCCCCGGAGAAGCTGTCGTCGCCGCCAACGACACCCTGGCGGCCGGTCCGGCCGCCGCCGACACCACCGGGGGCGTTCCCGGGGATCCCACGCGGGCGCTCGGGGTGCGTATCGTCTTCCCGGTGGAGGAACAGCCGGTCGTCGCGCCCGGTGTCCACTTCGTCTGGCAGGTGGCCGGGGCCGATTCGGCCGATGCGCTGCGGTATCGCGTCAGCGTCTTCCCGGTAGAGGCCGGGTATCCGGCCGAGGAGGTGCCGGACGTGCCGCCGGTGCTCGTGCAGACGGTGCGGCAGGCCACGTCGATGTACTATCCGCCGGGGGCTCCGCTGCTGGAACCGGGCCGTCTCTACGCTGTGCAGGTCGACGTTCTCGATCCGGAAGACAACCTGCTGGCCCGTTCGGCACCGGTACGCTTCACGATGGCGCCCCAGGCCAACGTGGGCTGGGATCTCCGCCAGGCCTGGGACAATGCCCTCCGGCAGGGACAGCTGGAGGTGACCCTCACGCTGCTGGCCGAGCTGCGCACCCCGGCGCTGGCCCCGCTCGACCGGCAGGCCCTGCTCAACACGAACGTCCAGATCGACCTGGAAGACGGGCCCTGGCTGCAGCTTTCCGTGCCCGTGAGCAGCCTGCCAGCCCTGGTGCAATTGCCTTTCCTGCGCCTGCTGACCCTGCCGGCTCCCCCCTGGTTCTCCGGGCGGGAGGAGGCGCACGAGGCCACGCGCCCGCCCGCGCCCACCCCGGCACGCCGGACCGTCGCGGAGGCCCGGCCGGCATCGAATCCGTCCGGGGTCGGCGTGGCCGTCTTCGAGTTCGGCTACGACGTGCCGCGTCTCCGCAGCCTGCTCGAAGCCGAAGGCGTCGAGTACGCGCTGTACTCGTTCCGGCGCGACCGCCGCCTCGACGGGCGGAGCCCCGAGGCCGCCGCACACGGCCTCACCACCGTGCAGGCCCTGATCGAAACCCTTCCGGAGGCGAGCCGCCTCCACCTGTTCAACTTCGAAACGGAGCTCGAATTTCGCGCCGCCCTGCGCTATGCCGTGGACTCGCTCGGCGTGCGCGTTGCCACCAGCTCGGTTTCCTGGATGGATGCCTACGATCACTACGACGGGACCGGCTATCTCTTCGGGCCCAACCTCGCCGAGATGCTCGGGGAACGGGCGGTGCTGGTGGCTGCCGCCGGCAACTTCGCCCGCAGCCACTGGGAAGGGCGCTTCTCGGACCCGGATGGCGACGGACGCCACAACTTTACACCGGAACGCAACGGGCTCACGCTCTCTCTCTCCGGAGAGGAGGTCTACAACTTTCTCCTGAGCTGGGACGACTGGGAGCAGCCCGAGGTGGATCTGGACCTGTACCTCCTGGACGAGACCGGCCAGCCCCTCTACGACGCCGGCGGCTATCCGATGCGGTCGGTCAACCGGCAGGGGAGGGGGCGGTTCGAAAAACCGACCGAGCGGATCCGCAGTTTTGTACCCCCCTATCCCGGCACGCAACCGTACCGGCTGGAGGTGCGGGCGCACCGGCTCAGACCCGGAGCGGCCCCGCCGCACTTCGAACTCTACATGTACCCCTGGCCCGAGGATAGCGACCCCGCCCCCGAAGGCCGCAGCAGCCTGGCTTCCGGGCTCGCCGTGGCGCGGCCGGAAACCGTGGTGCCCGTGGCCGCCGTCGATTTCGAGCACAGCTCGCAGGGACCGACCAACGACGGCCGCCTGCGGCCCGACTTCGCCGCCGACGGGGTGGTACGCCGGGGCGAGGTGGAAGCCCTGTGGCCGGTGGGAACCTCTTTCGCCGCGCCCCGGGTGGCCGCCGCCCTCGCCCGTATCTTCGACCGGCATCCGGACTGGCCGGCAAGCCGGGCCCTTCAGCTCCTGCGAACCTGCGTCGACCCGCCGGCCGGTGCCGAAGCCGGGGAGAAAGATCCACGCTTCGGCTGGGGCGCCGTCAACCTCGATCGCCTCAGGGAAGCCCTGCGGTAGGCAAAAGCCGCCGGCGACCGTTCCGAATCGTGCCGCCCCGGTTTAAGGGGGTGCGGCCGGGCGCGATACCTGCCGTGAGAACCCACGGCCGTCGCGGCTGCCTGTGTGTGGTTTTTGTTCGTGTCGCAGCCGAAATTCTCCGGCGGAGCTAAATAAAAAAGGTTCCTCCGTCCGTATATTGACCGCGTGTGCATACACCCCACCCTGCTTTGTTGCACATGCCAACCCGACCCATCGATGACTGCCGACGCCAAGACCCACGAAGGCGACCTGTCCTGGGTCCAACGCATCTTTGACGGTGATGCCGAGGCCTGGAACCAGTTCGTCGAACGGTTTTCCGACCGGGTGTGGCGCCGGGCATGGCAGCTGTGCTACGAGACGTGCCCCCACAAGCGCGGCGGGGTCTTCTGCGTCTTTCACGCGCTGGCGGCCGGCGGCGTGCAACCTTCCGGTGACGACCGGCGCAGCTGTGACGAAGGGCTGGAGATCTACGCCTTCATCTTTGACTATCTGTACAAGCGCGACCAGAGCACCGGCAAGCTGAAACACTACGACGGCCGCGCCCGGCTCGACACGTTCGTCTCGGCGGTGCTTCACGGGCACCTGCGCACCGACTGGATCCGGCACCGGCGCCGCCTGCGCGTCGATCAGATCACCCTGCCCCCGGAGATCCAGCGCCTCCCGGCGAAAGACCAGCGGGTCTTCAAGCAAATGGTGATGCAGCGCCCGACCGAGACGATCGCCCGCAAGGTGGGCCTCTCGATCGAGGAGACCGAACAGGCACAGGAGCGGGTCACGCATGCCCTGATGACCAACGGCAACCTGCACCTGATCCTGCGCAACCCCGAGGGCATGCTCGACGACACCGGCATGCAGGACCGGGGAGACGGGCCGCGCCTGCTGCCGATGCAGCACGCCGTGGACCAGATCTGGGAAAAGGTCTGCCTGCTGATCAGCGAACTGCCGGAGCATCACAAGATCTTGCTCGACATGGTGTTCGACAAAGAGCTCGACGCCAAAACGATCCTGGAGCGCTGCGAAACCCTCGGCGTGACGCTGCCGGTGATACCCCGGAGCGGAAACGTCACCATCCACACCGTCTATCAGTCGGTGGACAGCATCTTGAAAACCGTGGGCGAGCGCCTCCGGGAACGCTTTCCCGAGGTGCTCGCGGAAGCCTACAACTGGCTCGACGACACGCTCGATGTGCGGGGTTCGGTATCGGTGAAGGGGTTGAAAGCCTTGCTGAAAAACATGGGGCTCGGACCGGAACCTGCTTCCCGGCAGGCCGGCCCACGCGCCTCCAACGCTGGGTCAGAACCATGATCATGACGGCACAGGAAAAGAAACAACCCGTCCGGGCAGGGTGCCCGATCATCCAGATGACCGTCGGAGAGGTCATCCGGTATCTGCAAGGGGGATATGAGCCGCCGGTGCAGCGCGCCATCGACAAGCACGTCCGGTTCTGCAATACGTGTGCGGCCGAACTGGAGCGTGTCCGGGCGCTTCGCGGGATCGGGCGACACCTGATGCAGGAACACCTTTACGGGGCCCCGGAGGAAGATCCGGCGGCGCCGGAGCACCTCGACGAGGTCCGCCTGGCTGCCTTCGTCGAGGGTACCCTGGCACCGGCGGACCAGGAGGCCGTGCGAGCCCACATCATAGCCTGTTATACGTGCTACCAGCAGTACGCTGCCGCCGTGTATGACCTGGAGACCCCCGTGACGGCAGCCCATCGTACGCCGCAGGAGGCCCTTCAGCTGGTGCTTGCCCCGGAGACGACCGCGCCGCCGTCTCTGCTTACCGTGGCGAGGGAGCGCCTGCACACGCTCTGGCGACGCCTGACGGCCTGGAGCGAGCAGGTGTTTGGAGGTCCCCTGCGGGCTCCGGCCCTGGCTCTGGCCCTTGGCATGCTGGCTGTGCTCCTGGTGTTTCCCCTGTTTCGGACCTCGAACGTGATCTCTCTGCAGACCGTGCAGCAGGCCATCGCCAATCCGGACCAGGTCATGAGCGGCAGGTTGCCCGGTGCCACCCTGCGCAACGACGTGCTGGTGATCACCGGCAATGAGGACGAAGAGATCGTCTTTACCTGGCCGGACGTCGGCGAGCAACGCGTGAGCGGCTACCGTGTCCGCGTCTACGATGACGAGAACCGGCCCATTCTGGAGCAGGACGTCCCGGAGAACGCGTGGGCCGTCACGCCCGCCGTCTTTGCTCCCGGCGTTACCTATACGCTGAACGTCGTGGCCTTCTACGAAGAGGGCGGCGTACGCCCGGTCATCCGCACCCAGAAGATCCAGCGGGTCGAGTAGCGACGCGATCCCGCACCGGCTTTTCGAGCGCATGACATCGCCTCCGCTCTCCACGGGCGGGGGCGATGTGTTTTTGCCGCGTCGTCCGCCCGGCCGTCCGGTCGCTGTGCGCCGGAGAAGGTCCTTCCTCCGGGGAGGTACGGCCGCTGGAGACAAATCAAGGGTGGAGGTTTTGGGTAGGAAGATGGTGTGAAGGGTATTGGTGCAGGGCCGGTCCCTTTTGCGGGGCTTAAGTCCAGTGCGTATTCTCCCGATGCTTTAGCGAGCAGGTTGTGTTTTCTTGAGATTCCCACCAGACCGGCCGGTGTTGTGAAGGTGCCTGCACGGCCGTTGCACGGAGCAAGATTATCGATGCGGCTAAGGATCGTTCAGGGTGTGAGCCTGTTGATGGGGCTGGTATGGGTCGGGAGCAGCCCGGCGGCGGCGCAGGCCGTCGACGGGCCGTGGCGGATACACAGCCCCACCCCGGACACCCTCGTGCAGGACGGGAGCCTGTTCGTCGTGGTGACGTTGCAGGCGGGAAAGCGCCTCGATCCCGCCTCGGTTCGCCTCTACCTCGATGGGCAGGAACTGACGCGGCAGGCAAAGGTCTCTGACACCTCGGTACGGCTTCTGTATGCGCGCCGGCTCGGTGCCGGCCGGCATACGCTTCACATCGAGGGGCAGGAAGCCGGGGGAAGCAGCCTGCCGGCGCTCCAGTGGTCGTTTCGTGTGGCAGGCGCGGCCGAAGACGCGGCGGTTGCCACGGCCCCACGACCCGCCCGCCGGTTCGACTTCACCGGCAGCACCATCCTCGACACCCGCACCTCCGACTTTTCCGGGCGGCGCGACCTGCGGCAGGAACCGCTGCGTACCTACGTGCTGCAGGCGGAGGCGGAAGGGCGGTATGGCGCCTTTACGTTCCCGGTGCGGCTCTATCTCACTACCGACGAGGATCCCCGGGCCCAGCCGCGCAACCGCTTCCTCGTCGGGGTTCGTTCCGAGCACCTGACCCTGCTCCTCGGAGACAACACGCCGCTCTACAACCCGCTCATGCTCGACGGGGCCCGCACGCGTGGTATCCGGGCCGAACTCTATCTCCACCCCGTGCGCCTGGCCGGGGTGCACGGGCAACTCCGGCGCGGCATCGAGCCCGAACGCCTGCCCGGCGCGATCAGCGGCCCGGCCGCCTTCACGCGCACCCTGACGGCGCTGCGCCTCGGGGTCGGCAGCGAGCGCTCCGTGCTCTGGCACCTCGACGTGGCCCGCGCCCGCGACGATGCCGGCTCGCTGCCCGAAGACCTGGCCGAGGCCACCGGCCTCACGCCGATGGAAAACCTGGTGGCCGGCAGCAGCCTGAGCCTGCGCCTCCTGCAGGGGCGTCTCTACTTCGAAGGCGGGGGGGCCCTCAGCCTCACCACCGAAGACGTTGCCCGCGGGGTGGCAACCAGGGCCCGCATCGATTCCCTCTTCGACACGCATATCCCGGTGGACCCTGCCGATCTCGCGTGGCTCTTCACCTTCAACACGACCACCGTTCCGCTGCGCCCCGACCGGCTTTCGTCGCTGGCCTGGTACCTGCGCGGGCGGGTCGCCGCCGGCGGGCACACCTTCACGGCGGAAGTGCGGCAGGTGGGCGAGGCCTACGTCGCCTTCGGCAACCCGTTTCTGCTGAGCGACCGGCGCTCGCTGACCCTGACGGACCGGTTCAAGTTGCTCGGCGACCGGCTCTCGGGTACGCTGCGTTACCAGCACTACGGTACCCCCCGGCGTGACGACCCCACCCGTGCCTCCCTGAATGCCGACCTTTTCTACGGGCAGGTTGCCCTTGCTCCCTGGCGCCGTCCGACCTGGTTCTTCGCCAGCCTGCGCCTGCACAACCGCAGCACCACCCGCGAGGGCACCGGTGACCCGGCCTCGGACACCCGGGTGCGGTCGTTCTCCGTGGGCGGGTACCATCTGGCGCGTTCGGGAGACTACCAGCACGGCCTGAGCCTCTCCTACACCTACACCGACCGCCGCGATGTGCTGCTGCCCGCCCTCGACAACGTCACGCGGGTGATCACGGCCGGCCTGAACGAGACGTTCCCGTTCCCGCTCTACTTCAACATGCAGTTGAACCATCTCCTGGTCACGTCGGGCGATCAGGGTACGCTCCGGAAGCTGACCACGCTTTCCGGATTGATCGGCTACCGGCTGCGCCGGCCCGAACTGGACGTCTCGGCCGGCGTGCAGAACACCCATACGGCCGAGACGGAGCTGTTCCTGACCCCGGGAGGAGAGCCGCTTGTCCTGCCCGGATCTGACCGCATCGGGTTGCTGCTGCGCGGCGTCTACCGTCTCCGCCGGGACATGGAACTGGAACTGCAACTCGGGTACGACACCTATCGGGGCGAGGCCGAGTACACGGATCGTTACGTCGTTCTCCGGCATCGCTACACGTTTTGACCGGGCCGTGCATGCCGGGCCGCACGCTACCAGCTTCCGCCGGCGCCGCCGCCCCCGAAGCCGCCCCCCCCGCCGCCGAAGCCGCCGAAGCCGCCACCGCCCAGGCCGCCGAAGCCGCCGTGCCGGCCGCCGTAGTCACCCCAGCCGCCTCCCCAGATGATGACCGGCGGGCCGCCGTGACGGTGGCGGTATCGGCGTCCTCCGCCGCGACCTCCCCCCCGGTTGCCCAGAGAGGAGAGGATAAAGACGGCCAGGATGAGCAGGATGAAAAGCAGGGCGTAGTTGGGCGTGTCGCCGGGGGCGGAGCGGGGTACCGGTTCGGCGGTGAACGTGCCGGCGGCCGCCTGGATGAGGGCGTCGACGGCAGCAGAAAGGCCGTCGTAGAAGCGTCCCTGGCGGAAGTGGGGGATGATGATGTTGCGTACGATGCGGGCGGCCACCGCGTCGGGGATGGCGCCTTCGAGGCCGAAGCCGGTGGCGATGAACACCTCGCGGTCGTCGCGCGAGACCAGGATGACGATGCCGTTGTCCTTGCCCTGCTGGCCCACGCCCCAGCGCCGGCCGAGCTCGACGGCGTAGTCGGCGGCGGGTACCCCGCCGAGCGACGGCAACGTCACGATAATGATCTGCGTGGAGGTGGTGTCCGCATAGCCGGCGAGCCGGGCGCTCAGGATGCGTTCCTCGGCGGGCGAGAGCAGGTCTGCGTTATCCGTCACCCACCGGCCGGAAGGCGGCAGCACCTCGATGCGCTGGGCCGCCGCCGGGGCCGCGAGTGCCAGTAACCCGCCGATCACGATTGGCAACCACCGCACGATGCTCGCTCAGTTGAAGTCGACCGTAGGGGCTTTCTCGGCGCCGGGCTGGGCCTCGAAGGGCGTACGCGGCTCGAAACCGAAGAGGCCGGCGAAGAGCGCGTTCGGGAAACGCCGCACCCGGACGTTGTATTCGCGGACGGCCTCGTTGTAGTCCCGCCGGGCCACGTTGATGCGGTTCTCCGTGCCTTCGAGCTGGGCCTGGAGGTCGCGGAAAGCCTCCGTGGCACGGAGCTGCGGGTAGTTTTCCGCCACGGCCAGGAGCCGGCCGAGCGCGCTGCCGAGCTGCTGCTGGGCCGCCAGGTACTGTTCGACCTTGGCCGGGTCGCTCAGGTCATCCACCGAAAGCGTGATCGAGGTGGCCCGGGCGCGGGCGCTGGTGACCGCCTCCAGCGTCTCCTGTTCGAAGTCGGCCGCCCCTTTCACGACGTTGACCAGGTTGGGAATGAGGTCGGCCCGTCGCTGGTAGGTCGTCTCCACGTTGGCCCAGGCCTGTTCCACCCGCTCTTCGGCCTCGACCAGGTTGTTGTAGGTGGTACAACCGGCACAGCCGGCCAGCCCGACCAGCATGAGCACGATGAGCAAACCAAGCGTACCTTTGCTGCGCATGTGTGTCCCGTAGATGTTGAAGAGAAGAAGCCGCGTACGAGCACCCCGGCATACGACGAGGGCGGATCGGGGTTTCTGGCACCGGTCCGCACGGCGCAGGAGGGGCCGGTACGGCGGGCCGGGGATGGCGGGTTTCCGATCCGTTGAAACGCGCCGGATCAGCGTTCCAGCCGTCCAAAGCTGAACTTGCGCCCGAGGCGGCCGACCTGCTCGGGGTCGATCTCCCCCACGATGTTGACGAAGACTGTTTCGTCGTAGCCGGGTTTGACGACGAAGACGACCATGCCGGCGATGGCGTTGTCGTGCACGCGAACGTACATGTGCACCTGTTCGTCGTAGTCGCGCACGCGGAGGACGGTATCCCATCCGGCGGCTTCGAGGCGGGTGGCCACCTCGGCCGTGCGGCGGGCGATCTCGTTGAAGCGGGTTCGGGGCAGGGGAAAGCCGCGAACCTGGATGGCACGCAGGCGGGTCAGCAAGTCGGCCAGTTCGGGATCGTCGTAGCGAGAGGCTTCGGCGACCAGGCGCAACAAGGAACCCTGGATGTCCACCTCCAGCGTCGGTTCCCGGTCGAACCAGGCGGTCATCGAGGCCAGGTCCAGGAAGCCGGGATCGTCTTCGAGGGGGGTCTGAGCGAAGGACGGAACGCCCGGCAGGACGAGCAGCAGGAGGCCTGTGAGGAGACGGGCACGGTATGCCACGGTCGGTGTGTGTGTCATGGCGTCTTGGAGGGTTCGGCAGCGTCTCGGGGAAGGTCGGTGCGGGGGCCGAGCATGGCCCGGCTGACGGAGGCTCCGGTCTGGCGGCCTACCTCGGAGACGAGGGCAAGCGTCCACTTGACCTCGACCAGGGCGCGTTGTATGGCGGGGTCGTCCGGGGAGGGCTGTGCGGGACGGCCGATGAGGGCGGCCACCAGGGCGAGGCCCAGCAGCAGGACCATGGCCAGCACCGGTTGCCAGGTGCAGCGTCGATCCTGTGGGTGCCCGTGTCGGCGCCGGTCCCTGCGGGCCCGCTGCCGTGCCGCCTGCAACACCGCCCGTGTCACATGAGGAGGACACGACGGCACGGGTAGGGTGCGAAGGTCGTCCCGTATCCGTTCGGCCAGCCGGAGTACCTCCGACCGGCCGGCGTCGGCCAGACGGCGCTCGAGCGCCGCCGCCGCTCCGGGCGACAGGTCGCCGTCGAGATAGCGCTCGATGAGGTCGTCCTCAGGCTCCGGCAGTGGGTCAAACGGTTGCACGGTCGTACACCTCCTCTAACAGCCTGCGAAGGGTCTTGCGGGCACGGTGCAGGTACACCTTCACCGTGTTCAGCGGCAGCTCCAGCGCCTCGCTGATCTCCTCGTATTTCAACGCCTGGATTTCGCGGAGAATCACGATGCTGCGATAGGGTTCGTCGAGCTGGTTCAGGGCCTGGATCAGGTGCTCCTGGAACAGGGTGGTGGCGGCGTGGGCGTCCGGGAGCCGTTCCGGTGCCGGAGCGCTGTCTACCCCCTCCGGATCGTTCCGGATCATGCTCCGGTAGGTTTGTCGACGGCGCAGCGTGTCGATGCAGGCGTTGCGGGTGACGCGCAGCAGCCAGCCCGGCAGCCGCTCCGGATCCACCGCATGGCGATGGTCCCACAGCCGTAGCAACACCTCCTGGGTCACATCCTCGGCTTCTTCCCGGTTACCCAGCAGGTAGCAGGCCAGGCCGTAGACCCGGTGCTGGTGACGGAGGACGTGTTGTTCGTACTCGTTCAGGTTCACGCTGGAGCTGTGCGCCGCCCGCAATTGAAAGTCGACCTTTTCGACGCCCGGAAAGACGCTACAGCCGGTGAAAAGGTTACAGGAAAGGGACGTGCGCCCCTCCGTTGAAACGCCCGGCGGCCTGCCGCGTTGATGCTGTACGCGCCGCGACGGCTCGCCCGCTGCGCTCCCTCGAACACGCCATCAGGCCGACCGACCGACGTTGTCATGCATACGCGACCGAAAAAGCGCTCCCTTCTCTTTGCCGTGATCCTGCTGTTGCTGGGTGCGGCACTGGGCATGCAGATCGACGCTGCCGTCTCCGGTGACGACACCTTCGAGCAACTGAAGAAGCTCGAAGACGCCTTCCTCGTGATCGACCGGCAGTACGTCGAGAAGGTGAATCCCAAAGTGCTTGCCGAGAGTGCCATCGCCGGCATGCTGAAGGCCCTCGACCCCCACTCGACCTTCATCCCGGCCGAGGAGGTGGCCGAGTTGCAGGAGAGTTACCGCGGGTCGTTCGGCGGCATCGGCATCTGGTTCGAGCCGGCGGCCACCGAAAAGGATACGGCCAAGGTGACCTCCACCATCCCCGACGGGCCGAGCGAGATGGTCGGCCTCATGCCCGGCGACCGCATCGTCGCCATCAACGATTCGAGTGCCATCGGAATGAACTCCCAGGCCATCCAGAAACGGCTCAAGGGTCTCGTCGGGACGAAGGTGAAAGTCACGGTGATCCGGCCCGGCGCCCGCAGGCCCCTCGATTTCGTCATCACCCGCGACCAGATTCCCCTCTACAGCATCGACAGCGCTTATATGGTCGACGACCGGACCGGCTACGTCCGCATCGGTCGTTTTGCCATGACCACGCACCAGGAGTTCGTCGAGCACATGCGGCGCCTCAAAGCCCGGGGCATGCAGCGGCTCATCCTGGACCTGCGGGACAACCCGGGCGGCATCAAGCAGACGGCGGTGCAGGTGGCCGACGAACTCCTGAAGGCAGGTAAGACCATCGTGTATACGCGCGGGCGCAACCCGGCCGAGAGTGAGGTCGATCGCTCCACGCCGGGTGGTCTCTTCGAGGAGGAGCCGGTCATCGTGCTCGTCAACGGCAACTCGGCCTCCGGCAGCGAGATCGTCGCCGGAGCCCTGCAGGACCACGACCGGGCCCTCATCGTCGGGCGCCGCACCTTCGGCAAGGCGCTCGTGCAGCGCCCGTTCCCCCTCTCGGACGGCAGTGTGCTGCAGGTGACCGTCTCCCGGTACTACACGCCGGCCGGTCGCCTCATCCAGACGCCCTACGAGAACGGTGACCTCGAAGGCTATTTCGAGCAGAAGGTCGCCACGCGCGAGCTGAACCTTGACGAGGTGCCCGATTCGCTCAAGTACAAGACGGCGCACGGGCGCGTCGTCGTCGGGGGCGGGGGGATCCTGCCGGATGTCGTCGTCACCGCAGACAGCACCCATCCCTTCCTGGCTCCCGTCGTGATGGCCGTTCGCGAGCGTGCGCTCGACGTTCGCTTCATTCGCGACTGGTTCAACCGCCACGAACGTGCCCTCCGGGAGCAGTGGGCGGATCGTCAGGAGGCCTTCATGCAAACGTTCGAGGTGGACGAGGCGCTCTGGCAGGAGTTCTGGCGCTATGCGGCGGAGGAGGGGCCGCTGCACCTGGTAAGCGACGGAGCGGCGGCTCCCGCGGAAGGACGCTTTGCCCGGTCGGAGGCGGAGGCGCACCGGGCGGTGCTCGCCACCCTGCTCAAGGCTCGACTCGCCCAGCGCCTCTACCGGAGCGAGGCCGGCTATCCCATCTTCAACCCCATCGAGCCCGACTTCCAGCAGGCCATGCAGCTGTGGAAGCGTGCCGAGGCCCTGGCAGCTTTCCACATCCGGTAGGGACCGGGGCCCGGCACCCGGAGGACGGCCCGTGCGGGGGGCGCCGGGCCGGGCCGGCATTGACACCGTGGCGGCACGCCCCTATTTTAGACGCCGTTCTGTTCGGGACGCGCTACGTCCCGTCCCACAGCGCGACCGTCGCTTGCTGCGGTGCGTTGTGTTTGTCGCCCCCACCGGAACGTAGCCGATGTTCTCTTGCTGCAAGCACGCGGGTGTCTGGCCGGGCATCGTCTGGGCGATGCTGCTGGGTGGGGTGCCTGCGTTCGGGCAGTTCCAGGAGATACACGTCCCCGAACACCTCACGGCCGGCCAGGCGGCCAACCTGTTCGTCACGTGGGAGGGGCGTCGCGTCGCCGATGGGTTCCGGATCGAACTGCCGGCGGGGTGGCAACTGCGCGAGGTCAGGATCCTGCGCTACGGGTACGAACCCGTTGCCGCGACGGTTCAGGCCGTCTCCGGCCAGGCGGGCACCTACGACGTCCTGGCCGGGCAGCCCTTGCGGGGCGGGCACGAACTGGTTTTTCGGGTGCAGACGGGGGAATTGCCCGGCCGTGCCCTGTGTGTGCTGACCCCGCTCCTCCGGCACGTGCGCACCGGACGGGTACAGCTGGAACGGCAGGATGCGTTGCAGGTGACGGCGCCGGTATCGCTCCGGCAGGCGTTTGAAGGCGAGAACCGGGTCCTCGCGTTCGATCCGGCGACGGTGCCCCTGCTGCTACGCCGGCAGGCCGTGCCCGATCTGGGCCTGCGGGCGGCGTTCACGGTCGAGTTCTGGCTGCGTACCACCGGCCTGAACGAGGTCGTCCTCTCGACGTGGACCGGGGAAGAGCGGACGGCGTACCCGCTCGAGCTCGTCGTCGACGGCCGGGGGCGGTTCCTGGCGTATTACGGGCAGCCGGGCCGGCACCACGCCCTGCGGACGCAGCACCCCGTCGCCGACGGCCGGTGGCATCACGTGGCCGTGACGAACGACCCGGCCGCCGGCTGGACCCGCCTGTACCTCGACGGGCAGCCGGCCGACTCCCTTTTTCATGAGCTCCTGCCCTTCATCGACATGCCGGGCGGGGTGGCGGTGGGAGGGCGCCTGCCGGCCCCGGGCCGCCGTGCCGGGGGGCGTCCCTTCACCGGGCGGCTCGACGAGCTGCGGCTCTGGGCTCGCTCCCGTACCCGTGCCGAGATCCGCCGGACGATGCACGAACCCCTGC
Source organism: Rhodocaloribacter litoris (assembly GCF_011682235.2). Lineage (NCBI taxonomy): Bacteria > Pseudomonadati > Rhodothermota > Rhodothermia > Rhodothermales > Rhodothermaceae > Rhodocaloribacter > Rhodocaloribacter litoris. Next base: position 153,910 of record NZ_CP076718.1, on the reverse strand, counting down.
CCGACCTCGGCGGCCAGGGCGTGGTGCTGGGCTTTGAACAGCCGGTGCCGGAGCACCTCATCGACGGCCGGCCGCCCCGCCTCCGGCGGCAACCCGCCGACCTCGACTTCTTCCTGCCCGTACGTAACCTGCGTGGCACCGTCGACGAGCAGGGCATCCGGCTCACCTGGGAAACCGAGGACCGGCAGACCGAGGCCTTCATCGTCGAACGCTCCGGGGACGGTCGCCACTTCGAGGAGGTCGGGCGCCTGGAGCCGGGCGCGGCTGCCGCCGGCGTCCATGCGCCGGGCGGAGCGGTACGCTTCTCCTTCTTCGACCCCGATCCCGGCGGCGGAGTCCGCTTTTACCGGATCCGCCAGCGGTTTCGTAACGGCAGTGAGCGCGTCTCGGGGACCATCAAGATGGGCCTGGGGGGCACGGAAGAACCCGACGCGCTCCTGATCGGCAACTTCCCCAACCCCTTCAACCCGGCCACCACGATCTCCTACAGCCTCCAAAAGCGCCAGCACGTGCGCCTTGCGGTGTGGGACCTCTCGGGCCAGCTCGTGGCGGTGCTGGTCGATGAAGAGCAGGGGGAAGGCTATCATGAGGTACACTTTGAGGCCGGTGATCTGCCCAGCGGCACCTACTTCATTCACCTGCGGACCGCCGGCGGCGTGCAGACCCGGCAGATGGTGCTGGCGAAATGAGGCGCCGGATTTTTTTGGCGAAAAGCGCTTCCGAACGAACCACGACGTGTCATCCATGAAACATCCTTCCGAAGCGAGTGCGCGCGGGGAGGTGGTGGCCGGGCCGTTCATCCCGGCCACCACGTCGCTGCCCGAGATCACCGTCAAGGCCCTGGTGCTGGGGTTTTTGCTCTCGGCCATCCTGGCCGGTGCCAACGCCTACCTGGGCCTGAAGGTCGGCATGACGGTGTCCGCGTCGATTCCGGCGGCGGTCATCTCCATGGCCGTGCTCCGCTTTTTCCGGGAACACAACATCCTGGAGAACAACATCGTGCAGACGGCGGCTTCGGCGGGGGAGTCGGTGGCGGCCGGCGTCATCTTCACGCTGCCGGCGCTGGTGATGCTGCACTACTGGAGTGATTTCGAATTCATTCCCACGATGGCGATCGCGCTCTGCGGCGGGGTACTGGGGGTGCTGTTCACGATACCGTTGCGGCGGGCACTCATCCTGGAGGCGAAGCTGCTCTTCCCCGAGGGGGTGGCCACCGGCGAGGTGCTCAAGGCCGGTACCGAAGGAGGCGAGGGGGCCCGGTACATCGCCCTCGCCGGGGTGGCCGGGGCCGTGTTGAAGCTGTTCCAGTCCGGCTTCAAGCTCGTGGCGGGCAAGGCGTCCGGGGCGTTCACGACCGGCGGCATGGTCTTCGGCTACGGGAGTGAACTGGGCGTGGCCCTGCTCGGCGTCGGCTACATCGTCGGGCTGAACATCGCCGTGCTCATCTTCGCCGGGGGGCTGATCTCGTGGCTCTTCGGCATCCCGCTCTTCACGCTGCTGGCCGATCCGGAGACCGTTGCCGCCGTCACGGGCGGGGCCACGGGCTATGCGGCGGCCGAGGCGATCTGGAGCGCCGAGATCCGGTTCATGGGCGTCGGGGCCATGGCTACGGGGGGCCTGTGGGCCCTGCTGGCGCTCATCAAACCCATCCGCGACGGGGTTCGCTCGTCGCTGGAGGCCGTCCGGGCTGCCCGCCGGGGCGAGGCCGTGGACATCCTGCGCACCGAGCGGGACACGCCCATCCACATCGTCCTCTACGGGACGCTGGCGCTGGCCGTGCCCATCTTCGTCGTCTTCCTGTACGTCATCGATCCGGGACACCTGGACATCTCGGCCGGGCTGTACTGGGGCACCCTCGGGATCGGGCTCCTTTTCGCGCTCGTGGCCGGCTTCCTCTTTTCTTCGGTGGCCGGCTACATGGCCGGGCTCGTCGGCTCGTCGAACAACCCGATCTCGGGGGTGACCATCGCCACGATCCTGACTGTCTCGCTCGTGCTGCTGGCGCTGCTCGGCCTGCAGGTCGACTTCGCCGTCGACGCCGAGCGGGCCACGGCCGCCGCCGCGACGGCCATCCTGGTCGGCGGCATCGTGGCCTGTGCGGCGGCCATCGCCGGGGACAACCTGCAGGACCTGAAGGCCGGGCACATCGTGGGGGCCACGCCCTACAAGCAGCAGATCATGCAGATGGTCGGGGTGGCCGCGGGGGCACTGGTCATCGCGCCGGTGCTGCAACTGCTCTTCTCCGCCTACGGCCTGGGCGACGTGTTCCCCCGGCCCGGTATGGATCCGACGGAGGCGCTTCAGGCCCCGCAGGCCACGCTCATGAGTTCGGTCGCCTCCGGTGTCTTCCTGCGCAACCTGCCGTGGACGATGATCTGGATCGGGGTGGCCATCGCCGTGGCGATCATCGCGCTGGACAAGGTGCTCGAAGCCCGCGGATCGGGCTTCCGCACGCCCGTGCTGGCCGTGGCCGTGGGAATCTACCTGCCGCTGGAACTCTCGGTACCGATTTTTGTGGGGGGAATGGTGGCCCTGTTTGCCGGCCGGTACCTGCGGCGTCGCCGGGAGACGCTGGGAGGGGACTACGAGGCGGCCGCAGCCCGGGCCAACCGCCGCGGCCTGCTCTTCGCCTCCGGGCTGATCACGGGCGAGGCGCTGGTGGGTATCGTCCTGGCCATCCCGTTCGCCGCGGCGCAGAGCACGGACGTGCTGCGCCTGGCTCCCGACGGCTTCGATACCGTCGCCGACGTGCTCGGAGTGCTTGCCTTCGCCTGCTTCGTGCTCTGGCTCTACCGCATCGCCCGCCGGACGTGAGAATCACCCGCGTGACGGCCTCGACGACGCGCCAGGACCGCGCCGGACCTTACCCCGGAACGTGAAACATGACGTGGAACGTGGAACGTGAAACGTGGAACCATTTAAAACACGACGCCCCATGAAGCTCACCTATTTCGGCCATTCGGCTTTTCAGATCGAGACCGGCGACACCACGATCCTGGTCGATCCCTTCCTTACCGGCAACCCCCATACGGAGGGGGTCGTGCAGGCCGGCGACCTCAACCCGGACGTCATCCTTCTGACCCATGCCCACGGCGATCACTGGGGGGATACGCCCGACATCGCCCGGCGCACGGGCGCGCAGGTGGTGGCCAACTTCGAGATCACACAGTACCTGCAGAAGCAGCACGGCCATGAGAACGTCCTGCCGATGAATACGGGCGGGTCCTGGACGTTCGCCTGGGGGCGGGTCACGCAGACCTATGCCCGGCATTCGTCCTCCTTTCCGGACGGCACCTACGGCGGCAACCCGAACGGCTACCTGCTCCACATCGAGGGCAAGTGCGTCTATGCGCTCGGTGACACGTGCCCGTTCGCCGAGATGGCCTGGATCGGAGAAGACCACACGGTGGATGTGGCGCTCATGCCCATCGGCGACTGCTTCACCATGGGGCCGGAAGATTCGATCCGGGCGGCCCGGCTCATCCGGCCCGGACTGGTCATCCCCATCCACTACGGTACTTTCCCGTTGATCGAGGTCGATGTGGAGGCATGGGCCCGGCGGATGCGCACGGCGGGGTTCGAGCCGAAAGTGCTCAAGCCCGGTGAAACGCTGGCGCTCTAGCGTCGTAACAGCCGGAGCGGGCGACGCACCCAACGGCGTGGGCATGCCCGCTCCGCCGGCCCATGTGCCGCCGTCTTCCGTCAAGCTTATGCGACGGCCTGTCGATACCGTTTTCAGCGTGCGCAGGGTAGCCCTGCTGGGGCTGCTCCTGTTCTGCGGCAGCACCCTGCCGGAAGCCGCCGCCCAGCGACCGCTGCGCGTCTATGACCCGTTCTACCGCGACGAGACCGCCCGCCGCATCTTCTTCGATCGCTACGCCCTCACCGCCGAAGTCTCCTACCGGCCGGCCGGTTTCATCCAGTCCGACGGCGACATTCCCTCGCCCAACGCGGACCCGTTCGCGCTCGGGTTGCGCTTCGACTATCAGCTCTCGAGCCGCTTCGACCTGGCCATCCTCATGGACGCCGTGGGCGGGACGGCCGGACGGAAGCTTGCGGTCAACTGGGTGGCGCTGAAGTACTACCGCACGGTCGACACGCAGGACTACGCCTTCCGGCTGGCCGTCGACCCGGCCTCGGAAGGACGGGTGGGCTTTCCGCAGATGGACCTGGCGTTTCTCTACACCTCGCCGGCCTCGCCCACCCTCACCACGGATTTTGCGCTCGGCCTGCGGCGGATACGCATCGGCTACCAGCAACTGGTGCGCCTGGAGGTCCCGCCCCCCGATCCGGACGACCCCGTCGTCACCACGCCGGCCGACCGGGCGCTCATCCGGACCCGCGCGCTCGGCTGGGAGGCGCACCTCATGATGTCCTACAACATCCTCTTCGATCCGGCCGGCAGCAACCTCTTCGTCACCTTCCTCGGGGAGGCCGGGCGGTATGACCTGATCGAACTCGGCGAGGTGGGGCCGGACGGCAGGCTCGTCGATGCGGACGGCGAGCGCACGACCACCCGCTTCCGGGGCGGGGTCATATGGGTACGGACCGGACTCGAGTTCGACCGGCCCGCCTACCAGATCGCCCCGTATATGGCCGTACCGCTCAGGCAGTGGCATCCCGACGAGGGCGAGTGGCCCAGTGCCCGTCTCCACATCGGTGCCCGCCTGATGCTGCGTTAAGCTTCCCGTGCCCGGCCGCCCCCTATGCTCCTCGGCATCCTTTCCGACACGCATGGGTATTTCCATCCCGCCCTGCCGGACGTGCTGGCGGGCACGGACCTGATCCTGCACGCGGGCGACGTCGGCACGGCCGAGGTGCTCGACCGCCTCGAAGCCATCGCCCCCACCCGGGCCGTGTGGGGCAACGTGGACGGGCCGGAACTGCGACGTCGCCTGCCCGAGCACCAGCGCTTCACGCTCGACGGGCTGTCCTTCTGGATGACCCACATCGCCGGGCGGCCCGGGCGGTGGCAGCGTGGCATGGGACAGGCGCTCCGGGCCGATCCCCCCGACGTCTTCATCTGCGGGCACAGCCACATCCTCCGCATCGAACGCGTGGCCGAGCTCGGCGGCATGCTCTACCTGAACCCCGGCGCCGCAGGACGCCAGGGCCTGCACCGCGTCAAGACGTGCGTCCGCCTCGTCCTCGACGGGGGGACGCTCCGGCAGGCCGAGGTGGTTCACCTGGATGAGACGGGATGAACGGATCGGACCGGCATGCGTTGCATGAAAAGGCGTATCTTCCGGGGGGGACCCACCCCCGGGCTTCCCGTTGAAGGATGAGCCGACACCCCCGATCCACGAGAGACCGTCATGCCCGAGGCTTCTCCGCCGGTCCGGCAGACCGAGCGCTTCGACCTGCGTGCCCTGCACGAGACGAGCCAGCTGCTCAGCACCTCGCTTGACCTCGAGTTCGTGCTCAACAACCTGCTGCTCACCGCCATGAGCAAGTTGCTCGTCACGCGGGGCGTGGCTTTGCTCCACGATCCGGTCGAGGACGGCTACGAGGTGGCTGCCGTCAAAGGCATCGCAAACCTCCGGTGTGGCGAGCGCCTGCGCCTGGACGGGGAGGCCCGGGGCGCGTTGCTCCGGGACGAGGCCGTACCGGAGGCGCTGGCCGTCCACCGCGTCGTGCTCGTGTTGCCCATCGTCTTCGGGCACCGTCACATCGGGTTCGTGGGGCTGGGCGGGAAGATGACCGGCGAGGCCTTCAGCAACAAGGAGCTCGAGTTCGTCCAGTCCCTGGTCAACATGGCCTCGGCGGCCGTGCACAACTCGCTCATGGTGGCCGAACTCAGGCAGGCCAACCGCGACCTCGACGCCAAGGTCCAGCAGCTCAACACCCTGTTCGACCTGTCCCAGGAGTTCAACGCCACGGTGGACCGCGAGCGACTCGTGCACCTGCTCTCGCTGGCCCTGATGGGGCAGCTGCTCGTGGGCAAGTACCTGTTCCTGATGGGCGAACGCGAGGGAGAAGCCCGGCCGCACGCCTTCCGCATCGTCACGGCCCGGGGCGTGGGCGAAGACCCGGTCGAGCCCGAGCTGATCGAGGCCCTGTGTGAGTTGAAGACGATGCTGCTGCTACAGGACGAGGCGGAGGCGGATCCGCGCTGGGACGGGCTCCGGCGGCGCGGGCTGGTGCTGGCCCTGCCCATCCGGCACCAGGGCGAGACGTGTGCCATGCTGTGCCTGGGCCCCAAGCGAACCGGCCTGCCCTATCGGCCGGATGACGTCGAGTTCCTGACGGCCCTGGGCAATCTGGCCTTCGTCTCGCTCCAGAACGCCTTTCTCGTCGAACAACAGATCGAGAAGGAACGGCTGGAGGAGGAGATGCGCCTGGCACGGGCGATCCAGATGAAGCTCCAGCCGCAGCGCCTTCCCGCGCTGCGCGGCCTGGAGATCGCCGCCGTCGCCCTGCCCAGCCGCTACGTCGCCGGTGACTACTACGACGTTCTCCGCCTGGACGACGACCGCCTCCTGCTGGCCATCGCCGACGTGACGGGCAAGGGCCTTCCAGCCTCGCTCCTCATGTCCAACCTGCAGGCGTGTATCCACGTCATGGCCCCGATGGACATCACGCTCGAAGAAGCCGTCGCCCATGCCAACCGGGTCGTCTGCGAGAACACGGACTACGACAAGTTCATCACGCTCTGCACCGGCATCTACGACGCCCGCGACCGCTCTTTCCAGTACGTCAACGCCGGGCACAACCCGCCGGTGCTCGTGCGCGACGACGGCTCCGTCGCATTGCTGGAGAAGGGCGGTCTGTTGCTCGGGGTCTTTTCCGCGTCGACCTACGAACGCGGCACCGTCACGCTCGCGCCGGGCGACGTGCTGGTCCTCTTCACCGACGGGGTCACCGAGGCCATGAGTCCCGGCGGGGAGGAGTACGGTGAGGAACGCCTGGAGGCCGTCCTGAAGGCCCACCGCCGGGCATCCGCCCCGGCCCTTCTCGACGCTGTGCTGGCCGACGTCCGCCGCTTTACCGGCGAGGCCTCCGCCCTCAGCGACGACCTGACGATGATCGTGGTGAAAGCGGAAAGGTGACCGTTTCACGTTGAACGTTCCGGGTTTCACGATGGCCGGAACCTGGAAAACGGAACGTGAAACCTGCACCGCCTCACGCCAGGAACGCCGCTCGTGCCGCTTCGGTCTGGTCGAAGACGGTCGTGAGCAGTTCCCGGTCGATGTCGGTGAAGGGGACCTGGCGGCGGGCCATCACGGTTTCGGCCACGCGGAGGGCCTTGGGGAGGCGATAGGTGGTGTAGCGGTCCTGGGGGCTGCCCCAGATGAAGGAGGGCAGGTAGGTGGGGTGGTAGCCCGCCCCGTAGAGGTTGCACGCCACCCCGACGACGGTGCCGGTGTTGAACATGGTGTCGATGCCGCACTTGGCATGGTCGGCCAGGAACAGGCCGAGGAACTGGCGCTCGGTAGTCTCGTAGGTGCCCAGCCGTTCGTTGTAGAGCCGGACGGGGCCGTAGTCGTTTCGGAGGTTCGAGTTGTTCGTGCCGGCACCGATGTTGCACCAGCGCCCCAGGTAGGCGTCGCCGAGGAAGCCGCTGTGGGCCTTGTTCGAGTAGCCGTCGATGATGCTGTGGTAGACCTCGCCGCCGACCTTGCTCCAGGGCCCGAGTACGCAGCCGTCGAGCAGCGCGCCGACGCGGACTTGGCTGTGCGGGCCGATGTAGGCCGGGCCCCGCACGACGGCCTGCTCCATGACCACGGCCTGCGCGTCGACGTAGACGGGGCCGTCTTCGGCGTTGAGGATGGCGCCCGGGTGGACGACGGCGCCGGGGGCTACGTAGACCTGCTCGCCGTGGACGAGCCGGGCCCCTTCCCGGATGTCGGCGCCGGGACGCTCGTAGATCCGGTACCCCTTCGTCAGCGCGGCGAAGTCGCGGCGCAGGGCGGCATCCCGGGCATCGAGCAGGTGCCAGAGGCGGGCCAGGAGCACGGCCCCTTCGACCGGCTCCTCGGGCAGGTCGGCGAAGGTCTCGCGGGTGACGACCTCGCCGGTCAGGCGCGCCTTCCCGGCTTCGGGGACCCAGGCGGCCACCACGTCGCTTCCCTGCACGAAGACACGGGCCGGCTCGGCCGCGCGGGCGGCCCCCTGCAACCTTTCGAGCAGCGGGCTCGCCTCGGCAACGTACCGCCCGTTGACGAACAGCACGCCGAGACCCTCCGGGATGTGACCCACCAGGGCGTCGGCGCCCGGATGCATCCGGGCCGTCACCGCCGCTACGTGCCGGCGGGTGTGCAGCAGCAACGGCGGGTCCCCGAAGGCCGCACGGGTGTTCTCCAGCACCGTGCGGATGCCGAGCCGCAGGTCGTAGACGGCCCGCGTCCGGACCAGCGGGTTCAGGTGCTCGACGGTCTCGTCTTCAAACAGGCAGAGGTACATGGCGGATTTCGGATTTTCAGGTTTCCAGCTTTAGATTACCCGATCTGTCGATTCTTTGCCAAACCCAACGGCGGGCCGGGCGTAATAGGCACCTGGAAGATACTTCCGGCAGACGACGTCTGTACCCGTCACCCGCTGATTTGCAATCCTGAACCCACCATGAAATTCTTCATCGATACGGCCGACCTCGACGAGATCCGCGAGGCCAACGCCATGGGCGTGCTCGACGGCGTCACCACCAACCCCTCGCTCATGATGAAGGCCGGCGGCGCCGACTTTCACGCGCACATCCGCGCCATCTGCGAGATCGTCGACGGGGACGTCTCGGCCGAGGTGACCGCCACCGACTTCGACGGCATCCTGCGCGAGGCCCGCACCCTGGCCAAGATCCACGACAACGTGGTGGTGAAGGTGCCGCTGATCCTCGACGGCATCAAGGCCATCCGGGCGCTTGCGGCCGAGGGCATCCGCACCAACTGCACGCTGTGCTTCTCGCCCACGCAGGCGCTCGTGGCGGCCAAGGCCGGGGCCACCTACATCAGCCCCTTCATCGGCCGGCTCGACGACATCTCGACGCCGGGGATGGAGCTGATCGAGCAGATCGTGCAGATCTATGCCAACTACGGCTTCGAGACGGAGGTGCTGGCCGCCTCGATCCGCCATCCGATGCACGTGGTGGAGGCCGCCCTGGCCGGGGCCGACGTGGCGACGATGCCCTTCGGTGTGATCAAGCAGCTCATCAAGCATCCGCTCACCGACATCGGGCTCGAACGCTTCCTGGCCGACTGGAGGAAGTACGAGGAAAACGCCGCCGTCGCCGGCAACGGCATCCGGTCCTGAAGGAACACCCGCTCTTCGTCGCTCAAATCGTTCGATCCTATGGTTTTCGTTGCGCTGGGGGCTACCGACGAGATCGGCGCAAGTTGTCATTTCCTCAAGATCAACGGGACGGGCATCGTGCTCGACGCCGGGGTCCATCCGGAGCAGGAGGGGCCGGAGGGGCTGCCCCGCCTGGAGCTCATCCGCCAGAACCCGGACTGGTACGTCGACCACGCCATCGTCACGCACGCGCATCACGACCACATCGGGGCGCTGCCGGTGCTCATCCGCCACTTTCCCCACGTGCACGTGCACATGACGAAGGCCACGCGCCAGCTGGCCGACCTGCTGCTGCCGGCTTCGGCGCGTCTGCAGCGGCGCCGGCTCCGCGAAGGATCCTCCACGGCGCCCCCGCTTTTCGAAGAGGAGGAGCTCGACGTGATGAGCTACCTCTACCTCACGCATGAGCTCGAGACCGAGTTCGACGTGACCGGCCTGCGGGGAAAGACACCGGTCAAGGCCCGTTTCTTCAACGCCGGGCACGTGCTGGGGGCCGCCGGGGTCCACCTGTCCTTCGAGGAGGGGGGCGTCACGCGAAAGCTCTTCTATACGAGCGATACCAGCCTGCGTCCCCAGGCCATCCTGCCCGGCGGATCCTATCCCCGGGGCCCGATCGACGTGCTCATCCTGGAATCGACCCTGGGTGCGGATTCCGAGGCGGAACAGACCACCCGGAAGACGGAGGAGAAGAAGTTCGGGGCGGCCCTCCGGCGGGTCCTCCAGCGCGGGGGGGCGGTTCTCGTGCCGGTTTTTGCACTGGGCCGCGGTCAGGAGATGCTGGCCCTCATCGACCGCTTCAAGCGGCGCGGCATCATCCCGTCCGAGGTGCCCGTCTACACGGCCGGCTCCATGCGGGCCATCGCCGACCTGTACGACAAGACGCGCTTCTCCACGCCGCGCCTCGATCCCGACTTTCAGGTCTTCGGCGTGCCGCAGAAACGCCTGCCCCGCAGCCGTCAGGCCCTCCGGCAGGCCCTCGCCGAGCCGAGCATCTACGTCGTTGGCAGCGGCATGATGTTCGAACGAACGATCTCGAACGAGATTGCGCGGATGATCGTCGAAAACGAGAAGGATGCCATCTTTCTCGTCGGCTACACGCGAGAGGACGCACCGGCCGGTCGCCTGCTGGAGGCGGCGGCGCAGGGCAAGGGCACCGAGGTGGTGCTGGACAAAAGCCGGGAGCCCCAGCCGGTCCACTGTGAGGTCGCGCGTTTCCGTTTCAGCGGCCACAGCCATCGCCGGGATCTGATCCAGCTCACCGGCCGGTTGCAGCCGAAGAAGGTGTTGCTCGTCCACGGCGAGGACCGGGCCCGCCGCTGGATGGCGGACAACCTGCGTTTCTTCTATCCGGAGATCGAGGTCGTGCTGCCTGAACTCGGCGAGGCGGTGCCGCTGTGAACCGGCTCGCCCCCGGAGGGGCCGGCGTCGTACCTTTTCCACAGAACAGATCCTGAACCCCGGACGCATCGGGCCTGCATGTCCACCGTTTCCGCCGAACTGCTCGAAGATTTCTTCGCTGCGCTGCAGCCCCGGCTCGCCGGCACGCTCCGCACCGACGCGATGACGCGGGCGCTCTACGCCACCGACGCCAGCCTGTACCAGATGATGCCCGTCGGGGTGCTGCTGCCCCGCCACGCCGACGACGTGCAGGCGGCGCTGGAGGAGGCCCGCCGCTTTGGCGTGCCCGTCCTGCCCCGGGGCGGCGGCTCGTCGCTGGCCGGGCAGACCGTCGGCGAGGCCCTCGTGATCGACTTTACCCCCCACCTCGACGCCGTCGTCGAGCTCAACGCCGAGGAGCGGTGGGTGCGCGTGCAGCCCGGCCTGGTGCTCGACCGCCTCGACCGCTACCTGCGCGCCCGGGCGCCGCACCTGATGGTGGGACCGGACCCCGCCAGCGGCAAGCGGGCCACCCTCGGCGGGATGCTGGGTAACAACGCCACGGGCACCCATTCCATCCTCTACGGCAACATGGTGCGGCACGTGGCGGCGGCGCAGGCCCTCCTCGACGACGGCACCCCCGTGCGGCTGGAGCCCCTGCCCCCGGACGCCTGGGCCGAGCGCACCCGCCGCGCCGGGCGCGAGGGACAGCTCTACCGGGACCTCGACGCCCTCCTGAAGGCCCACCGCGACGTCATCGAACGCGACACGCCCCGGCACTGGCGGCGCAACAGCGGCTACCGCCTCGAATACCTGCTCGGCGACGAGCGCAACGTGGCGCAGCTCCTCTGCGGCAGTGAGGGCACGCTCGCCGTGGTCACCGAGCTGACGGTCCGCCTGGTGGACCGGCCCCGGCGCACGGCCCTCGGCGTCGTCCACTTCCACACGCGCCGCGAGGCCCTCCGCGCCGTTCCCACCATCCTCGGCACCGACCCCTCCGCCGTCGAGTTCTTCGACGGGCGCTCCATCCGGCAGGCCCGCCGGTCGCCCGGCTTCGGCCCCCGGCTGACGTTCGTCACGGGGGAGCCGGGCGGGGTACTCATCACCGAATATTACGGTGAGACGGAGGCCGAACTGACGGGCCGCCTCCAGGCGCTGGAGGACACGCTGGCCCGCGCCGGCGAAGGGTACGCCGTCGTCCGCGTCACCGACCCCGCCGCCGTCGCCAACGTGTGGGGGGTGCGCACCGAGGCGCTGGGCCTGATCATGAGCGTCTACGGCGACCACAAACCCGTCGCCTTCATCGAGGACGCCTCGGTCCCGCCGGAGCACCTGGCCGACTACATCGACGCGCTGGCGAAGATGCTGGAGGAGACGCGGACCGAGGTCGTCTTCTACGCGCACGCCTCGGCCGGCTGCCTGCACGTGCGGCCGTTCATCAACACGAAGGACGCGGCCGAGGTGGAGAAGATGCGCGAGATCGCGCTGGCCTCGGCCGAGCTGGTGCGCAAATATGGCGGGGCCGTCTCGTCGGAGCACGGCGACGGGCTGGCGCGCAGCTGGCTGACGCCCGTGCTCGTCGGGCCTGCACTCTACGAGGTCTACCGCCGCACGAAGCAGCTCTTCGACCCGCACGGGCTGCTCAACCCCGGCAAGGTGGTGGACGCCCCGCCGATGACCGAACACCTGCGCATGGGGCCGGACTACCACACGCTCGAGGTGCTCACCGAGCAGGACTTCTCCGTCGAGGGCGGCTTCGCACGGGCGGTGGAGCTGTGCAACGGCAACGGCGCCTGCCGCAAGCTCGAGGGCGGGACGATGTGCCCCAGCTTCATGGTGCTGCGCGACGAGGAGCACACCACCCGGGGGCGGGCCAACGCGCTGCGGATGGCCCTCTCGGGCGCCCTGCCGCCGGAGACGCTCACCGGCCGCCGGATGTACGAGGTGATGGACCTGTGCATCCAGTGCAAGGCGTGCAAGACCGAGTGCCCCTCGAACGTGGACATGGCGAAGCTCAAGACCGAGTGGCTGGCCCGCTACTGGCAGGACAACCCCGTGCCCGCGCGTACCCGCCTCTTCGCCCGGCTGCCGGAGGTGGCCGCCCGCGTGCACGGCCCCGTGGCCCGCGTGGTCAACTGGGTGAACCGCCGGGGCCTGACGCGCCGCCTGCTCGACGCCACGCTCGGCCTCAGCCGCCACCGCACCCTGCCCTCCTTCGCGCCGGAGCCCTTCACCGTGTGGTTCGCCCGGCAGCGGTGGCGTGCCGACGGGCCGCCCGTCGTTCTCTTTCCCGACACGTTCCACAACCACCAGCACCCCGAGGTGGCCCGGGCCGCCGCCCGGTTGCTGGACCGCCTGGGCTACCGGGTCGTCGTGCCGGAGGCGCGGGTGTGCTGTGGGCGCACGTACCTCTCGAAAGGTTTCGTAAACGAGGCGGCGCGGCGGGCGCTGGGCGTCGTCGAGGCGCTCTACCCGTACGTGGCGGAGGGGATGCCGGTGGTGGGGCTGGAACCAAGTTGCATCCTCACGCTGGCCGACGAGTTCCGCACGCTGCTCCCCGGCGACCCCCGCACGCGCCGCGTGGCCGACGCCGCCTGCACCCTCGAGGTGTTCCTCGCCCGTGAGGCCGGCCGGGGCGCCCTCGACCACGTCGCCTGGACCGACGCGCCGCGCCGGGTGCTCCTGCACGGGCACTGCCACCAGAAGGCGCTCGACGGCACCGGCCCTTCCGAGCGCTGCCTGGCCCTGCCGCCGAACTACACCGTCGAGACCCTCGACGCCGGCTGCTGCGGGATGGCCGGCGCCTTCGGGTACGAGAAGGAGCACCGGGCCGTTTCGCTGGCCATGGCCGAGCGGGTGCTGGCCCCGGCCGTGCGGGCAGCCGGCGAAGAGACGCTCATCGTCGCCGCCGGCACCTCGTGCCGCGCCCAGATCCACGACGTCGCCGGGCGCACGGCCCTGCATCCGGCCCAGGTGCTGCTCGACGCGCTGGCAACCCGGGCGTGACGCTCATGGCCGCACCGGTGAGATCCGCCGTTCTGCCCTTGCACCTCAAGATTTCTTTCGTAGATTCTCCCGGTATTTCGTCGTGCGTCGTGCGTATAGCGGAGGTCATGGTTATGGAGGGCAGGGCTGCCCTTAGCGAACGGCCCACGTGTAGCCGCGGATCTGGACGCGTTGCGCGTCCCGTCGGTCCGGGCTCTCCTGTGGGCCAGGGGGCGCACCCGTGAAGGGTGCGGCTACAGGGTTGTTTCCTGTAGTCGCGGGCTTTAGCCCGGGCTCTCCTGTGGCCCAGGGGACGCACCCGTGAAGGGTGCGGCTACAGGGTTGTTTCCTGTAGTCGTGGGCTTTAGCCCGGGCTCTTCTGTGGCCCAGGGGACGCACCCGTGAAGGGTGCGGCTACATCGCGCTGCACAATGACGCCCTCAATGGCATTGACCAGCGCTATATTTCGTAGTGCGTATGGCCGTAAGGCATGGTTACGCACCACGCACGCACTACACCCCCCACCTTCTTTCCCTCAGATCGAACCGATACGGAGACATGGCAACTTTTCGCACGCTGGCGGTGCTCGCGCTGGTGGCCGGCCTGCTGGCCGGGTGTGCCGGCACGAAGCCCGCCACACAACCTGCCGCACAACCCGCCCAGGCCCGGCAGGAACAGCAGAAGAAAGGCAAGTCGTACCGCGACGTCATCACGGAGGAAGCCCGGTCGGACGAAGGCCTCTTCACGGTGCACCGCATCGAGGAGAAACTCTATTACGAGATCCCCGACAGCCTGCTCGAACGCGAGTTGTTGCTCGTGACCCGTTACGCCCGGACCGAGAACAACATCGGCTACGGCGGGATGAAGGCCAACACGCAGGTGGTCCGCTGGCAGAAGCAGGGGAAGAAGATCCTCTTGCGCGTGGTCAGCTACGAGAACGTGGCCGACGAGAACGAGCCCATCTACCAGGCCGTTCGCAACTCCAACTTCGAGCCGATCATCGCCGCCTTCGACATCGAGACGATGAACGACGACTCGACCGCTTACGTCGTAGAGGTGACGAACCTGTTCACGGACGACGTCCCGTCGCTCGGCCTGCCGAAGGAGCGGCGCGACCAGTTCAAGGTGCGGCGGCTGGACAAGAGCCGTTCCTACATCGTCTCGGCGCGGAGCTACCCCAAGAACATCGAGGTGCGGCACGTGCTCACGTATGAGGCCACCGACTCGCCCTCGAACACGGGTGCCCTCTCGCTGGAGATGAACCAGTCCATGATCGTGCTGCCCGAGGACAAGATGCAGCCGCGCCTGTGCGACGAGCGCGTCGGCTTCTTCAGCGTGCGGATGACCGATTACGGGCGGGACGAGCAGAAGGCGGCCGAGCGGTGCTACATCACCCGCTGGCGCCTGGAGCCGAGCGATCCCGAGGCCTGGGCGCGTGGCGAGCTCGTCGAGCCGAAGAAGCCCATCGTCTACTACATCGACCCGGCCACGCCGATGAAGTGGCGGCCCTACCTGAAGCAGGGCGTCGAGGACTGGAACGAGGCCTTCGCCGCCGCCGGCTTCAAGAACGCCATCATCGCCAAGGACCCGCCCTCGCCCGAGGAGGACCCCGAGTTCAGCCCGGAGGACGTCCGCTACTCGGTGATCCGGTACTTCTCCTCACCCATCCAGAACGCCTTCGGGCCGCACGTGCACGACCCCCGCACGGGCGAGATCCTGGAGAGCGACATCGGCTGGTACCACAACGTGATGAACCTGCTGCGCAACTGGTACTTCGTGCAGACGGCCGCCGTCAACCCCGAGGCGCAGCGTGTCAAGTTCGAGGACGAGGTGATGGGAGAGCTGATCCGGTTCGTGTCGGCGCACGAGGTGGGGCACACGCTCGGCCTGCCCCACAACTGGGGGTCGAGTTACGCCTACCCGGTCGACTCGCTCCGCTCGCCGACGTTCACGGCCACGCACGGCACCGCGCCCTCGATCATGGACTACGCCCGGTTCAACTACATCGCCCAGCCCGGCGACGGCGTGACGAACTTCATGCCGCGCATCGGTGAGTACGACAAGTGGGCCATCGAGTGGGGCTACCGGCCCATCCCCGAGGCCCGCACGCCCGACGAGGAGCGGCCGGTCCTGAACCGGTGGGTCGTCGAGCGGGCGGATGACCCACGCTACT
The DNA here is from genome assembly GCF_011682235.2 of Rhodocaloribacter litoris. Taxonomy (NCBI): domain Bacteria; kingdom Pseudomonadati; phylum Rhodothermota; class Rhodothermia; order Rhodothermales; family Rhodothermaceae; genus Rhodocaloribacter; species Rhodocaloribacter litoris. The sequence continues at coordinate 138,093 of NZ_CP076718.1, read as the reverse complement.
TCTACGGCCGGCAGTCCGGCGCCCGCATCGACCCGCGCGCGCAGAACGAGGACCTGGGCGACGACGCCGTCAAGGCGAGCACGTACGGGCTGGCCAACCTGAAACGCATCGTCCCGAACCTGATCGCGTGGACGGAGGAGAACGGCAAGAACTACGACGACCTCGAAGAGCTCTACGAGCAGGTCGTGGCGCAGTGGAACCGCTACGCCGGGCACGTGGCCCGCAACATCGGGGGCGTCTACGAGACCTACAAGACGTACGACCAGGAGGGCGCCGTCTACGAGCCGGTGCCGGCGGCACGGCAGCGCGAGGCGATGGCGTTCCTCAACCGCGAGGTCTTTGCCACGCCGTCGTGGCTGCTCGATACCGGCGTGCTGCGCCGCATCGAGCATGCCGGGGCCGTCGAGCGCGTGCGGCGCCTGCAGGTGGGCGTCGTCGAACTCGTGCTCGACCCGCAGCGGCTGGCCCGCATGATCGAGGCCGAGGCCCTGCCGGGCGGCGACCCGTACCCCTGCCTGGAGATGCTCACCGACCTGCGGCGGGGCATCTGGCGGGAACTCGAACGGGGGGAGGCCATCGACCCGTACCGGCGCAACCTGCAACGCGGCTACCTCGAACGGCTCGAGTACCTGATGACCGAGGAAGTCACGCCGCCGCCGGCCGCCTTCCGCGAGTTCGTCGGCTTCACGCCGGTCAAGGTCAGCCAGTCCGACATCCGGGCCCTGGCGCGGGGCGAGTTGCAGGCCCTCCGGGGTGAGGTGCAGCGGGCCCGCAGCCGCACCACCGACCGCATGACACGCCTCCACCTCGACGACGTCCTCGCCCGCATCGACGACATCCTGGAGGCCGACCGGGAATGAGGCCGGCCCGCACGTTCACCGGCCCGTCTCCAGGCCGCCGAAGCGGCGGGGGCGGCGCGGGGTGTCGGGCCGCAGGAAGCGCGGGTTGCGCCCGGCGTAGTCTTCGGGGCGGGCCACCTGCCGGTTGAGCCATTCGATGAGGGCGGCGCAGCCCCGGCTCTGGGGGTCATGCCGGAAGTACTCGGGGATGACGTCGATGACCTCGAACCCCTGCCGGAGCTGGAACGAGAGGGTGGGGTCGCGCAGCTCGCCCCGGATGACCCGGAGGACGTACGCTTCGGGCGTGAGCCGGTCGGCGTAGCGGTGGTAGTTGGGCAGGCGGGCGCCCGCACGGATGCGGAGCAGGCCCAGCCGCTCGACGAGGGCGCGGCGGGCCGCGTAGATCCGGGCCCCGATGCGACGGCGGCGGTGGGCCGGGTGGACCATCACCTCGGCGCCGTAGAGTGTGCGCCCGGACGGGTCGTGGTTGCTGAAGCGTCCCTCGGCGGTGAACGTGGCGTAGTCGTCCCGGTGGTCGTAGTCGTCCCAGGCGACGATGAGGCTGGCGGCCATGCCCACCACCTCGCCGGTGCGGGTGTCCACGGCGACGAACTGCCCTTCGGGGAAGGCCTCGTGCTGGGCCGCGAGCGTGCGTGCGGTCCAGGGCGGCTGGTCCGGGTAGACGGCCCGGCTCAACCGGGTGATGGCGTCGAAGTCTTCCGGAAGGGTGTTGCGTACGAGGATGCCGGTGGCGGGCTTTTTCCGCCCGGCGTGATGGGCGTTCATAGAGGAACGACGTCGAGGTCGCGGATGAGTTCTCGGGTGTGATGGCTGTCGTTGAGCGGGAGGACGGTCCCGAACGTGCGGGATTCCTCGATGGCGTGCATGTCGAGTTCGCCGATGACGATGTCCTCCTGGTTGAGCACGCCTTCGGCCAGGATGCCGTCCCGGGCGAAGGGGTAGTCGGACGGGGTCAGGATGGCCGCCTGGCCGTAGTTGAGCGTCATGTCGGCCACGCGGGGGAGGGTGCCCACCGTCGGGCTGTGGATGACGTAGAGCTGGTTCTCGATGGTGCGGGCATGGGCGCAGTAGCGCACGCGGAGGAAGCCCTTGCGGTCGTCGGTGTTGCTGGGCACGGCCAGGAGGTGGGCCCCCTCGTGTGCCGCCGCCCGGACGAGCTCGGGAAACTCGACATCGTAGCAGATGGCGATGGCCAGCCGCCCGAAGTCGGTTTCAAAGACTTTGAGCCGGTTGCGGGGCGAGACGTGCCACTCCTCGCGCTCGAAGCGGGTCATGTGCAGCTTGCCCTGCACGTCGAAGTCGCCGGAGGGAGAGAAGAAGTAGGCGTCGTTGAACACCCGGTCGTCCCCGTCGTCCATGGCCGGGATGGTGCCGGCGACGATGTAGAGGCCGTACTGCCGGGCCAGGTCGCGCATCAGCTCGACGAACCGGTCGCGGTGCCCTGCCACCTGGCGCACCAGCTCGGCGATCGGCAACCGGATGTCGTGCAGGGTCAGCAGTTGCATCGTGAAGTATTCCGGCAGGACGAGCAGGCGGCACCGGTAGCCCGCCACGACCTCTACGACGGCTTCCACCTGCTCGGCAAACTGCTCGAACGTGCGGACGGGACGGACGAAATACTGGGCGGCGGCGACGCGGATACGGCCGGAACGAGAACGATGCATGGGGTTCAAAGTCGATGGGCGTGTTTCGGATGTCACCCTGTGGTACGTCGATGCCCCTGCAAATATTCCCGGCTATGTGGTACAGGTACATCGACCTGCAGAACGGCGTTTTTTCGTTCACAATAGCCTCTCCCCCTGCGAAGGGGCGGTGTCGCGGAGCGACGGAGGGGTAGGATCGGTCATGTTGATCATGCTATGTTAGCTGCCTCGAGGAAACCGACGATCTGGAGGACCGTTTGATCAGGAGATCGTTTTACGCATACCTGATCGATCCAATGCCAACGGTTAAGATTTCCCCTAAATTCCAGGTCGTCATTCCACAGCAGGTCCGGGAAAAACTCCAACTCAAAGCCGGACAACAGGTGGAAGTCCTGCTCTATGACAACCGCATTGAACTCGTGCCGGTCAGGCCCATGCGCCAGTTGCGGGGCTTTCTCAAAGGCATTGATACCACCGTTGAGCGCGAGCCAGACCGTGTCCTATGAACCTGGTGGACTCCTCCGGATGGCTCGAATACTTCGCCGATGGGCCGAATGCAGACTTCTTTGCTGAGGCCATAGAGAATACGGCGCTGCTGATTGTGCCCTCGATCAGCGTCTTTGAGGTCTTCAAGCGCGTGCTGATGCAGCGCGGCGAGGGTGAAGCCTTGCAAGCGGTGGCCCAGATGCACCAGGGGCAGGTCGTAGACCTGGATGCTGCCCTGGCGATCAGTGCAGCCAGGCTGAGTTGGGCGTTGAAGCTACCGATGGCCGACAGTATCATTCTGGCTACGGCGCGTTGGTACGGTGCTACATTGTGGACGCAGGACGCAGACTTCATGGGAATCGAAGGCGTGCAGTACAAGGAGAAAGTGAAAGGAGCCCGCTAACAGGTGGGGCAACGTGTTGTAATGCCTACGAACATCGCGCCTACCACGTCTGCGCCATCAATATCTTCTCTCGCGGGTACAAGTAGTGCGAGACGAGGGCGGGGCACGCCAGACGGCCCACCATCCGCAGACGCTTCTGCCGGTACGTGCGAGCCGAAAGATCGTTCGGCGAGGTGCCGCGCCTGCGTGCCGTACGCCCGGGTATCAGACCCCGGCGCAGTACGAGGCCCTGTGTGCCGAGCACCCACCTACCCCCCAACGAACCCACGCGACGTAACGCACTATCTTTGAAGCCGGGGTAGCCGGTTCACCGCCCGGGGATAAAGGAGAAAGTCGAACTTTCCCCGGGGAAGCGCGTCCGAGGCGCCGGCTTTCGGGGGATCGGAGGCCTGGCCGCCCGATCCTGTACGCATCACGCAGGAAACCGTAACCATGCCGGATCAGGGAATGACGGAGCCGCTCGTGCGGCTGCACGGGTTGACGAAGACGTACCGCGAAGGGGAGCACGAACGGACGGTGCTGCGCGGCGTCGATGCCGCCATCGCGCCGGGGGCGCTGGTGGTGCTGCTCGGGCGCAGCGGCTCGGGCAAGAGCACCCTGCTCAACCTCATCAGCGGCATCGACCGCCCGGACGCCGGCGAGGTCATCGTCGACGGCACTAACCTGACCCGCCTGGATGAGCAGGCCCGCACCCGCTTCCGCCGCGCCCACATCGGCTTCGTCTTCCAGGCCTTCAACCTGATCCCGACGCTCACGGTCGAGGAGAACGTGCTGCTGCCGCTCGAACTGAACGGGCGTAACGACGCGGCGGCCCGGCAGCGGGCGCTGGCGTTCCTCGACGAGGTGGGGCTGGCCGACCGGGCCGGCAGCTTTCCGGATCGGCTCTCGGGCGGGGAGCAGCAGCGTGTCGCCATTGCCCGGGCCCTGGCCCACGCGCCGCGCCTGGTCCTGGCCGACGAGCCGACGGGCAACCTGGACTACCGGACCGGCCGCCGGGTGATGGACCTCCTCCACCGGCTCGTCCGCCGTACCGGCACCACCATGCTCGTGGCCACGCACGACCGCGACTTCCTCGACGCCGCCGACCGCATCTTCACGCTGCACGACGGGCGGCTGCACGAGGGCACCCCCGCACACCTCCACGACTGATCTCATGGCCCCGCTGCTCCTCCGTGCCGGTCTGCGCTACCTGTTGCGCCATCCCTGGCTGCTCGCGCTGTCGATACTGGGCGTGGCGCTGGGCGTGTCCGTGGTCGTCGCCATCGACCTGGCCAGCGGGAGCGCCCGCCGTGCCTTCGAGCTCTCGGCCGAGACGGTCACGGGGCGGGCGACGCACCTGGTCGTCGGCCCGACGGAGCGCGGGCTGCCGGAGGACGTGTACCGGCGGCTGCGCCTGGAGGCCGGCGTGCGGGCCGCCGCGCCCGTGGTGGAGGGCTACGTCGCCGCCGTGGCCGACTCGGGCCGGACGTTCCACCTGCTGGGGGTCGACCCGCTGGCGGAGGGACCGTTCCGCAGCTACGCCGGGCGGGAGACGGGGCTCGACCTGGGCGCGTTCCTGACGCAGCCCGGCGCGGCCCTGATGGCGGGCACCACGGCCCGGGCGATGGGGCTGGCTCCGGGCGACACACTGGTCGTGCGCGTCGAGGGGCGGCCGGCCCGGCTGCACCTGGTCGGGCTGATGGAGGGGACGGACACCCACAGCGCGGAGGCGCTCGACGGCCTGCTCGTCGTCGACATCGCCACGGCGCAGGAACTGCTCGGGCGGGTTGGCCGCCTGAGCCGCATCGACCTGATCGTGCCGGAGGGGAGGGCCGGCGCGGCGCTGCTCGAACGGGTCCGCGCCGTGCTGCCGCCGGGCGCCGAGGTGGTCCGCTCGGCGACCCGCACCGAGACGGTCGAGCAGATGACCCGTGCCTTCGAACTGAACCTGACGGCGCTGAGCCTGCTGGCGCTCGTCGTCGGCATGTTCCTCATCTACAACACGATGACCTTCTCGGTCGTCCAGCGGCGTCCCCTGCTGGGGCGGCTCCGGGTGCTGGGCGTGACGCGCCGCGAGGTGTTCACGCTGGTGCTGGGCGAGGCGCTGCTGATCGGGCTGGCCGGCACGGTGCTGGGCGGGCTGCTGGGGGTCGTGCTCGGGCAGGGGCTGGTGCGGCTCGTCACCCGCACGATCAATGACCTCTACTACGTGGTGACGGTACGGGAGCTGTACCTGGCGCCGCTGACGCTGGCCAAGGGCATCGCGCTGGGGCTGGGGGCGACGCTGGCGGCGGCGTTCTTCCCGGCCCGGGAGGCGGCCGAGACGCCGGCGGGGATGGTGCTACAGGCGTCGGTGCCGGAGGCGCGGGCGCGTCGCCGGGCGCCACGGCTGGCGCGGGCGGGCGTCGCCCTCGGCGGGGCGGGTAGCGTCCTGCTCCTGCTCTCGGGGCGGAGCATCGGCGGGAGCTACGCCGCGCTGTTCTGCCTGCTGCTGGGCTTCGCGCTGGCGACGCCGTGGGCGGTACAGCGAATGGCCCGGATTGCCCGGCCGGTGATGGGACGCCTCTTCGGCCTGACCGGGCGCATGGCGGCCTCCGGCATCGTCGCCGCGCTCAGCCGCACCGCCGTGGCCATCGCCGCGCTGACCATCGCGCTGGCGGCCACCATCGGCGTGGGCGTCATGGTGGACAGCTTCCGCCTGACGGTGGACACCTGGCTCGGCTATGCCCTGCAGGCCGACGTGTACGTGCAGCCGCCGAGCTTGGTCCTGCGCGAGGGGGAGGCGACGCTCCGGCCCGAGGTGCTCGAGCGCCTGCGCACGACGCCCGGCGTCGCCGCCGCCTACTCGGTGCGCCGCCTCGACGTGGCCTCGAACCACGGCCGCGTCCGCCTCGTCGCCGTCGACCGGGGGCCGATGACGCCGTCCACCTTCCGCCTCAAAGCGGGCGACCCGGATGTCGTCTGGTCCACCTTCGAGGATGGGGCGTCGGTCCTCGTCTCGGAGCCTTACAGCTACCGCCACCGCACCGGCGTGGGCGACACGCTCCGCCTGCAGACGGACCACGGAGAGCGCCCCTTCGTCGTCCGCGGCATCTACTACGACTATGCCTCGGACCGCGGCGTGGTGCTGATGAGCCGCGCCACGTTCGAGCGCCACTTCGACGACCGCCTCCGCTCCGGACTGGCCCTCTATGCCGCGCCGGGGGAGAACCGCGATGCCCTGATGGCCCGCCTGCGCAGCCGGGTCGAAGGGATGCAGGAGGTCTTCATCCGCTCGAACCGCGCCCTGCGCGAGGCCTCGCTGGAGGTGTTCGACCGCACCTTCACCGTCACGGTGGTGCTGCGGATGCTGGCCGTGCTGGTGGCCTTCGTGGGGGTGCTCAGCGCCCTGATGGCCCTGCAACTCGAACGCGCCCGCGAGTTCGCCGTCCTGCACGCCGTCGGCATGGAGGCGGGCCGGCTCCGTCGCCTGGTGACGCTACAGACAGGCCTGATGGGCCTCTTCGCCGGGCTGCTCTCCATCCCGCTGGGCCTGCTGCTGGCCGGCGTGCTCGTCCACGTGATCAACAAACGCTCGTTCGGCTGGACGCTCCAGCTCGACGTGCCGCCGGAGATGCTCCTGCAGGCCGTCGGCGTGGCCCTCGTCGCCGCCGTCCTGGCCGGGCTGTATCCCGCCTTCCGCATGGGTCGGTAGGCGCGTTTCGCGTTTTGCGTTGCACGTTCAACGTTCAACGTGAAAACATGGAACGTTCAACATGAAGACATGAAACATTTCCCTTTTCTTCTCATCGCGACGCTCGCGTTCCTTGCCGCTGCGGGGTGTGCCGGCGAGGAGGCGTCCGTCCGGGCGACGGTCACCGTGGCCGAGGCCATGGCGGCGGACACGGCCGGCTATGCCCGTGCCACGGCGGTGCGGCCGTTCGTCTTTCCGGAGGATCACGGCCCGCACCCGGACTTCAAGAGCGAGTGGTGGTACGTCACCGGCAACCTGGCGGCCGCGGACGGCCGGCGCTTCGGGTACGAACTGACGATCTTCCGCTTCGCGCTGGCCCCGCCGGACGGCACCGCGCGGGCCTCCGCCTGGGCCACGCGCCAGCTCTACATGGGCCACTTCGCCGTCACGGACGTGGCCGGTCGGCGCTTCTTCCCGTTCGAGCGTTTCAGCCGGGGAGCCGCCGGGCTGGCGGGTGCGCGGGCGCGCCCGTTCCGCGTCTGGCTCGAAGACTGGTACCTCGAAGCCGACACCACGCAGCCCGCGCCCGACCCCGCGCTGCCGGTGATGCGCCTGCGGGCCCACGAGGACGGTACGGGCGTCGATCTGGTGCTGCGGCCGCTGAAGCCCATCGTCCTGCAGGGCGACCGCGGCCTCGACCCCAAGGGCGACGACCCGGGCAACGCCTCGTACTACTACTCGATGACGCGCATCGCCACCGAGGGCACGGTTACCGTCGATGGGGCGACGTTCCCGGTCGAGGGGCTGAGCTGGATGGACCGGGAGTGGAGCACCAGCGCCCTCGGGCCGGATCAGGTCGGGTGGGACTGGTTCGCCCTGCAGCTCTCCGACGGGCGGGAACTGATGTTCTACCGGCTCCGGGAGCGGGACGGCGGCATCAGCCCCACCAGCGACGGCGTCCTCGTCGCCGGGGACGGCACCCCGCGCCGGCTCGACCACACGGACGTGGTCGTCGACGTGCTCGACCGGTGGACGAGCCCCCACAGCGGCGCCGTCTACCCCGCACGCTGGCGGCTGCGTGTGCCGCGCGAAGCCCTCGACCTGACTCTCACGCCGCTGCTGGCCGATCAGGAGATGAACGTGTCCGTGCGCTACTGGGAAGGCGCCGTGCGCGTGGAGGGCACCGCCGCCGGAAGCCCCGTCGAGGGCCACGGCTACGTCGAGCTGACGGGCTACGACGAGGCCGGCGTGACGCCGGGCGGGTGAGGAGGCCGGCGTGCGTGCCGGTCCGATGCCGCGGGCCGGGACGGATGGCATGGAGCGTGACGCCTGGCGTATTTTCCTGAAGCAACCCTTCGCATCGTCCACAACCCCATGACCGACGCCACGGCCCGGCCGCCGCTCAACCTGCCGCCGTACGATTTTCTCGTGCGCGAGATCGACGGGAAGGCGATGATCTTCGATCCCGTCCGGAAGAAGTACGTGCGGCTGACGCCGGAGGAGTGGGTGCGCCAGCACTTCGTGCAGTACTTGATCCGGGACCGGGGGGTGCCGGCCGGGCTGGTGGCCATCGAGGCGGCCTTCACGTATGCCCGGATGCCGCGCCGCGCCGACGTCATCGTGCACGACCGGTCCGGCCGCCCGCTGCTCATGGTCGAGTGCAAGGCGCCGGACGTCGAGATCCGGCAGGCGGCCTTCGACCAGGCCGCCCGCTACAACACCGTCGTACGGGCGCGCTACCTGGTCGTCACCAACGGCCTCGTCCACTACTGCTGCCGGATCGACCACAGCGCGGGCACCTATCATTTCCTGGACGCCCTGCCTCGCTACGAGGCGCTGGGCTGAACGTTTGCGTTTCGGGTTGCACGTTTCGGGTTGCACGTTTCGGGTTGCACGTTTCGGGTTGCGCGTTTCGGGTTGCATGTTTCGGGTTGCATGTTTCGCGTTGAGCCGCACGTTGCGCGTTTTCCGAACCTCCACCGGCCCGGTGTTTCGGAAGAAAATCCGTTCTGATCCGTCCTCCTCCGTGTGCCATGTGGGGCTCGAGGGGGAGGCACAGAGTCCTTCGAGTCTTCGTGTCTTTGTGGCAAAACACCTTTTCCCGATCCTTCATCCCGGCTGCGTTGCATTGGTCGGGAGGAGGGGCTATACTCGGAGGCGACCGGTTCGCCGGGGCTTCTCAACAGCATCTTCCCTTCACTTCATGGAAGAAAACATCCCGTATCACCACGAGCGCAGCGTGGCCGTCGCGGCCGTGCGCGAGGCCGCCCGGCTCTGCCGGGCCGTGCAGGCCGGCATCTCACCCGACGTCATCCAGAAAAAGGACCGCAGCCCCGTCACGGTGGCGGACTATGGCAGCCAGGCCCTCGTCTGCCGGATGCTGGCCGAGGCCTTCCCCGAGGACCCGGTCATCGCCGAGGAGGATGCGGCCGCGCTGCGCCGGCCCGAGAACGCCGCGACGCTGGAGAAGGTGGTGGGCCACGTGCGGGCGTTCCATCCCGCGGCCGGGGCGGAAGACGTGCTCGCCTGGATCGACCACGGCGGGGCGCAGGAGCACAGCGCCCGCTTCTGGACGCTCGATCCCATCGACGGGACGAAAGGGTTCCTGCGGGGCGAGCAGTACGCCATCGCCCTGGCGCTCATCATCGACGGAGAGGTGACCGTGGCGGCGCTGGCCTGCCCGAACCTGCCGGTGGAGCCCGGCGCGGTGGAGCGGGGCGTGGTCTATGCCGCCATCCGGGGGCAGGGCACCGTGCGCGTGCCGCTCGCGGGCCCGGGCGCGATGGTGCCCGTCCACGTGAGCACGCTCGAGGACGTGACACAGGCCCGCTTCTGCGAGTCGGTCGAGTCCGGCCACAGCTCGCACGACGACGCCGCCCGCGTGGCCGAGGTGCTCGGCATCACGGCCGAGCCCGTGCGCCTGGACAGCCAGGCCAAGTACGCCGTCGTGGCCCGGGGCGAGGCCGACATCTACATGCGCCTGCCCACCCGGCCCGGCTATGTGGAGAAGATCTGGGACCACGCCGCCGGCATGCTCGTCGTCACCGAGGCCGGCGGCATGGCCACCGACGTCTTCGGCGCGCCGCTCGACTTCAGCCGGGGCTACCGCCTCGAGAAGAACACCGGCGTCATCATCTCGAACGGCCGTTTCCACGACCGCATCATCGCCGCGCTGGAGGCCGTCGGGGTAGGACGCACCGCCGGGTGATCCCCGGACCGCCATGTCGCTCTCGGACCTCGTCGCGACGCTGCAACTGGCCATCGGGCCGGTCATCCTCATCTCGGGGGTGGGCTTGCTCCTGCTGAGCATGACCAACCGTTTCGGCCGCGTCATCGACCGGGCGCGGCTCCTGCGGCAGGACCTCCTGCTCGGTGCCGGGGCGGATCAGCGGCAGGTGCACGCCCAGCTCCGCATTCTCTGGCAGCGGGCGCGGATCGTCCGGGCCGCCATTGCGCTGGCCGCCGTGAGCGTGCTGCTGGCGGCGTTGCTCGTCATCACCCTGTTCGTGGGAGCGCTGCTCGGGCTGGCCGTTACGGTGGCCCTCGTGGGGCTCTTCGTCCTCTGTCTGGCCGCGCTCATCGCGGCGCTCGTGCTCTTCATCGTGGACATCAACGTGTCGCTGAAGGCCCTGGGGCTGGAGATCCCGCCGGAAGACCGGCTTTCCCGGTGAGGGGCGCGTGTCGGGCCGGTACCGGCTAGGTGTGGGGTCGGCGCACGGTGTAACCCTCGCGGCGCAGGGCGTCGGCCAGGGGCTCGGCCGCCGGTGCGTCGACACGCAGGACTACCTCGGTATGATGCTTGTTGGCCGGATAGGTTAGCACCGCGTGCAGGTTCACGCCCCGGGCGGCGATGCGGGCCACCAGCGCCGTCAGCCGGTCCCGCTCCTCGTCCAGTTGCACCACCAGCCGGCTTCCAGGCACCTCGACGCCGGTCATTCGGACGAAGGCGTCCAGCAGGTCCGTCACTGTCACGATGCCCACCAGCCGTCCGGATTCGACCACGGGCAGGCAGCCGATCCGGTATGTGCGCATCTTCAGGGCGGCTTCTTCGACGGGATCGTCCGGCGTCGCAGTCTTCGGGGCCCGCATCATCACGTCCGCTACCCGTGCCTCCGGCGGGAAGGGTGCGGGGTGCAACGCGCTCGTCGCAAAACGCAGATCGCGGTCGGTCACGATACCCACCAGACGCCCCGTTTCGACTACGGGCAGGTGCCGGATGTCGCGCTCATGCATGATCCGGTAGGCGTCGGCCAGGGTGTCGCCGGGGGCAACCGTGACGACCGGGCCGTACATGATGTCCTGTACCAGCATGGAGATACCCTCCGCATCCGGTGAAGCCGTCGAAAGGTTCTCTCGTGCAGGGCTCAACCTGCAGGCAAGGTCGCAAAAAGTGGGGTGGCGCGTTGTGAGGGAAAGCCGGTATGCGGGTGTAGGAAGGATCCCTACAGCGAGGCGCGTTCGAGGTCGATCTTGAGCGAGAGGTCGAGGGCGCGCACGGAGTGGGTGAGGGCGCCCGAGGAGATGAAGTCGACGCCGGTGGCGGCGATGGCGGCGACGGTGTCCGGGGTGACGTTGCCGGAGGCCTCCGTCTGCACGGCCCCGCCGATGCGGGCGACGGCCTCCCGGAGGAGCGAGGTGTCCACGGAGCCGTCGTCGCGGCGGCGGGCCATGTTGTCGAGCAGGATGACGTCCACGCCGCCGGTGGCGAGGATGGCCTCCACCTCGTCGAGCGTGCGGGCCTCGACCTCGATCTTCAGGCCGGTGCGGCCCGTGGCATGGCGGTAGCGGTGGGCGGCCTCGATGGCGGCACGCACGCCCCCGGCGGCGGCGATGTGGTTGTCCTTGATGAGGATCATGTCGAAGAGGCCGATGCGGTGGTTCTCGCCACCGCCCAGGCGGACGGCCCACTTGTCGAGCAGGCGCAGGCCCGGCGCCGTCTTCCGTGTGTCGAGGATGCGGGCGGGGCGGGCGGCCCCGGCCATGCGGTGGGTGGCCGTGGCGATGCCGCTCATGCGTTGCAGGAGGTTGAGGGCCGTCCGTTCGGCCGTGAGCAGGCTGCGGGCCGCCCCTTCGACGATGCCGAAGACGGTGCCCCGTGCGACGGCCTCGCCGTCGGCGGCGTGCCAGTGGACGCGTACGGCGGGGTCCACGGCGGCGAAGACGCGCTCGGCCACGTACAGGCCGGCCAGCACCCCGTCCTCCTTGGCGAGGAAGGCGGCTGTGGCCCGTGTGCCTTCGGGGATGGTGGCGAGCGTCGTCACGTCGCCCGGGCCCACGTCCTCGGCCAGGGCGCGGGCGATGAGGTCGTCGAGGGCGTCGTCGGTCAGGTAGGGCGGGAGCATGGCGTGGGCGGGCGTCAGGGTGTCACCGGAGGGGCGTTCCGGCCGTGCCGGTAGGCGTGCCAGAGGAGCACGCCGCCGGCGGCGACGGCGGGCAGGCTGAGCAGCTGGCCCATGCTCAGGGGGAGGGCCTCGCCGAAGGCGGCCTGCCGCACCTTCACGAACTCGATGAAGAACCGCGCCGTGAAGACGAGCACGAAGAAGAGCCCGAGCAGCAGCCCGCGCGGCGTCCGGTTGCCGAAGCGGCGGTACGTGTGCCGGAGCAGCCCGAAGACGAGCAGGTAGGCGAGCGACTCGTAGAGCTGGGCCGGGTGGCGCGGCACCGCGTCGACGCGGGCGAAGACGACGGCCCAGGGGACGTCCGTCTCGACCCCGAGGATCTCCGAGTTGAACAGGTTGCCGAGGCGGATGAAGGCGCCCGCCAGCGCCGTCGGCACGGCGATGCGGTCGAGCAGCCAGAGGTAGGGCTGGTCCGGTGTCCGGCGGTGGTAAAGGTAGACGGCGATCAGGATGCCGAGCGCCCCGCCGTGGCTGGCCAGCCCGCCCTTCCACACCTGCGGGATTTCGAGCGGGTGCGAGAAATAGTAGGCCGGGTCGTAGAAGAGGACGTGCCCGAGGCGGGCGCCCACCACGGTGCCGGCGAGCAGGTAGAGGAGCAGGCGGTCCAGGTCCGCCTCGGGCCTGCCCTCGCGGCGATAGACCGACCGCATGAAGAAGTAGCCGAGCACGAAGCCCAGGGCGAAGAGCAGCCCGTACCAGCGCACGCTGAAGGGGCCGAGCGAGAAGAGGACCGGGCTGACGTCCCAGACGAAATACGAACGGTCGGGCATGGGAACGACACGGCAGGCGGTTGATCGGGCGGGGACCCGTGCGAAGGCCGCGCCAACCTACGACAAAATCCGCATATTTGCAGCAGCACCCGGGGCCGCGGGGTGCTTGCCTTAACGCGCCGGTATGGTTACGTTGGTTCCCGGCGGGCGGGGCGCCGGTTTCGGACGGGTGTACGCCCCGTGGCACCGGCCCCCCGCCTGTTCCGGCATCCCTCCAGGCCAAGCTTTCTCATGCCATGCGTATCTTCAGCCTCTTTCTCACCCTGCTTCTCCTTCCGATGGTGGCCCGGGCCCAGCAGACCGCCAAGCCGGTGTTGCACGGGCGGCACTGGGTGGCCATCACCGGCAAGCCGCTCGGGGCCACGGCCGGCGCCGCCGTCTTCATGAAAGGTGGCAACGCCGTCGACGCTGCCTGTGCCATGCTGGCGGCCACCGCCACCATGTGGGACGTCCTCGGCTGGGGCGGTGAGACGCAGGCCCTCATCTACAACCCCCATACGGGCAAGGTCATCGGGGTCAACGCCCTCGGGGTGGCCCCGACCGGAGCCACGGCCGCCTTCTTCAAGGAGAAGGAGATGAAATACCCGCCCGAATACGGCCCGCTGGCCGCCGTCACCCCCGGCACGCCCGGCGGCCTGATGGTGATGCTGGCCGAATACGGCACGCTCAGCCTCCGGGAGGTGCTCGAGCCCGCCATGCAGATGGCCGAGGGCTATCCCATCGAGGCCCAGACCGCCGACCAGATCGAACGGCAGAAGGAGCGGATCAAGGAGTGGAAGTACGCGCCGGGGGTTTTCCTGCCTCATCTGGGCCAGGAACGCGAGGCGCCGTATCCGGGCGAGATCTTCCGCCAGCCGGATCTGCTGGGCACGCTGCAGAAGCTCGTCGAGGCCGAGGCGGCGGCGCTGGCCGAGGGCAAGAGCCGCAAGGAGGCCATCTATGCCGCCTACGACCGCTTCTACCGGGGCGACATCGCCCGGGAACTCGTCCGCGCCGTGCAGGAGGAGGGTGGCCTCCTCACGATGGAAGACCTGGACCGCTGGCAGGTCCGTCTCGAAGAGCCGGTCATGACCACCTACAAGGGCATCGAGGTCTATAAGCTGACCACCTGGACGCAGGGGCCGGTCATGCTGCAGATGCTCAACATGCTCGAAAACTTCGACCTGCAGGCCCTGGGCTACAACAGCGCCCGGTACATCCACCTGCTCTATCAGGTGATGAACCGGGCTTTTGCCGACCGCGACTTCTACTATGGCGATCCCTACTTTCCGCCCGAAGAACCGCTCGAGGGGCTGCTTTCGAAGGAGTATGCGAAGGCGCGGATCCGGGACATCGACTGGGAGAAGAACGACCCGGACGTCAGGCCCGGCGACCCGTATCCCTTTCAGGGGGGAACGAACCCGTACCTGGAGTACCTGGAGCAGTGGACCGCCGTCACCCCCCGGAGGCAGGACGAGGCGGGCTTCGAGGCCGGCTTCTACGCCGGCACCACGTCCATCCAGGCAGCCGACGCCGAGGGGTGGGTTGTCTCGGTGACGCCCAGCGGGGCCTGGATCCCGGCCGTCATCGCCGGCAAGACGGGGATCGGGCTGAGCCAGCGCATGCAGAGCTTCGTCCTCGATCCGGCGGAGAACCCGTTCAACGTCGTCGAACCCGGCAAGCGTCCCCGCGTCACGCTGACGCCGGGGCTGGCCCTCCGGGACGGGAAACCCTTCCTCTCGTTCGCCGTCCAGGGCGGCGACAGCCAGGATCAGAACCTCCTCCAGTTCTTCCTCAACGTGGTCGAGTTCGGCATGAACGTGCAGGAGGCGGTCGAGGCGGCCAACATCAACAGCTTCCAGCTCAGGTCCTCCTTCGGCGAGCACGAGTCGCGTCCGGGCCGGCTGCTGATCCAGGAGGCGACGCCGCCCTGGGTGCGGAAGGCGCTGCGGGAGATGGGCTATGAGCTCCGGACGGACGAGCGCACCTCCGGCCCCATCAACGCCATCTACTTCGACCGGGAGCACGGCACCTTCTGGGGCGGCTCCAGCCACCACGGCGAGGATTACGGCATCGCCTGGTAGGGCCGGCCTCTCGGGCTAATCGGCGGATCGACGTCGACCCGTCTCCGGTCCGTGTGCCGTGCGGGGGGCGTCAGAGCAGCAGGCGTTCCTTCAGGAGCCGGGAGCGCTCGCGGCTGGCAATGACCTCGTGCCCGCCCGTGAGCAGGAGCTTGTAGCGCCCGCTGAACCAGGGGATGAGCTCGCGGATGTGCGCGTACTGCACGATGGCCGAGCGGTGCACGCGCATGAAGGCTTCGGGGTCGAGGTGCGCCTCGAGCTGGTCGAGCGTGTAGCTGACGACGTGCTGGCGCAGCCGGGGTTTGCCCGGGCCCTGCGGTTCGTCCAGGACGAAGACGCGGGTGATGCCTTCGCTGATTTCGACAGCCACGATGCGTTCGACGGGGACGATCAGGATGCGGTCGCGGTAGGGGATGGACAGCTGCTGGAGATAGGTGCCGTCGCGGTCGGTGTGGGCCGGGGGCGGCGGGGCCGGGCGGGGGCGCTCCGCCTCGGCGTGGGCTTCCATCCAGTCGAGCAGCCGTTCGAGGCGGTCGTCCCGGTCGGCCCGGGCGCCCGGGTTGCCGGCGAGCCGCTCGGCCCGCCCGACGGCCTCCTCCAGGCGTTTCCGGGCGATGGGCTTGAGGAGATAGTCGACGGCGTTGGCTTCGAAGGCACGCAGGGCATAGTCGTCGTAAGCGGTGGTGAAGACGACGACGGGCCGGCGTTCCGGGTCGAGCCGTTCGACGACGCCGAAGCCGTCCATCTCGGGCATCTGGATGTCGAGGAAGATCAGGTCCACCGGCCGGCGGGCGATCAGGTCGAGGGCGGCGGGGCCGTCGGCGGCCTCCCCGGCGACCTGCACCCGGCCGGCCGTTTCCATCGGTTTGAGCAACCGGGCGAGCCGGCGGCGGGCCGGCGCCTCGTCGTCGACGATGAGCACGCGGAGCATGGGCGTCAGCGGGTTGGAACTACGGCGTGTTGGTTTCGGGGCGGGGGGGGTGTTCCGTCGTACCGAGGCCGTCCCCGGTGGAGGACCGGGGGGCGCCGGCAGGGGCGGGGATCAGCAGGCAGGCGGTGGTGCCCTCACCGGGGCGGCTCTCGATCTGCAACAGGTCGCTTCGCTGGTAGAGCTGTTCGAGCCGTTGCGCCACGTTGGTCAGGCCGAGGCCATAGATGCCGTCCGGCGAGAGGGCGCCGCGGCCCGTGTCGAAGAGGGCCGGGATGCCCACGCCCGTGTCGGCCACGACGATCTCGGTATGGCCGTCGTCGAGGCGGCGGGCCGTGATGCGCAGCCGTCCCCCTTCCCGCTGCTTCTCCAGCCCGTGCTTGACGGCATTCTCGACGAGGGTCTGTACGGCAAACGCCGGCACCGGCGTGGCGAGGGTTTCCGCTTCCACCTCTGTCTCGATCCGTAGCTTGTCGCCGAAGCGGGCCTTCTCGATGGCCAGGTAGTGACCCACGAGGTCCAGCTCCGCCTCGAGGGGGATGAACGGGTGGCCGCTCGTCTGGAGGATGTGCCGGAAGATGGCCGCCAGGTTTTCCACGACGGCCTCGGCCTCTTCGGGGCGTTCCTCGATCAGGGAGACGATCGTGTTGAGGGCGTTGAAGAGGAAGTGGGGGTTGATCTGCGCCCGGAGGGCGACGAGCTGCGCTTCGGCGCGCTGCCGGGCCAGCGTCTTTTCCCGTTCGACCAGGTTGAGCCGTTCGACGGCCAGGGCCAGCTGGCCTCCGAGGGAGCGGAGCTGTTCGAGGTCTTCGAGGTTGTAGACGGCCCGTCGCTTCTTTTTGGTGCCGAGGATGAGCAGGCCCATCGGGGCCCCGTCCCCCTGGATGGGGACGACCAGCGCGGCGCCGCGCTCGACGAGCAGGCGGGCCGGCTCGGGGGGCAGGGTGCTTTCGTTCAGTTCGGGGTTGCGGGCCCAGATGCGCCCCTCGCGTTCGAAGTGGGGCCAGATGCGGTGAAAGAGGCGTTCGGTCAGGTAGGGCGGCTCGGGGTGGTAGGCGCTGGAGACCCAGGGGCCGGTCGTGCCCGGCGGCCGGATGAACAGGATCGCCGAGCGGGCATCGTAGGCCCGGCCGACCACCTCGACGGTCTGGCGTACGAGCGTGTCGAGGTTGAGGATAGAGCGCATCTGTTCCTGGAAGCGACTCACCTGCCGGTGGGCCCGCTGCCGGTCCGTGGCGAAGACGTGCCGGGCGTAGGTGCGGATGAGCCGGGCCAGCCGCTCGAAGACGACCAGCAGCAGGATCAGGTAGAGGCCGGCCACCACGTAGCGCGGCGCCTGGACCCGGGCGAGGTAGGGGTCGATGAGCGTCATGCCCCCGACGAAGGCGAAGAACAGCAGCCCGAGGACCGTCAGGTAGGTCAGCGCGCGGGTGAGCACCTCGTCGACCTTGCCGTGGCGCAGCGGGGCGGCCGAGACGAGCATCACCGGGGCGAGGTAGAGCAGCTGCGCGCACACGATCAGCCAGCCGGCCGTCGTGTCCGTGACGGCGCCGAGGATGGGGACGACGCCGAGGACCGAGAGCGCCGTGATGAGGGCGGCGCCGAGGATGAGCGCGCTGCCCGTCCGGCCCCAGCTCCAGAGGAGGGCCTCGGCCCGGGGGCGGTCCAGGGCGTAGAGCCCCAGCACGAGCAGGGCCGCCGTGGCGATGTAGCACGAGGCGTAGAAAAGGATGGGGACCAGCAGCCCGTCTAGCGTCAGCGGGCCGAGCGGGCCGTGCCAGGTGGTCAGCACGGCCGCCAGGCCCAGCAGCCCCGGCGTCGCGTACATCGGGAGACGATCCGGTGCAAACCGCCTGCGGCGCGCCGGGTCGGGCTCGTCCAGCCGGGCGTCGCGCAGCACCTTGCGCAGGAGCAGCACCGGGAAGGCGATCCAGCCCGCCAGGCTGGCGAAGGTGAGGGCCTCGAACAGGCCGGCGTAGAACCCCGTGGCACCCGGCGGCCCCAGCAGCGTCACGAGCAGGATGCGCAGCAGGTTGCCGAACATCCACAGGAAGGAGACCAGGATCAGCATCAGCGGCGGCCAGGCCGCCCGGCTGCGCAGGGCCAGCGGTCCGGCGATGAAAAGCCCGAGCACGTGGAGGAACGTGCCCAGGGTGAAGCCCCAGATCGAGAAGTGCCAGAGGGCCGAGGAGAGGGGATACAGAAACGTGGGATAGGGGGTGAAGCGCACCGGTGCCGTGATCACCCGCCCGTCACGGATCACGTAGTAGGTGCGTACCTGCCCGGGCTCGATGCGCTGCGTGGCGCTCTTGAGGTCCTCGGCGCTGAAATACTGGAGTCCTTCGAGCATGTAGAACACGTCGCCCTCGCGCAGGCCGGCTTCGGCCGCCGGACCCCGGGGGAAGACGTACGTGGCCCGGATCCCGTCGTCCGCATCCTCCCAGACGATCCAGGCATAGCTGTGTGGAGCCGCCGTCGGCCAGGTCCCCGTCACCCGGTGCACCGCGACCCAGTCCACCGCCATGCGGCCGAGCGGGATCAGCGCCACCAGCGGCGCCACCGCCACCAGCAGCCCGGCCATGCGTCTGAAGCGTTGCACCCCCATGATCCGAAAAGCTTCAAGAAAACTTTATCGCGTTCTGGACCTGATAAGCAGATCCCGCGGGAAGGTTCGTCTGGACATTGGGTATCCGTTTCTGGATCTTGGTTTCGGCTTTTCGTCATCGCATTCCCGTACCACCTTGCTCATCGACACACACGCGCACCTCTACCTGGATCGCTTCGACGAGGACCGCGACGCCATGCTCGAACGGGCCCGGGCCGCCGGGGTCGGCATCATCCTCATGCCCGCCATCGACGTCGCGTCGATTCACCGCGCCCTCCGGCTCTGCGAGACGTACGAGGGGCTCTATGCCATGGCCGCCCTGCACCCCTCCGAGACGAAGACGGCCACCGGGGAAGACTTCGCGGCGGTCGCGGCCCTGTGCGACCATCCGAAAGTCGTAGCCGTCGGCGAAAGCGGGCTCGACTACTACTGGGACCGCTCCTTCGACGAACGGCAACAGGCTTTCTTCCGCCGGCACATCCGCCTGGCCGCCGAGAAGGACCTGCCGCTCGTGCTGCACAACCGGGCGGCGTCCGAAGACCTCGTCCGCATCCTTCGCGAGGAGCGCCGCGCCCTCGCCCGGCCGGAGCGGCTGCGCGGCGTCTTCCACTGCTTCGAAGGGCCGGCGGCGCTGGCCGAGGAGGCCGCCGCGCTGGGCTTTCTGATCGGGGTGGGAGGGCTGCTCGTGAACAAGAAAGCCGTGGCCCGGGCCGTGGCCGGCGCGCCGCTGTCGCAGATCGTGCTGGAGACCGACGCCCCCTACCTGGCGCCCGAACCGCACCGGGGACGGCGCAACGAGCCGGCCTACCTCCGCCTCGTCGCCGAACGGCTCGCCGAACTCAAAGGCCTCACCGTCGAGGAGGTGGAACGCATCACGACCGGGAACGCCCGGCGGCTCTTCGGATTGCCGGCGGAGACGTGAGGCGTCCTGCGCACCCGCACCGCATGGCGCGCCCCCCGCTTAACAATCGCGGGGGACCGACGATCCTTCGAGTACTTCCCGGCGGCAACCGGCCGGTTCCGTATCCGTCTGTCTTTCCAGTCGTGTTCCCTCCTCATGACGACGATCGAACTGCGGCAGCATATCGACGCGCTGCTGGCGGCACTTGGCAATGATCGGGTGCTTCCCCGCTACATCTTCATCCTGGCGCGGGGATACCAGCAACTCGCAGACGAACTGATGGAACTCGTGCACGTGCGTAACCGAACGCAGTTTTTCAAAAAACAGCAGGTTACGCAGGACCGGTTCTATGATGTGCGGAAGCAGTCGGACACGTTCCCGCCGGGTCACGTCTTTCACGAAGCCATCCAGTTACTGGAACTGCTGGAGCGGGTGCGGGCGGCCTTTGCCACGGAGGAGGAGCAGGCGATCCGCGAGGTGCATGCCCTGGTCGAGCGCTTCTACGGGGCCGCCGAGCAGTACGCCCGCTCCGGAAACGATGAGGCCTTTGCCGCCCTGCTGACCGAAGCCAGCCACCTGTATCCGAGCCTGATCTCGATGCGGCGGCTTCTGGGCACCCTCCGCGCGGTGCTTTTCGACGAGGCGGAGGCGTCCGGGGCGGAGGCGTCCCTGTCGGTACACTTCCGGCACGCCCGTACCTACGGCGCGGTGGTCGAGAAGCTGGCCTCGCTGGAGCGCGCCTACCTGGAGATCTGCGACGCGGCGGAGGTCTCGACCGAGGCCTATCCCCTGAAGATCGCCAAGGTGGAGACGGGCGGGGTCGAGCGGGGAGGACTCTGGGTGGTCGTGCGCGGCGAGGCACACATCCTCGACGTGCTGGGCTCGCTGATCGGGCGCTTTGCCCTGTTTCTCTACCGGCGCCTGGCTACCGGAGAGGGCCAGGTGTTCATCTCCGATCGGGTGCTGGCCAACCAGGCCCTGGTCAACCTGACCGACGAGCTGGAGCGGATCGGGTACCGGTTCGGCTCCCGTGAGGAAGCCCGGCTCCAGAAAACCGCTCTGCTGCTGCGCCGGGATCTGGTGACGCTCCTGGCCGGCGAACCCTCGGTGCGCGTCAACGACCAGCTCTTCGAGGTCGAAGCGGGTGCCTGGCCGGACTACATCTCCGAGAGCATGCAACTCCTGCCGAAGTACAACACGGTGGTGCACCTGAGCGAGCAGGCCGGCTGACGCACCGGGGCCCGACCGGCGGCCGTTTCCCGTGCCGGCGTGGTGGTGCAACTCCCGTCGCCCTGCAGGGTAGTAGTTCCGGTGTAGAGCCCTGCAAAATGTGTGGGGCGCGGGGTTATATTGACCGGTCCCGTGTGTCTTAATAAAGAGATGCCGGCCGGTGTGCACGCCGTTCCGGGCAGGCGGCCCGCCGGGCCGGGGCTTGGCTGCACGATGTCCCACAGGTTTTTGCCGGCTATGACACCCGGATGACACCCACATTGCCTAGCTTGCCGGGGTGCGATCCTTTCGCAGAACCGACCCGCTTTTCCTTACACACACGAACGGCAGAGAGAACATGGTAGATTCCGCAAAGCAGCGCGCGCTCGAGCTGGCGCTGAAACAGGTTGAGAAAAATTTCGGCAAGGGGGCCATCATGCGGCTGGGGGATGCGCCGGCCGTCCGGATCGAGGCCATCCCGACCGGCTCGCTGGCCCTGGATGCCGCGCTCGGCGTGGGCGGGGTGCCCCGGGGGCGTATCGTCGAGATCTACGGCCCCGAATCCTCCGGGAAGACGACGCTGGCCACCCACATCATGGCCGAAGCGCAGCGCCTCGGGGGCATCTGTGCCTTCATCGACGCCGAACACGCTTTCGACCCCAACTACGCCAAACAGCTCGGCGTGGACATCGACAACCTGCTCGTCTCCCAGCCCGATACCGGCGAAGACGCGCTGAACATCTGCGACACACTCGTGCGCAGCGGTGCCCTCGACGTGATCGTGATCGACTCGGTGGCCGCGCTCGTGCCCAAGGCCGAGATCGAAGGGGACATGGGCGACAGCCACGTCGGCCTGCAGGCCCGCCTCATGAGCCAGGCCCTGCGCAAGCTCACCGGCACGATCAACCGCACGAAGACCGTGCTCGTTTTCATCAACCAGATCCGGGAAAAGATAGGCGTCATGTTCGGCTCGCCGGAGACCACCACCGGCGGCCGCGCCCTCAAGTTCTACGCGTCCGTCCGCATGGACATCCGGCGCATCGGGGCCGTCAAGGAGGGGACCGACGTGATCGGTAACCGGACACGGGTGAAGATCGTGAAGAACAAGGTGGCCCCGCCTTTCCGCGAGGCCGAGTTCGACATCATCTACGGTGAGGGCATCTCCGCCCTCGGCGAACTCGTCGATCTGGCCGTGGACCACGACATCATCCGGAAGAGCGGCTCCTGGTATTCGTACGGCGACGTCAAGATCGGGCAGGGGCGTGAGGCGGCCAAGGCCTGGCTCCGCGAGAACGAGGACTTCCGGGCCGAGATCAAGGAGCAGGTCAAACAGGCCATCGGAGCCATGCCGGCACCGGACCGCGAGGTCATGGACGGGGTGGAGGAGGTCTGAGGGCGCCGGTCATGCGCTTCGTCGGGCTCCTGGTGCTGGCCGGGCTCGGCGCCGGAGCGGCCTGCGCGCAACCGGCGGACACGCTGTCGCTTGATGCGCGCCTCTTCCTGCACGTCTACCGGGCCGACCTGCCCGGGGTAGACCCGTACCTGCACGCAGTCGATGCGACGGCATATCCGGTGTTCTTCGGCGCTCCGGCGGTGGCCTGGGGCGCGGCCCTCGTCGAAGGGGGCGTCGTCCGGGAGGCCGCCTACCGGCTGGCGTTGAGCTGGGGTACGGCGGCGGCAGGGGTTTTCGGGCTGAAATACCTGGTGCGTCGCCCGCGGCCCTACGCTGTGCTTCCGGGCGTGCGGGGACGAACCGGCCGGCACCGCACGGGGGGCGAAGGCGTCATCGATCCCTATTCCTTTCCCTCCGGGCACGCCACCCTGGCCTTTGCACTGGCGACGTCGTGGAGCCTCTCCTACCCCCGCTGGTACGTGGTGGCGCCGGGGATGCTCTGGGCCGGGAGTGTGGCACTCAGCCGCGTGCGCTTCGGGGTGCATTATCCGTCGGACGTGCTGGCCGGGGCCCTGCTCGGCGCGGGGGTGGCCGCCACCGTTCACCTGCTCCGCCACACGCTGACCCCGGCCTTCCTGCGTGCGGACGAACCGGCTTCCCGGACGGGTACGCCGGTGGTTCATCTCCGCATCGTGTTTTGAAAATCAGGGCTGCACTTTGAGCAGCCTGTGCGTGTAGGCCCGGGCGCCGCTCGTGAGGCGGATCAGGTAGAGCCCGCCCGGCAGGCCGGCGAGGGACCAGGTGACGTGATGGCGTCCGGGCGGGTAGGTCCGTGCCGGCCAGGCGGCGACGCGCCGGCCCAGCAGGTCGAACGCCTCCAGGCGCACCTCCTCCGGGACCGGCAGGACGAAGGGCAGCCTGGCCTCTTCCCGGGCCGGGTTGGGATACGGCGGCAGCAACCGGGGAGGGAGCACCGCGCCCAGGTCGTCCGGCTCGTGGCTTGTCGGGGCGGCGATCCCGGCCAGCGTTGCCTCGATGGCGGCCGCCAGGTAGACCAGCGGGGCGTTCCAGTTGATCGCAATCTCGTTGGAGGCATAGCTGCACCAGTCGTCGACGTAGGCGCGGGCGGCGAGGGTCGAGGGGTAGGTGCAGCCGTCCTGCCGGCCGGGGTTGGGCCCGCCGGCGAGCAGGCCCGGCACCGGGGCGGCGATGCCGTCGGCCTGGGAGGGGCGGTGATGCGGGTGCATCGGCGTGCGGTCGCCGTAGCCGGTGACGAAGCTGTAGCCGGTGGCGTTGCGACCCAGGAGGTAGTCCAGGTTGCTCAGGGCGGCCCAGAGGTAGGTGCTGTCGGCGGTGAGGCGGAAAGCCTGCATGAGCAGCATGCCCTGGTTGGCGGCCACGCTGTTGCTGCCCCAGACGAAATGGCCGGCCTCGTGGCCCATCACCGTGCCGTAGGGGGTGCGGGCCGAGGCCAGCGTGCCGGCGAAGTCGAGGAAGCGTTGCTTCAGGCTGTTCGTGTCGAGCGCGGCGGCAAGCGCTTGCCGGTGGTGCAGCAGGGTGTACCAGCCGAGCATGCGGACCCCGCCCCACCAGGGGACGTCCGGCGCGGCGTCGAGCGGGGAGGCGACGGTCAGGAAGCTGTCGGCCTCCAGGGTGACGGCCAGCTCGGCGGCGGCCCAGGCCCACTCGTCGCTCAGGTTGCTGTCCCCGTATTCACCCGTGTGGATGTCCGGGTCGAAGGCCTGGTTCATCGCGCCTTGCACGTAGGGAATGTCGGGCCGTGTCCGGGCCCAGTGCCAGGCGGCCAGGGCGGCCGTGCGCAGGCTGTCGGCCAGGCCAGGGAAGGTGCTGGGGAAGTCGTCGTAGAGACGGGCCGCCTGGGCCATGACGGCCGCGAAGTCGAGCGTGGCGGCCGTGCCCTTCTGCACCACGTAGCGCGGCTGGGTGGCCTGGTGCGGCATGACGGCGCCTTCGAAACCGGGGGTGGTCAGCTTGTGGTAGACGCCCCCGTCGTGCGGGTCCTGCATCGCCAGCATCCAGCGGATGTTCCAGAGGGCCTCGTCCAGCACGTCGGGCACGTCGTTTCCACTTTCGGGGATGTTCGTCTTCAGCGCGGTGGCCAGCGCCGGGTAGTGCTCGTAGAGCGCCAGCAGGGTATAGGTGCTGATCCCCGAGTTGACGACGTACTTGTTGTAGTCGCCGGCGTCGTACCACCCGCGCGGGGCGGCAAGGATGGTGCCGGCCGGGCGGGCGGGCGAGGCCGCCGACGGATGCACCATCACCCGGTCGTCCGGATGTCCCGCCGGGCGGGCCCAGATCCCGGCGTGGGCCGCGTCGAGGGCCGTCGAGGCGCGCTGGAAGTAATAGCCTTTCAGCGCCGCCACCGCCACGGGCCGGTGGACGGCCTCGTTGATCACGAACGCGTGGGAGCGCCCCAAGCCCGGAACATCCAGGACGTAGGCGCCCGGCGTGCGGAGTGACGAGAAATCCGCCCGGCGCATCGACTCGCCCGAGAGCGTCCAGTGCCGGGACGGCCCCAGGGTGCCGGTGTAGACGGTGTCTCCCGTCGCGACCCGGAGTACGTGAAAGGTGTCTTCCGCCGGTGGGCCCGTCACGACGGCCTCTTTCGGCGCGTTCGGGTAAAAACCGATCTGGTTGAGGCGGATGGCGTCGGTCGGTGCCTGCGCACGGGCCGGCAGGAGGATCAGTCCCAGCAGCAGGGCGGTCGGTATCGGTCGCATGGCAACGGAGCGGGCGTTGAGGAGGTCGGTACGGGGCGGGCGGTCGGGGTTGCCCCGGCGCTATTCTCTGACTTCGAACCGGTCCGACAGGGGCCCCACCTCGACCCGGAACGTCCCGGGTTCGACGACCCGGGTGTTTTCCGGCCCGACGAAAGCCAGATCGTGGACGGGGACGGAGAAGGTCACCGGGCGGGCCTGACCGGGCTCCAGGTGGACGGGGCGGAAGGCGCGGAGCCGTCGCACGGGCGGGGCCACCGAGGCGTATTCGTCGGCCACGAACAGGAGCACCGTTTCCCACCCGGCGCGGTCGCCCGTGTTGCGGACGGTGACGTGCACATACAGGGTGTCCGTCAGGGACAGGGTGCTGCGTTCGACCCGGAGGTCTTCATAGGAGAATGTGGTGTAGCTGAGGCCGTGTCCGAAGGGCCACTGGGGCCGGAATGCGGTCTGTTCGTTCAACCAGATGTTGAAGGAAGAACTGACCGGATGGTCGTAGGGGAGGAGGTCGTGCGGGTGGCGGGGGTAGGTGAAGGGCAGCTTGCCGGAGGGGTTCGCGTCGCCGGCGAGAACCTCGGCGATGGCCCGGCCGCCTTCCATGCCGGGCCAGTAGGCCATGAGGACGGCGGTGGCGGCGTCGGCGGCCCGGCCGAGGAGACGGGGGCGGCCTTCCACCAGGACGAGCACCACGGGCGTTCCGGTGGCGGTGACGGCCTGCACCAGCGCACGCTGGGCTTCGGGCAGGGCCAGGTCGTCGAGGTCGCCGGGTTTCTCGGCATAGGCGTCTTCGCCGACGGCGACCACGGCGACGTCCACCGTGCGGGCAACCGCGGCCGCTGCCTCCAGGTCGAGCACGGCGTCGAAGGTGGTGCCGGGCACGTAGACGACCCGTTCCTCGCCCAGGCGCTCACGGAGGGCCTCGAGGAGGGTCGGCTTGCCGGGAAAGAGGGAGGCATCCCGTCCCTGCCAGGTGTAGGTCCAGCCGCCGTTGAGGGCCGTCAGGGAGTGCGCGGCCGGGCCGGTCACCAGCACACGGCTCCCCGGCCGCAGCGGCAGCAGGTCGCCCTCGTTCTCGAGCAGCGTCAGGCTGCGCCGGGCCACCT
The DNA here is from genome assembly GCF_011682235.2 of Rhodocaloribacter litoris. NCBI lineage: Bacteria > Pseudomonadati > Rhodothermota > Rhodothermia > Rhodothermales > Rhodothermaceae > Rhodocaloribacter > Rhodocaloribacter litoris. The sequence continues at coordinate 111,943 of NZ_CP076718.1, read as the reverse complement.
CCAGCGCCGTCGCCTCGAAATCCGCCGTGTGGATGGCGGCCTCCGGAACGGCGGGCGGGTACGGGTCGCGAAACAGCCCCAGCTCGAACTTGAGGCGGAGAATGCGCCGCACCGAGTCGTCGATGCGTTCCTCGCTGAGGACGCCCTCCCGCACGAGGGCGAGCACGTCGTGGTAGAAGCGCACATCGTAGGGGGTCATGCTCATGTCGATGCCGGCTTCGAGGGCCTGCCGGGTGGCTTCCTTGATCGAGGCCGCCGTGCGGTGCACCGTGTGCAGCTTGACGATGTCCTCCCAGTCCGTGACGACGACCCCCTCGAAGCCCAGTTCGCCGCGCAGCACGTCCGTGAGCAGGTAGCGGCTGGCGTGCACCGGGATGCCGTTGACGTCTCCCGAGTTGACCATGACGGTCTTGACCCCGGCCTCGACGGCGGCGCGGAAAGGGGGGAGGAAGTACTCGCGCAGGGTGCGTTCCGGGATCAGGGCCGTGGTGCGGTCCTTGCCGCTGGCCGGCGCCGAATAACCGACGTAGTGCTTGGCACAGGCGGCCACGGGGGCAAGCCCGCCGGGGGGAACCGCCTGGAAGCCGCGTATCGTGGCTGCCCCCATCGCAGAAGCCAGCAGCACGTCCTCCCCGAACGTTTCGTAGAAGCGGGGCCAGAGCGGCTGGCGGCCCAGGTCCAGCACCGGGGCGAAGTTCCAGGGGATGCCCGAGGCGCGCGTCTCGAACGTGGTGATGCGCCCGGCCCGGTAGGCCAGCGACGTGTCGAAGGTGGCCGCCAGGCCGATGTTGTGGGGAAAGAGGGTGCCGCCGATCAGGTAGTTGGCCCCGTGCACGGCGTCGATGCCGTAGATCACCGGGATGCCCAGCCGCGTCGCTTGCGTGGCTACGTCCTGGATCTGTGTGATGAGCCGTTGCCAGTGCGCCAGCGGCTGGGCATGGTCGACGACGTTGAGCAGCGAGCCGACGTGGTAGGTGACGAGCACCTCCCGCAGCTTCTCCGGGTCGAGCTCGACGAGCCGGTCCCCGGCCCCTTGCGCCGGCTGCGCCCGGGCCACGGCCTGAAGCGTCAGCTGGGTCATCTGGCCGACCTTCTCTTCGAGGGTCATCCGTTTCAGGAGCTCCTCCACCCGCTCCGTGAGGGCGGCCGGGACCTGTGCCTTCACCGGCACGACGGTCAGGAGAAAGGCGGAGGCGATCATGCAGAAAGACCGGTAGGCGATGGACGGGGGGCGCATGGCGAACGCTTCATGGCGGGGGTTGAACGGGAGGACCTCGTCGCCCGCGGTGCCCGAGGGGCTACAGACAACCCGGTCCGCTTCGGAGGGGCGTCCCCGGTACATGCGACCGCCGGGGAGCGCAGCCGGAACGGGATAAGATAAGTAAAGCGAATGGATTTATTGTCATGTACGAACTCTTTCCGGAAAATGCAAAGGGTTCGTGTTAACGGGCGGGGTGGAGGACCGGGCGCCCGTCGGGCTGTTTGACGAGGATCCGGTGGACGGGAGCAAAGATTTCGTAGATGGGGAGGGTGGCCACGCCGAGGGCGCCGGCGTCGATACCGGCCGTGGCGATCAGGTATTCGGGGTGCGTTCGTTTGCCCGAGATGCGCAGCGCCGGCAGGCGCTCCCCGACCCGTTCGAGCAGCGCGTTGAGGATGGAGTCGGCCAGGCGCCCGCCGAAGAAGACGGCTTCGGGATCGACCAGGTATTCGACGGCGAGGGCGAGCCAGCTCAGGTGATGGGCGGCGCTGTCGATCCAGGCGAGGAGCAGGGGGTTCCGGGCTTCGAAAAGGCGTTCGAGGTCTTCCGGTGTGCCGGCCTCCAGCCCTTCGGCCTGCAGGATGCGGTAGAGGCGGGGCAGGTTGAAATGTTGCCCGACGTGTTCGCGTTCGAGGTCGAGGCAGGGCTTTTCGGTCGAGAAGGCGGGGAAGTAGCCGATCTCGCCGGCGTTGCCGGTGAAGCCTTCGTACGGCTGTCCCTGCACGACGAGGCCGCCGCCGAGGCCGCTGCCGAAGTAGAAGTAGAAGAAGGAGGAGAGGTGTTGCCCGGCGCCGTACCAGCGCTCGCCCATCGCGGCGGCGGTGGCGTTGTTTTCGAGGAAGACCGGTATCCCCAGGCGCTGGTGCAGCAGGTCGGCGATGGGCACGTCGTGCCAGCCCTTGAAGGCTTTCGGGTTGATCAGGTAGGTGCGCCCGTTCGACTCGGCGATGTTCATCGGCCCGGGCACGCCGATGCCGACGCCGCGTACCTGCGCAAGGTTCAGCCCCTGGCGGGCCGTGAGTTCGTGGACCGTCTCGACCATGAGGGCGAGGGCCTCGTCCGGGGAAGGGAAGTCGAGGTGGTGATGGATGCGTTGCCGCACCGTGCCCGCGTGGTCGACGAGCAGGGCGGTGAGGTGGTCGCGGTCGAGGTCCAGCCCGATGGAGTAAGCCCCGTCCGGGTTGAGCGCCAGCGTGATCGAGGGCGCACCGCGTCCTTCCTGGCGCCGGCCGCTTTCCACGATCAGGTCCAGCGCCATCAGGTCCCGGACCAGGTTCGAGACCGTCTGCGGCGTCAGCTCGGTGCGACGGGCGATCTCGGCACGGGAGAGGGGGCCGTAGAGCCGGATGGTCTCGTGAACGATGCGCAGGTTGTACTCTTTGGTGTAGGTCAGGTTGGTTCCGGTGAGCATCGGAAGTCCCTCCGGGGAGGGAGGTGAATGAAGGAGGCGGGACGAGCAACGGCCCTGAGCGACGGGCCGCGTACCTGTCTGGAGTCGAAGACAGGCAGAAAATATTACGCGTATAATCTAGTAAAAAGATTTGATAAACCCATGAATTGCATACTGGTTGGCGGCGAGAAGGTTGTACCCGGCCGGGGAGGAGGTGTGTTAAGAAGTCGTGAATAGGGCCGGTCCGGCGAAGCGGGCGGGGCCGGGTTCGTTGATATGATAAATTGATTTGATTAAATATTTCGGTCCCTCTCCGGTTCGTAGGCCGCGGTTCGTCCATGCCTCTCCACCCGCTCGACCTGCTGATCCTCGCGGCCTACCTCCTGGCTACGGTCGGTCTCGGCTGGGGCCTGTGCGAGGACATCACGCATCCCGTCCTCGAACGGGAGATCGTCGTCGACGGGCGGGTCTATCACACGATCAAGGAGGTGAAGAACGGGCTGGGGCCGCCGCCGCTGAAGACGCCTGAGGGCTGGCTGCACCTGGCGCACGGCGTGCGGGGCACGGCCGCGGGGCTCCGCTACGTGCTCTACCTGTTCATGACTGCGCTCGCGGACACCCGCCTGCACGTGGCCACCACCACCCTCGACCAGCCGCTCGACTACGTGAAACCTCCGGATCCGCTACGTTCGGCGGCCTGCGTGGACGTGCGGCGCGACCTGATCCGCCGGAACCTCGAACGCCTCAACCACCGGTAGCGCCATGGAAGCTCCACCCCTGCTGCACAGGCTCCGGGACGAGCTCTACCGAGAACTGGTCGACCACATCCTGCCCTACTGGATGACGCACGCGGTCGACCACACCGGTGGCGGCTTCGTGGGGCGCATCACGAACGAGAACGAGGTTCTGACCGGCGCTCCGAAAGGCTGTGTCCTCAACGCCCGCATCCTGTGGGCCTTCTCGGCGGCCTATCGCCTGCTGCGTAATCCGGACTACCGGGCCCTGGCCGATCGGGCCTACGACTACGTGAGCACCTGCTTCCTCGACACCGAGCACGGCGGGGTATACTGGATGCTCAACCCTGCGGGGCGGCCCCGGGACACCCGCAAGTTCGTTTATGCGCAGGCTTTTGCGATCTACGGGCTGAGCGAATACGCACGGGCGACCGGGCACGAGCCGGCCCGCGCCCTCGCCGTCGAACTCGGCCAGGTGCTGGAGCACCATTGCACGGACCCGGTGCACGGGGGCTATTTCGAAGTCTTCAGCCGCGACTGGCGCCGCCTCGCGGGGGCCCGCCTCAGCGATCGGGACGAGCAGGCACCGAAGAGCATGAACACCCACCTGCACGTGCTCGAGGCCTATACCAGCCTCTATCGCATCTGGCCCGCCCCGGGATTGCGCCGGCGCCTGGCCGGCCTCATCGATCTGTTCCTGACGAAGATACTCGACACGGGTACCGGCCATGTCCGTCCTTTCTTCCAGGTGGACTGGACGCCCACCTCCCGCGTCGTCTCGTTCGGGCACGACATCGAGGCGAGCTGGCTGTTGATGGAGGCCGCCGGCGTGCTGGGAGAAGCGGCCCTGAAAGACCGGGCCCGGACCGCCGGCCTTGCCGTCGCCCGCACCATCCTGGCAGAAGGTGTCGACCGGGATGGTGGTCTCTTCTATGAGGCCCATCCCGACGGCACCCTCGACACCGACAAGCACTGGTGGCCCCAGGCCGAGGCCATCGTCGGCTTCGTCAACGCCTACGGGGAGACGGGCGAGCGGCTTTTCCTTGACGCGGCCGCGGCCACCTGGGCCTTCACCCGCGCGCACATCGTGGACCGCGTGCACGGCGAGTGGTTCTTCCGCGTCGATCGCCGCGGCAACCCCTGTCCGGGCGAGGACAAGGTGGGGGTCTGGAAATGCCCCTACCACAACGTCCGGGCCTGTCTGGAGGTGATCGCCCGCACCGACCGGCTTGCACGACAGGCCCTCCGGGAAGGAGGACGGGCGACGCACGCGGGACCCTGTTCCGACCGGGACGCCGGGTGAACCCGCCGGTGCCGTGCCCCGGTACCGGCGCAAAGTGTATCTTCCCGGAGCCGGGGAGGGTACACGCCGCCCCGGAAAGGAGAAGACGCTCAACCAGCCTCCATGCCGTCATGATCGATCCTCGCCCCCTCCTGCCCGCCTACGACACGATGACCTTCCGCCGCTGTGGTCGCAGCGGGGTGGTGCTGCCCGCCATCTCGCTCGGCCTCTGGCATAACTTCGGCGGGGTGGATACCTTCGAGAACGCCCGGGCCATGGTGCGCCGTGCCTTCGAGCTGGGCATCACCCACTTCGACCTGGCCAACAACTACGGGCCGCCGCCCGGCTCTGCCGAGGAAACCTTCGGGCGCATCCTCCGGCGGGACCTGGCCGGCTATCGTGACGAGCTCATCATCTCCACGAAGGCCGGCTACCGCATGTGGCCCGGCCCCTACGGCGACGGCGGCTCGCGCAAGTACCTGCTCGCCAGCCTCGACCAGAGCCTGCGCCGCATGGGACTCGATTACGTCGACATCTTCTACCACCACCGCCCCGACCCCGACACGCCCCTGGAGGAGACCATGCGCGCACTCGACCAGGCCGTGCGCCAGGGCAAGGCCCTCTACGTGGGCCTGTCGAACTACGGGCCGGAACAGACCCGCGAGGCCGTGCGCATCCTGCGCGCGCTCGGTACGCCCTGCCTGATCCACCAGCCGAAGTACAGCATGTTCGACCGGTGGATCGAAGACGGCCTGCTGGACGTGCTCGACGAGGTGGGGATGGGCTGCATCGTCTTCTCCCCCCTGGCCCAGGGGCTCCTGACCACGAAGTACCTTCAGGGCATCCCGGAGGAGTCACGGGCTGCCAAGCCGCACGGCTTCCTGACGCGGGAGGAGGTCACGCCCGGGCGGGTCCGGTGCGTGCAGCGTCTGAACGAACTCGCCCGGGCCCGCGGGCAGACGCTCGCTCAGATGGCGCTGGCCTGGGTGCTCCGCCATCCCGGCGTGACTTCGGCCCTGGTCGGAGCCAGCCGCGTCGAGCAGATCGAGGACAACGTCGCCGCGCTGAACAACCTGGCCTTCACCGAAGCGGAGTTGCAAACCATCGACCGCCTGCTGGCCGAGGCCGGATGAGGGCCGCCGGCGTGTCGCTCCACCCGATCAACCGCACAAGACGCATGGAAAGATTGTCTGTTCTCCCGACCTGCCTTCCCGGTTTGTTGATCCTGTGCCTGCTCGCGGGTTGTGGAGGCGCGGAACGCTCCCCCGCCTTCCGGCTGTCCCGGCTCTTTGAGGATGGCATGGTGCTGCAGCGGGGGGCGCCCGTGCCCGTGTGGGGATGGGCTGCACCCGGCACCCGCGTCATCGTCACGTTCGACGGGCAGGCGTACGAGACGACGGCCGGCGGGGATGGCCGCTGGCGGGTGGCGCTTCCCGCCCTGGAGGCCGGCGGACCGCATGAGATGACGGTGGCGGCCGGAGGGGAGCCGCCCCGCCGGATCCGGGACATCCTCGTCGGCGACGTGTGGGTGGCCTCGGGGCAGTCCAACATGGAGTGGGTCGTCGCCGATGCAATGAACGCCGAAGCCGAGATCGTCGCCGCGGACGATCCGCAGATCCGGCATTTCAAGGTGCCGCGCTCGTGGTCGTACCGGCCGGAGGACTCGCTGGCGGGGGGCACCTGGGAGGTGGCCGATCCGGAGCACGTGGGCGACTTCTCGGCCGTCGGCTACTTCTTTGCCCGGGAGCTGCGGCGGCACGTGGGTGTGCCGGTGGGTATCATCAACACCACCTGGGGCGGCAGCCGCATCGAGCCGTGGATGCGTGCGGAGGCGCTGGGGATGGATACCGCGGCGGTCGAAGCCCTCCGGGCGGAGGAAGCCGCCCGCGAGCAGGCCATCCTGGACCGCGTTCGCGCCCGCCTCGGCACGCTGCCGGACCGGGACCCCGGCCTCGTCGACGGCGAGGCCCGCTGGGCCGCCCCCGACCTGGACGACAGCGCCTGGTTCACCATCCCCGTGCCCGGCCTCTGGGAAGCCGCCGGCTTCGAGGGGGTCGACGGGGTGGCCTGGTACCGCACCACCTTCACCCTGACGGCGGAGGAGGCCCGGCAGGGGATCACCCTCGGCCTCGGCATGATCGACGACTCGGACATCACCTGGGTGGGCGGCGTCGAGGTGGGACGGACGGACAACGCCTGGAACCTGGCGCGCGTCTACACGGTGCCGCCCGCCGCGCTGCGCGAAGGGGAGAACCTCCTCGCCGTGCGCGTGGAGGACTACCAGGGCGGCGGAGGCATCCACGGGTCGCCCGAGGCGGTGTACGTCGAGGTGAACGGGGTGCGGCGTCCCCTGCCGGGCCCGTGGCGCTTCATGGTCGGGCAGGTGACGATCGGGACGAGCGGCAACAAGAACCAGGTGCCCACGGTGCTGTGGAACAAGATGGTGCACCCCCTGCTGCCGTACCCGATCCGGGGCGTCATCTGGTACCAGGGGGAGTCGAACGCCAACACCCTCGAGGAGGCATATGCCTACCGCGAGCTGTTTCCCACGATGATCCGGAGCTGGCGCGAGGCCTGGGGGCTGGGCGACTTCCCGTTCCTCTGGGTGCAGCTGGCCAACTTCATGGCGGAGGACGAGACGCCGCCGTCGCAGAGCGCCTGGGCGCTCCTGCGCGAATCGCAACACGCCGCGCTGGCCCTGCCGAACACGGCGCAGGCGGTCATCATCGACCTCGGCGAGGCGGACGACATCCACCCGCGCAACAAGCAGGACGTGGGCCGCCGGCTGGCCCTGGCTGCACGCAGGGTGGCCTATGGCGAGGACGTCGTTGCTTCCGGTCCCGTCTACCGGTCGCACAGCGTCGAGGGACGCCGGGTCTTCGTCTCGTTCGATCACGCCGGCGGCGGGCTGGTGACGCGGGAAGGCGGGCGCGTCGTCCGCGGCTTCGCCGTCGCGGGGGCGGACCGGCGCTTCGTCTGGGCCGAGGCGCGCATCGAGGGCGACCGCGTCGTCGTGTGGAGCGACCGCGTGCCGGCCCCGGTGGCCGTCCGCTATGCCTGGGCGAACAACCCCGCCCGCGCTAACCTCTACAACCGGGAGGGCCTGCCCGCCGCCCCCTTCCGCACCGACACCTGGTGAGCGGACCCGCAGGCCGGTGCCGTGATCTCCATGGCATCATGCAACTGCCGGGAGAGCCGGTCTGCCCGCTGGTGCCGGCTCCACCCTTGTCGTACATTGCATATCATCCACGCTTTCGATACCCATGCAAACGATCATCCTGCGCTGTCTCGTGCTGGCGGTTTTCACGGTGGGGTGTACGTCGGAATCCTCCCCGGCCCGGAACGGGGGGGAGGGGGACGATCCGGCCGCGCCGCGCTTCGCGGTACTCGTCTTTTCGAAGACCGCCGGCTACCGGCACGCCTCCATTACGGACGGTATCGCCGCGATCCGGGCGCTGGGGCAGGCGCACGGCTTTGCCGTGGAGGCCACCGAGGACGCCGCCGCCTTCACGGACAGCACGCTGGCCCGCTTTCGGGTCGTCGTCTTCCTGAACACGAGCGAGGACGTCCTCGACGAGGCGGGCCAGGAGGCCTTCGAGCGGTACATCCGGGCGGGGGGCGGCTTTGCCGGCGTGCACGCCGCCTCGGACACCGAGTACGACTGGCCGTTCTACGGCGGGCTCGTCGGGGCCTACTTCGCCGGTCACCCCGCCATCCAGCCGGCCACGGTCGTGCTCGCCGATACCACCCACCCTTCGACCCGGGGCCTGCCGCCACGGTGGACGCGCACGGATGAGTGGTACAACTTCCGGAGCAACCCGCGGGGGCGCGTCCACGTCCTGGCCGTGCTCGACGAGGCGACGTACGAGGGTGGAACGATGGGCGGGGATCACCCCATCGCATGGTGCCATGCCTATGAGGGGGGACGGGCCTGGTACACGGCGATGGGCCACACGCCGGAAAGCTATGCCGAGCCGGCCTTCCGGCAGCACCTCCTGGGCGGCATCCTCTATGCGGCCGGCCAGGCGGGGACGTGCCCCGTTCCCTGAGGACGGGTAAAAACGAGGAGGACGACCATGCGAAGCGACATGCTTTCCCGGGTTCGCCTGTTCGGATCCGTGGCGTTATGGGCGGTGCTGCCGGCCGGTACGGCCTTCGCGCAGTCCCTCGGGCTGTTCGAATCTCACGGCGACGTCGGTCCGGTACGGCACGCCGGCGATGCCCGCTACGACCCGGCAACCCAGACCTACCAGATCGAAGGCTCCGGATACGACCGCGAGGACGAACGGGACGCCTTTCACTTCGTGTGGCGACGCCTGGCGGGCGATTTCATCCTGCGGGCGGAAGGACATTTCCCCGGGGCGGGAGCCGGCCCGCATAGCGAACTGGGCTGGGCCGTCCGGTCGTCCCTCGAGGCGAGCGCGGCCCACGTCCGTGCCGCCGTGCGCGGCGACGGCCTTGCGGCGCTTCAGTTTCGCCGTACCCCGGGGGCACGGGCGGAAGCGGTGCGTTCTGCCGTGGCCGGACCGGACGTTCTCCAGCTCACCCGCCGCGGGGATACCTTCACCCTGGCCGTGGCGCGTTTCGGTGAGCCGCTCGTCCGCGACGCCGAGGTCACACTCCCGCTGGGCGATACGCTCTACGTGGGCCTGTTCGTGGGCACGCACGACGATGACGCCGTAGCCCGCTTCCGCAACGTCCGCATCGTCGTCCCGGCGCCGGACGACCTCGTTCCGTACCAGGATTACCTGGGGAGCAATCTGGAGATCCTGGAGGTGGAGACCGGTCACCGGGAGGTCGTCTACCGTGCGCCGGGGTCGATCCAGGCGCCGAACTGGACACCCGACGGCCGGGCACTCATCTACAACGCAGACGGACGGCTCTACCGCTTCGACCTGGAGACGAGGACGCCGCACGTGATCGACACGGGTTTTGCCACGGCCAACAACAACGACCACGTGCTCTCGTTCGACGGCCGGATGCTCGGCATCAGCCACCACAGCGACGCGCACGACGGGCAATCCATCGTCTACACGGTGCCGGTGGAAGGCGGGACGCCCGTACAGGTGACGCCTACCGGCCCCTCCTACCTGCACGGATGGTCGCCGGACGGGCGCTACCTGGTCTACACGGCCCTGCGCGGCGGAGACTATGACGTCTACCGCATTCCCGCCGGGGGCGGCGAGGAGGTGCGCCTGACGGATACCCCCGGCCTCGACGATGGACCCGAATACAGCCCCGACGGGCAGTACATCTACTTCAACTCGGTTCGCAGCGGGACGATGCAACTCTGGCGGATGCGCCCCGACGGAAGCCGGCCCGAACAGTTGACCGACGACGGTTTCAACAACTGGTTTCCCCATGTCTCTCCGGACGGGCGGTGGGTCGTGTTTCTGTCGTACGGCCCGGAGGTGGCCCCGGACGATCATCCGTTCTACAAGGAGGTCTACCTGCGGATGATCCCGGCCGGGGGCGGGGTGCCGCGCGTCGTCGCGTACGTCTACGGCGGGCAGGGGACGATCAACGTGCCGTCGTGGTCGCCGGATAGCCGGAAGGTGGCCTTCGTGAGCAACACGGGCCCCCTGCGTCCGTGAGGCCGGCCATACCGTCGCGACCGGGGGCGGGGACTGTGACGCCGGGCGGCACGGGTTGCAGCCGTTCAGGGCAGGCGGGGCGGGGGGGGCGCGGCCGGCACGACGGTGAGGGTGACGGTGTCGCTCCGGAGCCCATCGGCCGTTGCCGTGAGGCGGGCCGATCCGGGATCGTCGGTCGTCTGCACGAAGGCCATCGCCAGTCCGTGGAAGACGCGCCGTTCGGTGGCCTGATAGGGGCTGTGGTCGGCCGGGTCGCCGTTGCCGAGGGCCAGCAGGCGGGCCGGTCCCTCTATCCGAATGTGCACCGGGTTGTTTGCCGTCGGTACCACCCGGCCTGCCGCATCGACGACCTCCACGCGCACGTGGCCGACGTCCCGTACGCCGGCCACGAGGGTGTCGCGGTCGGCCACGAGGCGCAGGGCGGCAGGCGGACCGGTCGTGTGGACCTCGGCCGTGACGACCGTCTCGCCGTTCCGCTTGCCGACGGCCCGCAGCACGCCCGGTTCGTAGGGGACGTCCCAGCTCAGATGCAGGTCTGCCGTGGTGACGCGGACCGGCGGCTCGTCGTAGCAGTTCCAGCAGCCCGACGTGCCCGGCCGGGGGAACTGCCGCCGTTTTTCGCCAATGAACCGGTCGTTCAGGTACAGCGCCACCGCGTCTACGTTGGTATAGGCCAGCACAGGGATGAACTGCCCTTCACGTCCCGGCCAGTTCCAGTGCGGGAAGAGGTGGAGTACGGGGGCGTCGGTCCACAGGCTCTGGTAGAAATGGTAGCCGTCCTTTGGAAAGCCGACGAGGTCAAGGACGCCCGAGGAGGCGTTCTTGTGGGGCCACCGGGCTTCGCCCAGGTAGTCGATGCCCGTCCACATGAAGTCGCCCATGAAGTAGTCGTGCAGGGCGACGAACTTCCACAGTTCGGCGGCACGGATCATGCCGGTGGTGTAGTCGGGATCGACGCGTGCGGGGTCGTCGCCGAGGGAGTAGGCCCCCCGCACGCCCCGAACGGAGACGTTTTCAGTACCGATCATCTTCCACGTAGGGTGGGCGTGCCGGTCCTGTTCGGCGTACAACTCCCGGCGCTCGTGCCAGCGATCGACGTAGTTGTACCCGACGATGTCGAGCAGGCTGAGGAAGGCCTCGGTGGTGGCGCCGTCGTCGGCGGCGATGTGATCGTTGCCGGTGGTAAGGGGCCGGGTGGGGTCTTCGCGCCGGGCGACGTTCCGAAGACGGAGCAGGACTTCGGGCCCGCCCTCGACATGCTGTTCGGCGATCTCGTTGCCCAGGCTCCAGAGAATCACCGACGGGTGGTTGCGGTCGCGGCGGATGAAGTCGGCCAGGTCGCGCTCGGCCCAGGTGTCGAAGTCGCGGTGATACCCGTATTCGACCTTGCCGTGCGTCCATTCATCGAAGGCTTCGTTCATGACGAGGAAGCCCATCCGGTCGGTCAGGTCGAGGAACTCGGGGGCCGGGGGATTGTGGGCTGTCCGGATGGCATTGACGCCCATGGCCTTGAGGAGCTTCAGGCGGCGCACCCAGACGGCTTCGGGTACGGCGGCTCCGACAGGGCCGCCGTCGTGATGCAGGTTGACGCCCCGCATCTTGACCGGCCGCCCGTTGAGCAGGAAGCCCCGGTCCGCCTCGAAGGCGAGGTGACGGATGCCGAACGGTGTATCTTCTCCATCGATGACCCGTCCACGCTCCCGGACGAGGAGGCGAAGGGTGTACCGTACGGGCGTCTCGGGGGACCAGAGAGCCGGCCGCTCGACCGGTAGCGATGCCTCTGCGGTGGCGGAGGCACCCGGTGCCACGGTAAAGGGGAGGATCGTGCGAGCCACCGCATGCCCGTTCGGGTCGAGCACCAGCGTTTCGAGGGAGCCCGTGCGCCGGGTGGTGTCCGTGTTCACCAGCTGTGCGGTGACAGCGACCGTGGCGGCGGTGCTGTCCACGAGGGGCGTGCGGACGAAGGTGCTCCAGAGGTCCAGGTGCAGCACGTCCGTGATCAGAAGCCAGGCGTGCCGGTAGATGCCGCTGCCGGAGTACCACCGGCTGTTGGGTTGCCGGCTGTTGTCCACCCGTACGGCCAGCACGTTTTCGCCCTCGACCAGGTACGGCGTCAGGTCATAGGCGAAGGAGATGTAGCCGTTGGGCCGGTGACCGAGATGATGTCCGTTGATCCAGACGTCGCTGTGCTGGTAGATCCCGTCGAAAACGACGTGTATGCGGCGGCCGGTTGCCTCCTCCGGCAGCGCGAAGCGTCGCCGGTACCAGCCGATGCCGGTGGGCAGGTAGCCTCCCCGGCCGGTGGTGGGGGCGTGCTCGTCGTAGGGCCCCTCGATGCTCCAGTCGTGCGGAAGATCCACTACGCGCCAGGCCTGATCGTCGAAAGTGGGCTGCTCGGCTCCGGGCACGTCACCCCGCGTGAAGCGCCAGCCGTAGTCCATCAGCAGGCGCCGGCGTGGAGCGTCCTGACCGGATTCGAGCAGGACGGGCGTGGCCTGCACGGAGGCCAGCATCAGCGAGAGGAAGAGGATAAGCATGGCCATACGGAGCTGGATGAAAGGGAAGAGGGGGTATGAGGACGGTACGGAAAGCCGGTGGCGAACGGATCGCCGTACCTCGCGTTAACCTTCAGCAGGCTGCATGTTCGTCCCACGCGATGTATCCGGTGCGCCACCGGGTCATCGACCGCCCGGAGGGGGTTGCCATGAACGATTCCGGTTTCGTCCTTCCCGTGCTCCTGTTGCTGCTGGCCGGCTGCGGAACCGCCCAGCCCGCTGCGCATCGCCAGGACGGCGACGTCAACGTCGGATACGGCACGGAGAAAGAAGAACGCCTGACCACTGCCGTGTCCGTCGTCACGCGCGAGCAGATCGAAGCGTCGTCGGCCCGTCGCATCGAAGAGGTGCTGCGGCTGGCCGGCGTGACCGTGCTGCGCGGGCCGGCAGGGTCCTACGTCGTGCGGATCCAGGGGAGCGTGTTCCCGGACGGCGGCAACGAGCCGCTCTTCGTCATCGACGGGGTGCCCAGCCCGGGCCCGTACAGCGGGGTTGTGGCAGGCCTGTTCCCCCGCGACGTCGAACGCATCGAGGTGTTGAAAGACGCCGCCGCCACCGCCATCTACGGGTCCCGGGGGGCCAACGGCGCCATCCTTATCACCACCCGGAGCGGTCATTGATCGTGTCCTTGCGCCCGCACGAGCGGGCGGGTGAGGGTGCCGGCCGGCGTCGTCAGGCGGGCGATGTACAGGCCGGGCGGCAGCGCGGTGGCGTCGAACGCGGTCCGGTAGGTGCCGGCGGCCTGGCGGGTGTCCACCAGCAGCGCCACGCGGCGGCCGAGCACGTCGTACACGGCGAGCCGCACGGGACCCGCCTGCGGCAACGTGTAGGTCAGCGTGGTCGTCCGGCGGAACGGGTTCGGGTAGTTCGGGTGGAGCCGGAGCGTGCCGGTGGAGGGCGCGTCCTCCCGGGCCGTCGGCCAGGCGAACGTCTCGCACGTCCCCCAGCGTACGGCGAAGACGGCGGGCGTGTCCGGCACGACGTAGCCCCGGTCCGAGCCGTACCACGTCGCACACGCGGCCGGGACCGACTCGCGGAAGGCCTGGTAGTTGTCCCACGTGCTGGTGGTCAGGTAATAGTAGGCGCCCGCGCTGCCGGGCATCAGGGAGGTGGTGTACGTGTAGATGGCCTCACCCTGCGGGGTCATGCGGACGATCTCCCAGTCCGTGACGTGCCCGGTGATGTAGACGCCGCGCGAGGTGTCCTGCCCGGTCATGTCGACGGCGAAGGTGACCTCCACCGGCGTGTCCACGAGCGGGGTGCAGTCTGCCCAGCGGAAGGCGAAGACGGCGTCGGAGGCGGGGACGGTATAGCGGCGGTCGGTGCCGTCGGCGGCACACGCGGCCGGGACGGTCTCGCGGTCCGTGGCCTCGGGGCCGTTGAGGAAGTGGTAGGTGCCGGTGGCGCCCTCGGGCAGGTACGCGAAGAAGCTGAACAACCCCTCGCCCAGGTCGGCCATGGGGACGATCTCGCCGTCGGTGAAGGTGCCCCGGATATAAACGCCGCGCTCGGTGTCCTGCCCGGTCATGTCCACCTGGAACGTGATCTTGTGGGCATCGAGGTCCTCGTAGAAGGCCGCCTCGGGCCAGCGTCCCCCGCCGTTCTCCATGAAGTTCGTCTCGACGGGGTCGAAGAAGGCGACGTGCTCCTGCGAGGAGCCCTGCCCCCAGGGGGTGCGGCACGGCGTCGAGACCCAGGCCGGCTCCCAGAAGATGACCCCGATGCCGCCGGACCGCATGACCTCGCGGGCGTAGTCGACGAGGTACTCCAGCTGTTTTTCGGGGATGACGGGGAGGTAGTCCGGGTCCGGCGTGGTGATGATGTTGGGGAGGCTGTCGAAGCCGGTGCGGGTCCAGGGGTAGCCGGTTTCGACGACCATCACCTCGTAGCCCGGGAGCCGGCTGCGGAGGGCGCGGATCGTCTCGCCGAGCTCGCGGATGCTGGCTTCGTGCCAGGCGTAGTAGTAGGAGAAGCCCATCACGTCGAAGTCGGTCACGCCGTGGGCGACGAGGTTCTGGTAGCGCCAGACGAGGCTGTTCAGCCCGGCGAAGTGGAGGACGATCTTCGGCGTGACGGCGGCGGTGGCGCCGACCTCGCGGACGGCCCGGATGGCGGCGTTGAACAGCACCGCGTGGCGGCTCCAGTCCGTGCTGAGGGTGCCGACGGGCTCGTACCGGTCGTTCATGGTGCGGTGGACGAGCAGCCCGCCGTTCGTCTCGTTGCCGATCTTGACGAACTCCGGCATGAGCCCGTCGGCGTCGAGCGTCGTGAGGACCTGCTTGGTGTAGGCGTGGACCGAGTCCGCGAGCGCGTCGACGTCGTCGGCGATGGCGGCCCAGCGGGCGGGGACGACCTGCCGGCTCGGATCGGCCCAGAAGTCGGAGTAGTGGAGGCCCAGCATCAACTGCATGCCGGCGGCGCGGGCGCGGGAGAAGGTTTCCCGCACGTCGTCGAGGTCGTTGTACCGGGGCTTGACGCCCGGCGGCTGCACGAGCGCCTCCTGCCAGGCGGGGTCCACCCAGAGGCGGGCCCGCACCAGGTTGTGGCCCCGATGGGCGAAGATCGCGTAGACGTCCGTTGGCGTGCCGTGCTCCTTGAAGACGGCCCCGCAGTCCTCCATCATGTTCGCATAAGAGAGGTCCGCCCCGAAGTGGAACGACTGCGCCGGGGCGGGGAGGGGCCGGAACAGGGCCGGAAGCAGGAACGCCAGGGCGAGGAGGATACGGCAGGACATGGCAACGGCGGGGGGTCAGGAGGAAAAGGACACAGGACCGGCTTCGAGGTTTCGCTCGACCACGTAGACGGCGGGCGTGCGACCGAAGTCGGTGCGGTAGTCGGCGGACAGGCGCTGCGTCAGGTCCGGCACGGCGTCGCGGTGTGCCAGGATGACCGTG
Organism: Rhodocaloribacter litoris; assembly: GCF_011682235.2. Classification (NCBI taxonomy): domain Bacteria; kingdom Pseudomonadati; phylum Rhodothermota; class Rhodothermia; order Rhodothermales; family Rhodothermaceae; genus Rhodocaloribacter; species Rhodocaloribacter litoris. Next base: position 96,233 of record NZ_CP076718.1, on the reverse strand, counting down.
CAGCCGCCGAAGCCGGCACCCGTCATCCGGGCCCCCCGTACGCCGTCCGTGGCGCAGGCCGTCTCCACGAGCCGGTCGAGTTCGGGCGAGCTGACTTCGTAAAGGTCGCGCAGGCTTGCGTGCGAGGCCGTCATGAGCGTTCCGAAGCGAGCCAGGTCGCCCGCGCGCAGGGCCGCGACGGCCTCCTGCACCCGGGCGTTCTCGCCGACGACGTGCCGGCAGCGCCGCCGCACCGGTTCCGGCAGCGCCGCCGCGTGAGCCTCCAGCATCTCGGCCGAGACGTCGCGCAGGGCCCGGACCTGTGGGTAGAGGCGCTGGAAGAACGCGACGCCGGCCTCGCATTCGGCCCGTCGCTCGTTGTACTTCGAGGCGGCCAGCGAGCGGGGCGCACGGCTGTCGGCGATCACGAAGACGTGTTCGCCGGGGTGCACCGGCACGGCCTCGAAGGCCAGGGTGCGGCAGTCCAGGAACAGGGCGTGCCCGGCCCGGCCCAGGCGGGCGGCGAACTGGTCCATGATGCCGCATTGCACGCCGATGAAGCGGTGCTCGACCTGCTGGCAGAGCCGTGCCCCCTCGGCGCCCTCGAGCGCGAAGCCGAACAGGTGTTCCAGCCCCACGAGCAGGGCCACCTCGGTGGCGGCCGAGGAGCTCAGCCCGGCGCCGACGGGCACGTCGCCGTAGAGGACGCCCTCGAAGCCGGACGGTATGAACCCCCGCTCCTGGAGCAACGCCACGACGCCTCCGGCATAGTGCCGCCACGACGAGCCGGGGCCGGGCAGGGCATCGAGCGTCGCCTCCAGCCGCTCGTCGTAGTTGAGCGCGTGCAGGACGATGCGCCGGTCCGGCCGCCGCCGCAACGCCACGTAGACGGCCTGCCCGAGCGTCATCGGCAGGACGAAGCCGTCGTTGTAGTCGGTATGATCCCCGATGAGGTTGACCCGGCCGGGCGCCAGGGCCAGGGTCGCTTCTGCGGCCGGCCCGACGTATCGCTCGAAGGCCCGGCGCACCCGGTCGACGGGTGCCACGGCGGTGGTCGGTGCTCGGGTCTCACCGGACAGAGGCTTCCTCGTTGTCATGGGCAGGACTGGTTGGCGAGGAATACGCGCACTACGCAGCGCAAACGCTATAGTGTGTTTCGGAGAGGGCGCGAAGGCGGGCCGCGGCGGCTTCGGGGGTGAGGTCCCGTTGCGGCATGCCCAGCATCTCGTAGCCGACCATGAACTTCTTCACCGTGGCCGAGCGCAGCAGCGGCGGGTAGAAGTGCATGTGGAGGTGCCATTCGGGATGCGGGCGCCCGTCGGTCGGAGCCTGGTGCAATCCGGCCGAATAGGGGAAGGAGACTTCGAAAAGGTTGTCGTAGCGCGTCGTCAGGCGCTTGAGCAGGTCGGCCAGGGCCGTTTTCTCGTCGTCGTCGAGGGCCGTCAGGTCGGGGACGGGCCGGCGGCTGATAACCAGCGTCTCGAACGGCCAGACGGCCCAGAACGGCACTAGGGCGACGAAGTGGTCGTTGGCGCACACGATCCGCTCGTCCCGGTCGAGTTCCCGCGCCAGGTAGTCGCCCAGCAGCGTGTGCCCGTGGCGCTCGAAGTACCGGCGCTGGCAGGCGAGCTCGCGGGCGGGCAGGTCCGGAAGCGTGGCCTGCGCCCAGATCTGCCCGTGCGGGTGGGGGTTGCTGCACCCCATGATCGCTCCCTTGTTCTCGAAGATCTGCACGTGGCCGATGTCCGGCCGGGCTCCCAGTTCGGCGTACTGTTCCGTCCACACGTCCACGACGCGGCGGATCGCCTCGACCGGCATCTCGGGTAGCGTAAGGTCATGCCGCGGGGAGAAACAGATCACCCGCGCGATGCCCGGCTCGGTACGGGCCACGAACAGCTCGTCCTCCTCGACGCCTGCCTGTGGCACCTCCGGATAGAGTGCGGCGAAGTCGTTGTCGAAGACGAAGGTGCCGGGGTAGTCCGGGTTCTGTGCCCCGCCGGCGCGGGTGTTGCCGGGGCAGAGGTAGCAGGACGGATCGTAGGCCGGGCGCGTCTCCGGCGGCACCTTCTCGACCTGTCCCTGCCAGGGACGCCGGGCCCGGTGCGGCGAGACGAGCACCCACTCCCCCGTGAGGGGATTCAGGCGACGATGGGGATGTTCGTGGGAAAGCATGGGTGCGCGTGGAGGTCAGACGGAGAACGCAAAGACCGTGCGCGACCGGTAGGGGTGACTGGGTTGCACGATGGCCGGAGGGAAGGTGGGCTGGTTGGGTGCATCGGGAAAGTGCTGGGTCTCCAGGCAGAAGCCCGTGCGGGGGAGGTAGGGGTGCCCGTTTTTGCCCCTGCGCCCGTCGAGGCGGTTGCCGGCGTAGAACTGCACCCCGGGGGCGGTGGTGTAGACCGTCATGCGCCGTCCGCTCATGGGCTCGTAGACGCGGGCGGCCGGCACCATCGTGTCACCTTCGGGGGCGGTGCCGTTGCGCCGGAGCACGAAGAAGTGGTCGTAGCCCTGCCCGTGGCGGAGCTGGGGATCGTGGGCATGGATGTGGCGGCCGATGGGTGTGGGGACGGTGAAGTCGAACGGGGTGCCCGAGACCGGCCGGATCGCGCCGGTCGGGATCTGGGTGGCATCCGTGGGGGTGAAGTGGTCGGCCAGGAGCTGGAGCTCGTGCTCCAGGATGCTTCCTCGCCCGGCCAGGTTGAAGTACAGGTGCTGGGTCAGGCTGACGGGGGTGGGGGCGTCGGTTTCGGCGAAGTAGTCGAGGCAGAGCGCGTTGTCGTCGGTGAGCGTGTAGGTGACCCGTACCTGCAGGGTGCCGGGATAGCCCTGGTCGCCGTGTGGGCTGGTGTGGTGCAGGACCAGCCCCACGCCCCGTGCGTTCTCGAATGGCCGGGCCCGCCAGACCACCCTGTTGAACCCCCGGGGGCCGCCGTGGAGGTGGTGGGGACCCTCGTTGCGGGCAAGGGTGTAGGTGTGGCCGTCGAGCGCGAAGCGGCCGCCGGCGATGCGGTTGGCATAGCGCCCGATGAGGGCGCCCATGTAGGCGGTGTCGTGCAGGTAGTCTTCCAGGGTGTCGAAGCCGAGCACGACGTCCGCGAAGCGGCCGTCCCGGTCCGGCAGGGTCAGGGCGGTGATGATGCCGCCGTAGGTGAGCACCTGCATCGAGGCGCCGCGTGCGTTGACGAGCCGGAAGGCTTCGACCGGCACCCCGTCCCCGGTTGTTCCGAAGGCAGCGGGGGTGATGCCGCGGGGGAGGGGAGAGGCGGGCGGTGTCGGGTGCGATGCCGCGTGGGACGTCGTCATTGGCAACGGCCGGGCCGGGCGGTGGAAAAGGGTTTACATCGGTTCAAAAACCTGATAAACCGATTCAATAGGGTTCAGATTGTAAAGCGATGCCTGCTTCTTTGCAAGTATGAAATGTTAAGGATTGGTGAAACGGTCTGTCCGGTGCCAGGGTGCTCCGGGATATGGACGGGTGGAGCCGGGGTGGATCGGAACATTAGCCGGGGGCCCCGTTGCATCGGTACCGGGATAAACCTAACTTGAACCGATTCAAGTCACAACGAGAACATCGACATGTCAAAAAATCCAACCATCTCGGACGTTGCCCGGCTGGCGGGGGTCTCCAAGGCGACTGTTTCGGCCGTCATCAACAACAAGGATACGGTGGGGGAGGCCACGCGGCGCAACGTGCTGGCCGTGATCGAGCAGTTGAACTACCGGCCCCGGGAAGCCGCCCGTAACCGGCTTCGTCCCCGGGCAGGGCGCAGCATCGGGGTCATCATCAAGGAGGAAGACAACCCGTACTATTTCGAGGTGGTGGCCGGGGCGCGCCGTTTTGCCGAGGAGAACGGATACACGATCCTCGTGGCCAGCTCGGAAGGTTCCTACGAGGCCGAACAGCGGATCGTCGAGTTGATGACGGCCAAGGACGTCAGCGGGCTCATCATCACCCCTGTGCTCGACAGCCAGGCGGACCTCTCGCACATCTTCGACCTGAAGCGGCGCAACGTGCCGTTTGTGTTGCTGGAAGGTGTGCGGGGCCTGCAGGCCAACCTGGTCGATATCGACAACATCCGGGCGTCGCAGGCGGCGGTGAACTACCTGATCGAACAGGGGCACTCCCAGATCGTTTACTTTGCCGGGCCGCCCTATTCGCTGCACAGCGAGGACCGGCTCGAAGGAGTGCGCCGGGCCTTCAGTGAGTCCAGCCTGTCCCTCCGGAAGGATCAGATCGTGTACGCGGGGGCGCACCTGCAGGACGGCTACCGGGCGGGGATGGACTATTTCAGGCAGCATCACCCGGCACGCCCCACGGCGGTGGTCTGCTACAATGACCTGGTGGCGATGGGGTTGCTGCGGGCCCTGCACGAACTGGGCCTGCGGGTGCCGGAGGACGTCTCCGTGATGGGCTTCGACGACCTGGAGTTCCTCCGGTATGCTCCCTGGGCGCTGTCCACGGTGCATGTGCCCAAGCGGGAGATGGGCGAGCGGGCGGTGCAGATCCTGGACCGGCACATCAATGCCACCTCGGCCCTGCCCGTCGAGAAGGTCCAGCTCGATTTCAAGCTTGTGCTGCGGGACACGACAGCCGCGCCGGCCGAGGCGGCATGAGCCCGAACCGCCTCCCCGTCCTCATCATTCCTTCATCATAACTTCACCTTTTCATCTTGACTGTCATGGAGGGGCAGGGTACTATGATTTGCACTTGAATCGGTTCATGTGGTTCTGTAACCTTCTGAACCAGTATTCTGGGTTCGAGAAGGTATCCCCGGCCGGTTCGCCGGAGGCGGGGCAGCCGTGCCCTGTCGCCCGGAAGCGCTATGGGATGCCGGCCGCGTCGTCCGGGCCCCTGGTCTTTGCATCCAAACCATCGTGTTTCCATGAGAGCGACCCAGTTCTTGCTGTTCCTGCTCCTCCTGGCGGGGAGTGCTGCGGCACCGGTGGGGGCCCAGCATACCGTGCGAGGGCAGGTGACCGACCGGGAGGAAGGAACGCCGCTGCCCGGGGTGAACATCGTGATCCGGGGCACCGACCGGGGCACGGCCACCGGGGTGGACGGAACGTACCGCCTGCAGGTGCCGGCCGGGCGGGACACCCTCGTTTTCTCCTTCGTCGGGTACGTGACGCAGCTCGTCCCCGTCGACGGGCGCGAGGTGATCGACGTGGCGCTCGTGCCGGACGTGCAGGTGCTGGAGAACATCGTGGTGGTCGGGTACGTCGCGCAGCGGGAGCGCAACCTCAGCGGCGCCGTCACGACGGTGGACGTGGAGCGGCTCGAACCCGTGGGCACCACCACGGTCAACCAGCTCCTGCAGGGGCGGGCGCCCGGCCTGAACCTGCAGACGCGCTCGGCCCAGCCGGGCGGCGGCGTCTCGGTCAACATCCGGGGCGCCATCTCGCCGCGCGGCAACAACACCCCGCTCTACGTCATCGACGGGGTGCCCGTGACCGAGTACACCTCCTCCGTGCCGGGGCTCGATGATACCGACCTGGGGTTCTATGGCGGCATCGACCGGGATCCGCTCAGCTTCCTCAACCCGGAAGACATCGCCTCGGTGACGGTGCTCAAGGACGCCAGCGCGGCGGCCATCTACGGCTCGGCGGCCGCCAACGGCGTCGTGCTGATCACCACCCGGAGCGGGCGGGCCGGCCGCCTGCGGGTCAACTACCGCGGCAGCTTCTCGGCGCAGACGCCCTACGACTACTTCCCCCTGATGAACGCCCGGCAGTTCATGCAGGAGCAAAACCGGCTGGCCTACGAGCGGTACCTGTTTGAAAACCGCATCGCTCCCTACGGCACGACCGACCCGAACAGCGTCTCGCCCTACATCCCGCTCTTTACCGAGCAGGAGATGCAGGCGGCCGGTGAGGGGACGGACTGGCTGGGGCTGATCACCGAGAACGGTCACATCCACGAGCACAACCTGTCCCTGAGCGGGGGCTCGGCCACGACGACCGCCTACGTCTCGTTCAACCTTCAAGACAACGACGCCGTCCTCAAAAACTCGGGGCTGAGGCGCTACAGCGGCCGCGTCAATCTGGACCAGACCGTCTCGGATCGGGTGCGCCTGCGCCTGCGCATGTCCGCCAGCCGGCTGGAAGGCAACAATGCCTCGACGGGGGCCAACTCGGGCGGGCAGGAGAAATTCAACATGATCCAGGCGGCGATGGCCTATTCGCCCACCGTGCCGGTCTTCGAGGAGAACGGAGAATACGCCTCTACCTTCAACCGGCTCATCATGAACCCGGCGGCGTTTCTGGCCATCGACGACCGGAGCCGGACGACGAGCCTTTTCGCCACCCCGACCGTCGAGGTAGACCTGACGGATCAGCTGCGGCTGAACGTCGTCGGGCAGGCACAGAGCGAGTCGACGGTGCGGGGGTTCTACCTGCCACGCACCACGAACAACGCGCAGTTCCCGGAAGGGATGGCGCAGAAGAGCGAGTCGACCGTCGAGAACTACAGCGCCGAGACGTACCTCACCTACACGAACCAGTTTGGCCCCAGCAGCCTGACCGTCGTCGGCGGGGCGGGTTATTACCGGGCGCTGACGGAAGGGTCCTCGATGCAGGGCGTGGGCTTCTTCACCGATGCTTTCTCCTACAACAACCTGGGTGTCTCGACCGAGTTGCTGCAGAACCGCATCGGCTCGTGGAAGACCGCGCGGACGAAGCTCTCGCAGTTCGCCCGGCTGAACTACAGCCTGCACGACCGGTACATCCTCTCCCTGGTGGCCCGGCGGGACGGCTCCAGCATCTTCGCCGAGAACCACCAGTGGGGTTTCTTCCCCGGCATCTCGGCGGCCTGGATTGTCTCGGACGAGGCGTTCCTGCGGGACGTGGCGGCCGTGACGCAGCTCAAGGTGCGGGCCGGCTACGGGCAGGCCGGCAACGAGAGCATCCTCAGCGGCAATGCCCTGCAGCTCTACAGTCCGGGCTACCCCTTCCTGATCGGTAATACGCTCTACAACGGCGTGGCCCTCTCGCAGGTGGCCAACCCGGACCTCCGCTGGGAGACGGTCTCGACCTTCAACGTGGGGGTGGACTTCGGCCTCTGGGCCAACCGCGTCCGCGGTTCGGTCGACTACTTCGTCAAGACGGCGCGGGACCTGCTCGACTTCAACCCGCTGCCGTCGAACAACGCCGTCGGGCGGGTGGCGGACAACGTGGGCGCCACCCGCAGCCGCGGCTTCGAGATCGAGCTGCACACGCGGAACGTCGAGGCAGGGCGGTTCGCGTGGGAGACCGACGTGAGCGTCTCGCACTACAAGAGCTTCTGGGTCGAGCGGAACCCGCAGGTGCCGCTGGCTCCCTATATCGGCGAGAACGACCCGCTCGATGCCATCTACGGCTGGCAGACCGACGGCATCATCCGGAGCGAGACCGACCGCCCGGCCCACATGCCGAACGCCAACGTGGGCAACCTCCGCTACGTCGATCAGAACGGGGACGGCGTCCTCGACGAGCAGGACGTGGTCATCCTGGGCAATGCCGCGCCGCGCTGGGTCGTCGGCTTCAACAACACCTTCACGCTGGGCGGCTTCGACCTCAACGTCTACCTCTACGGCAACCTGGGCTACAAGCGGAACAACAACTTCGCGCCCAACACCTTCGTGATCTCCCAGCCCACCAACCCGGAGAACACGACCATCTATGCCCGGGACGTCTGGTCCTCGACGAACCCGGACGGCACCTTTCCCGGCATTGCAACCAACCCCTACAACACGCAGAATCCGACCGGCAACCACGACTTCAACCTGAAGGATGCGGGCTTTCTCCGGCTCCGCAACGTGTCGCTCGGCTATACGGTGCCGGGCCGGCTGCTGGGGACGGGCAGCCCGCTGCAATCGGCCCGGCTGTTCGTGACGGTGCAGGACCTGGCCGTCTTCACGAGCTATCCGGGCTTCGATCCGGAGTTTACCGAACCGAACCCCTACCCGAAGGCCTATACGACGACGTTCGGGCTGGAGCTCAACTTTTAGCGCCATCGAAGGACCATGAAAAACCTTCCCGTGTCGCCCGTATCGGCGGCTTGCTCCCGTTGCGCGGTGCTGCTCGCGCTCTCCGGTCTGCTCCTGCTCCCGCTGGCAGGATGCTCGGACCTGCTCGAACCGGAGGTGTTCGGCGACCTGACCCCGGAGACGTTCTTCTCCTCGGAGGCGGATTTCCGGACCGCCGTGGCCGCTCTCTACAACCCCTTCATGACCGACTGGGGAACGACCGACCAGGGCGCCGGGGTGTGGTATGCCGCGCTCTACAACCACGACCCGAAGACGTACCTGATCCGGAGCATGACCCCCACGGACGAGCTGTTCAGTCCCTGGAGCACCACGTTCGACTTCTTCGAATGGGGGCCGACTACGTTCAACGGCGGCAACGGGCCCACCTACGCCAAGATCCGCTACGTGGCCCGGGCCACCGACGTCATCGACAAGATCCAGAAGTCGGACGCGCCCGTGCCGCCCGAGGTCAAGGCACGCTACATCGCCGAGGCGAAGGCGCTGCGCGGCTGGCTCATGTACATCCTCTACGACTTCTTCGGCCCGGTGAACGTGAAGCTGGACCCGGCGACGTTGCATGATCCCACCATCACCCCGCGCCCGTCGAAAGAGGAGTACGTGGCCGCCATCGAGCAGGACCTGCTGGAGGCCCTGCCCGATCTACCCGACCGCTACAACGGCGATGCGGCCAACTGGGGACGGGTGAGCAAGGGCGCCGTGCGCATGGTACTGCTGCGCCTCTACATGCACGAGAAGCAGTGGGCCAAAGCCGAACAGGTGGCCCGCGACATCATGGCGATGGGCTACTCGCTGATGCCCTACTACCCGGACGTGTTCAACGTCGAGCAGAACAACGAAATCATCTACGCCGTCCCGGCCAACGAAGCCTCGCAGAACTACTGGCCGCAGGAGATCATCCCGCCGAACTTTGCCTCGACGACCCTGCCTTCGGGCAAGACCATCACGCGGGGGCCGGGGTGGTACGGTTTCTGGATGCCCTGGGAGTTCTACGACCTCTTCGAGCCCGGCGACGAGCGGCTCCATACCATCGCCGATAGCTACGTGACCACCTCCGGCGCCGTGCGGACTCGCAACAACGGTATGCGCGGGGCCATCCCGCTCAAGTTCACCGACATCCAGGGGGATGGGCCCGGTTACGGCTTTGACATGCCGGTCTTTCGCTACGCCGAGACGTTGCTCTCGCTGGCCGAGGCCATCAACGAGCAGCGCGGCCCGGATGAGGCCTACGAGTACGTCAACCAGGTGCGGGCCCGCGCCGGGCTGGCACCCTGGAGTGGCATGACGCAGGCGCAGTTCCGGGAGGCTATCCTGCAGGAGCGGGGACGCGAGCTCTACGCCGAGGGGGTCCGGCGGCAGGATCTGATCCGCCACGGCAAGTTCATCGAATACGCGCCGGCGGGTGCCAGCGCCGGGCCGCACCACGTGCTGTTCCCCATCCCACAGGAGGTCATCGACCAGGGGGGCGGCGTGATCGAGCAGAACCCCGGCTACTGACCCCCTCTGTCCCCCGAACCAGACGCATGCCATGCGGAGGATGCCATGAAGACACTGCTACGAACGTTCGTCCTGTTGCTCCTGCCGGGCGTGTGGGCGGCCGGCGCCCACGCCCAGGAAGCCATCACGCTCATCAACCCTAGCTTCGAACTCGACCCGAACGGCAACACGCCGTGCATCCGGGTGACGAACTTCATCGACGTGCCCGGCTGGAGCATGGACACCCCCCCGGTCGACTCGGGCGTCTCGGACAATGCCAACGCCACCGACGGGGTCTGCGCGGCCTGGCTGGCCAACTTCGACCCCCAGCTCTGGCAACTGACCGAGCATGTCATCGCGGCCGGGGAGACCTACACGCTGCACGTGGATGCGCGGAGCAGCTGGCAGGCCACCACCTTCGACGTCATCCTCTACTACGATGACAACGGCACGCGCGTCCCGGTTGCCACCACCACCTGGGATTTCGAGGGCATCAGCGAGCCCATGGTGGAGATCACCGCTTCCTTCTCGGCTGACGACGTGCCCGAGGCCATCGGGCACCGGCTGGGCGTGGCCGTGGACAACACGAACGGCGATGACGACCCCGACACGAGTGGCGATAACAGCTGGGCCGAGGTGGACAACGTCCGCCTGTTCCGCGCGGTGAGCACGGCCATCGAGGGGGAGACCCCGGCGCTCTTCGAGCTGGCACAGAACGCCCCGAACCCGTTCGTGGCCGGGACGACCACGCACATCGACTATCGCCTGAACCGTCCCGGTGCCGTGCGGCTGGAGGTGTTCGACCTGCTCGGACGGCGCGTGCGTACGCTCGTGGAGGCCGTGCAGCCGGTGGGCCCGCATGCGGCCCGCTGGGACGGCCGGGATGAAGCCGGCCGCCTGCTGCCGCCCGGCCTGTATTTCTATCGGTTGGCGCTGGGCACGGGCGGTCACGCCGTGACCCGGCAGATGCTGATCGTCCGCTAGCCGGCAGCCGTCTTTCATGAAACTGGCGGGGTCGAGGCGGGGCGCGGCAGGCGGGAGGCATGGCCTCACCGGCGCCGGCGGTCCCGCCTCGCCATAAGCGCCGGGCACGGCGGCCGAGCAGCCCCGGCGTGTGCCGTCATCCCACATCCGTTCGCATGATGATGCCCGTAACCGTTCGAACGAGGGGGCTTGTCGCCCTGCTCCTGGCCTGGCTGGTCATGCCCGTTGGCGAGGCATCGGGGCAGGAAGGACCGGTTTTCGTCGATGAGACGGGGGTGATGCGGTGGCGTAGCACCGGGGAGGAGGTCGCGCTCTTCGGGGTGAACTACGGGGTGCCGTTTGCCCATGGCTACCGTGCCCTGGGCTACGTCGGTGCCGACCGCAAGCGGGCCATCGACCAGGACGTGGCCCACTTCGCCCGCCTGGGCCTCGACGCTTACCGCATCCACGTCTGGGATCGCCAGATCACCGACCGGCACGGCAACCTGATCGAGAACGACCACCTGGACCTGCTGGACTACCTGCTGGCCCGGCTGGCCGAGCGCGGCATCCGGACCATCCTGACGCCGATCGCCTGGTGGGGGGCCGGGTATCCCGAGCCGGATCCCGGCACCGGCGGCATCTCGGACTACTATTCCAAAGGGGAGATGACGACCGACCCCGAGGCCCGGCGGGCGCAGGTCAACTACCTCCGGCAGTTCATCGCACACGTCAACCCGTACACCGGCTACAGCTATCGCGACGATCCCGCCATCATCGCCGTGGAGTTGTTCAACGAGCCGAGCCACCCGGGGGGTGCGGAGGAGACGACCCGCTTCATCGACACGCTGGCCGACGCCCTGCGCGAAGCCGGCTTCCGCAAGCCGATCTTCTACAACATCAGCCAGGGCTACACCGACGCCCACGGCCGGGCTGTCTGCGCCGCCCGCATCGACGGCGTCAGCGTGCAGTGGTACCCGACGGGGCTCGTCCGGGGCGCCGCCGTGGGGGGGAACATGCTGCCCAACGTGGATCACTATCCGCTCCCGTTCGCGGACTTCCCGGACTGCCGGAACAAGGCCCGCATGGTGTACGAGTTCGACGCGGCGGACGTGGCGGGGTCGTACCTGTATCCGGCCATGGCCCGCAGCTTCCGGGAAGCCGGGTTCCAGTGGGCCACGCAGTTCGCCTACGACCCGCTGGCGTTTGCCTGGGCGAACACGGATTACCAGACCCATTTCCTGAACCTGGTCTACACGCCGGGCCGGGCCATCGGCTTCATGATCGCCGGGGAGGTGTTCCGCCGCACCCCGCGCGGGGCCGCGTTCGGTACGTACCCCGAAACGAGTACCTTCGGCCCGTTCCGCGTCCGCTACGAAGACGACCTGAGCGAGCTGGTAGCGGACACGGTCTTTTACCATTCGAACGACACGCAGACCATCCCGCCGGCGCCGGCGGCGCTCCGGCACGTGGCGGGGGTCGGCTCCTCGCCCGTGGTGACGTATGCGGGCACCGGCGCCTACTTCCTGGACCGGCTGGGCGAGGGCCTCTGGCGGCTGGAGGTCTACCCGGACGTCGCCTGGGTGGAGGACCCGTTCAGCCGCCCGAGCCTGCGGCGTCCGGTGGCGCGGGTGCTCTGGCGGGATCGTCGCATGCGGGTGGCGCTGCCGGATCTGGGGCCGGCCTTCACCGTGGAGCCGGTCGATGCGGGGAATGTGCACCGCCCGGCCGTGCGGGACGGGGCGTTCGTCGTCCGGCCGGGGGTGTACGTGCTGGCTCGACCGGGTGTGGAGGTGCCCGCCGTCGATGCCACCTTCTTCGTCCCGCCGCCGTCGCCGGGGCCGCCGGTGGTGCGGCACACCCCGCCGGAGGCCGTGACGGCGGGGCGGCCCTTCACCGTGCAGGCCGACGTGGTGACGGCGGCGCCGCCGGATTCGGTGTGGCTCCTTGCCGGGACGCCCGGAGGCGGCTTCCGGCGCCCGCGCCCCCTGCGGATGACGCCGGGTGACGGCTTCACGTTCGCGGCCACGCTCCCTGCCGGGCACCTCACGCCGGGATGGCTCTCCTACCGTATCGTGGTCTTCGGCCGCGACGGAACCCACACCTTCCCCGGCGGCGATGCGGGGCATCCCTTCCAGTGGGATTTCACCGGGCGCGCAACGTGGGACGTGCCGGTCGTCTCGCCAGACGCCCCGGTGGTGCTCTTCGACGCCCGGCGCGACCGCGACCACCTGCTTGCGCCGGCGTTCTGGAACTACGTGCGCTACCGCCTGGAGCCTTCCGAAGGCACCGCGCCGGACCGCCCGGCGCTCCGCGTCGTCGTCGAGAGCCTGGCGCCGGAGCCCGGACATTTCGCCCTGCGCACGTTCCTGACGCCCGCACAGCGGCACCGGCTGGCGGAGGCGCCGGGGACGGGGACGCTGCGCATCCGGGCACGGGCGGCCGGCGCATCGGAGGGACGGCTGGAGGTGGCCCTCGTGGAGCAGGACGGCACCGCCTGGGGGACCGTGCTCGAACTCACCGAAGCCTGGCAGGAGTACACCGTGCCGCTGGCCGCGCTGCGGCGCACCCCGCTGGCCCTCCTGCCGCGCCCCTACCCGCAGTTCCTGCCCTACCTGTTCGACGCCGCCACGCCGGACGATGCCCCGGAACCCCGCAACCTGGACGGCCTCCAGTTCGCCATCGACGGCGCCTGGTTCGACGCCGCGGGGCGGGAGGTACCCCGGGGATTCGACGTCGAGCGGATCGTCCTGGAATGACCCGCCTCGGCGGGGCGCTTTACCGCATCGGAGGTCCGCATGAACCCGGTCGCGACCGGTGCGGCGGTGGCGATCCCCACGATCCCGATCATGCTTTTCCCATCAGGCCGATGAGACGCAGAGACTTTCTGAAGAGCACCGCCGCGGGCGGGGCCGCGCTGTTGCTCGCTCCCTCCGCCGGGCGTCTGCTGACGGCGGAGCACGGGCCCTCGCGCATCTCCTTCAACCGGGACTGGCGCTTCTTCCGGGGCGAGGATCCGGCCGGGGCGGCCTGGGAACCCGTCACGTTGCCGCACACCGCCCGCATCGAGGCCCTGGTGACGGGCGAGCCCGGCAGCCCGACCTACCAGTGGCAGGGCCTGTGCTGGTACGAAAAGCGCTTCGTGATGGGACCCGAGACGGCCGGCAAGAAGGTCTACCTGCTCTTCGACGGGGCCATGAACGTGGCCGACGTCTGGCTCGACGGCGAGCACCTCGGCCGGCACCTGGGCGGCTACCTGCCCTTCGGCTTCGACCTCACCGGCCGCCTCGTGCCCGGCTACGAGCACCTCCTGACCGTTCGCCTCGACAATACCGACAACCCGATCACCGGCCCGAAGCCGCTCCATCAGCTCGACTTCAACCTGTACCACGGGATCTACCGGGACGTGCACCTGATCGTCAAGGATCCGCTGCACATCACCGATCCGATCCTGGCCGATAAGACCGCCAGCGGAGGGGTGTTCGTGCGCTATCCCGAGGTGACGCCGGAGGCGGCCTCGGTGTGGGTGCAGGTCCACGTACGCAACGACGACGCCGGGGAGCGTCGCTTCGTCGTCGAATACGTGCTGGAGGACGAAGCCGGGGCGGTCGTGGCCGGGGCCACCTCCGACCCCGTCACGCTGGCTCCCGGCCAGGATACGGAGGTCGTCCGGACGCTGCGGGTGCTGGGGCCGGCGCTCTGGAGCCCGCGTTCGCCATCCCGGTACACCCTCCGCACCCGTCTGGTCGAGCATGGCGCGGTGGTCGACGAGGAAGTGACGCGCATCGGCATCCGGCGCATCGAGATCTCGGCCGAAGGGTTCCGGATCAACGGGGAGAAGATGTTCCTGCGGGGGACGAACCGGCATCAGGAGTATCCCTACGTCGGTTATGCCGTGCCGGACGCGGCCCAGTACCGGGACGCCCGGAAGATCAAAGAGGCCGGGTTCGACTACATCCGCCTCTCGCATTATCCGCACGACCCGTCCTTCATGGAGGCCTGCGACGAGCTGGGGCTGGTGGTGATGAACTGCATCCCCGGCTGGCAATACTTCAACCGGGACGACCCCCGTTTCGCGGAGATCCAGTACGAAAACTGCCGCCGTCTCATTCGCCGGGACCGCAACCACCCGTGCGTGATCCTGTGGGAGGTCTCGCTCAACGAGACGTGGATGCCGCCCGAGTTCGTGGCGAAGACCCAGGCCATCGCCCACGAGGAATACCCGGGGGATCAGATGTACACCTGCGGCTGGACGGACGGGTACGACGTCTTCATCCAGGCCCGGCAGCACGGCGGCTGCGTCGAGGTCACCGACCGGCCGTGCGTCGTGAGCGAATACGGCGACTGGGAGTACTACGCCCAGAATGCCGGGCTCAACCAGGAGGCCTGGGCCGATCTCGCGCCGGACGAGGCCAACAGCCGGCAACTCCGCTGGCACGGCGAGCGGGCGCTGCTCCAGCAGGCCACCAACTTCCAGGAGGCGCACAACGACAACCGCAAGACGATCGCGTTCGCCGACGGCCTCTGGGTGATGTTCGACTACAACCGGGGCTATGCGCCGGACATCGAGTCTTCCGGGTGCATGGATCTGTTCCGGCTGCCCAAGTTCTCCTACCACTTCTTCCGTAGCCAGCGGGATGCCGCCGAGCGGTATCCCGGGCTGGCCTCCGGGCCGATGGTGTTCATCGCCAGCTACTGGACGCCCGACTCGCCGACCGACGTCCGGGTGTTCAGCAACTGCGACGAGGTGGCCCTCTCGGTGGGCGGCCGCCTCGTGGCGCGGCAGCGTCCGGACGCCGACCGCCTCTCGACGCATCTGGCGCATCCGCCCTTCACGTTCCGTTTGGAGCGCTTCGAGCCGGGCCTGCTCGAAGCCGTCGGCTATCTCGACGGGCGCCCTGCGGCCCGCCACGCCGTGCGGACGCCCGGCCGGCCCGTGCGCCTGTCGGTGTGGGTGGACGAGGGCGGCCGCCCCTTCGCCCGCGACGGCAAGGACGTGGTCTTCGTGCACGCCGCGCTGCAGGACGAGCACGGGACCGTCGTGCCGGACGCCTGGGAGAATGTGTTTTTCGGGACGATTGGAGGGGTTTCGCTTGTCGGGGCGAACCCCTTATCTTCGGACGCCGGCATCGCCAGCGTGCTGGTGCAGGCGGAGCGGCGACCGCGGGCGGCCGTCTACGCGCTGGCCATCGTGCGGGAGGGTGGGCTCGTCCGGCTGCTCGGCGGGGCGGCGCCGCTCGGCGGGGACGTGCTGCCGTGGGAGATCCGCTACGCGACCGGTGGCCACGGGCCCGGCCCGCGCGCACCCCGCTACGACGGTGCCTTCCCGGCCGGCGAGCCGGTGCAGGCGGCGCTCTTCGTGAACGGGCACCCGGTCGTGCAGGCCGACGAGACGGTGCCGAAGTTTCGCATCGCGGGCAGCGTCGCCCCCCGGGAGCGGGAAGGCTGAGCGCCGGCACCGCACACAACGTTTCCTCCAATCCGCTGATCGCTCATGCACTTTACCGCCCTCGACTACGTCATCTTTGCGCTCTACGGCGCCGTCATCGTCGGGCTCGGCCTGTGGGTTTCCCGGGAACGAGAAGGACATCAGAAAGACACCAGCGACTACTTCCTCGCCGGCAAGGCGCTGCCCTGGTGGGCCATCGGGGCCTCGCTCATCGCCAGCAACATCTCGGCCGAGCAGTTCATCGGCATGTCCGGTTCCGGCTTCCGCCTCGGCCTGGCGATCGCCTCCTACGAGTGGATGGCGGCCGTAACGCTGCTCGTGATCGCCTATTTCTTCCTGCCGATCTATCTGGAGAAGGGCATCTATACGATGCCGCAGTTCCTGGAGCAGCGCTACGACGGCCGGGTACGTACCCTGCTGGCCGTCTTCTGGTTGCTCGTCTACGTGTTCGTCAACCTGACGAGTGTGCTGTACCTGGGGGCGCTGGCGCTCGAGGGCATCATGGGCATCTCGCTCTGGGCCGGGATCCTGGGGCTGGCGCTCTTTGCCACGGTCTACAGCATCTACGGGGGGCTCAAGGCCGTGGCCTGGACCGACGTGGTGCAGGTGCTCGTGCTCGTCGGCGGCGGGCTGCTGACGACCTACCTGGCGCTCGACGCCTACAGCGACGGGGCGGGGGTCATCGCCGGCTTCGGGAAGTTGATTCAGGATGCGGGGGACCGGTTCAATATGATCCTCTATCCGGGCGAGCTGCTCTACCGGG
Organism: Rhodocaloribacter litoris; assembly: GCF_011682235.2. Lineage (NCBI taxonomy): Bacteria > Pseudomonadati > Rhodothermota > Rhodothermia > Rhodothermales > Rhodothermaceae > Rhodocaloribacter > Rhodocaloribacter litoris. Next base: position 79,582 of record NZ_CP076718.1, on the reverse strand, counting down.
ACGACACCGGCACGTTGCAGGACGCCTACCAGCTCCTGCCGGGGCTGGGGGTGTTGCTGGGCGGGATGTGGGTGGCCAACCTGTTCTACTGGGGGTGCAACCAGTACATCATCCAGCGGGCGCTGGCGGCCCGGAGCCTGCAGGAGGCCCGCCGCGGGCTGGCTTTTGCGGGCTACCTGAAGCTGCTCCTGCCGTTGATCGTGGTGGTGCCGGGCATCGTGGCCTACGCGCTAGATGCACCGATCACGCGGGGCGATGAGGCCTATCCGTGGCTGCTGGCCTCCTACGTCGGGCCGGGTCTGCGCGGGCTGGCCTTCGCGGCGCTGGCGGCGGCCATCGTCTCGTCCCTGGCCTCGATGATGAACTCGACGGCGACGATCTTCACGATGGACCTCTACCGGAACATGATCGGCCGCAAGGCCTCGGAGGCACAGCTGGTGCGGGTCGGGCGGCTGGCCAGCCTGGTGGCGATCACGATCGGCGCGCTGCTGGCCCCGCAGCTGGCGGCGCTCGACCAGGTGTTCCAGTACATCCAGGAATACACGGGCTTCATCAGTCCCGGGGTGCTGGCCATCTTCGTGATGGGGCTCTTCTGGAAGAAGGCGACCCCCAACGCCGCGCTGGTCTCGGCGCTGCTGAGCATCCCGCTCTCGGCCGGGATGAAGGTGCTGGCGCCGGAGGTCCCGTTCCTGAACCGGATGGGCTACGTGTTCCTGCTGTCGGTGGCGCTGATCATGGTCATCTCCTGGGCGGAAGGCAAAGGACGGGACCATCCGAACGCGGTGCGCCTGGCCGGCACGCGCCTGGCGGCCGACCCCGTCTTCACCGCCGCGGCCTTCGGTATCCTGGGCATCACCGCCGCCCTCTATGCCCTTTTCTGGTGAGAAACGGAAAGACCGACCTGCCATGAACGTGCACAATACGTTCGAGCAGCCGGACGCGGTACGGCCGGCGCCGTTCGACGGGGCCCGCCTCGCGGGGACGACATGCACGGTGGCGCTGCCGCCGAAGGGGCAGCCGCCGGCCCCGTGCCTCCATCTCCTGCTCCGACGACATGCACGGTGGCGCTGCCGCCGAAGTCCGTCGTCGTGCTCGCGCTCGAGTGAGCCGCCGCGCTGCCGCTCACCTGTCCGTCAGGGCGGCGATGCCGGGGAGGGTCTTGCCTTCGAGGAATTCGAGCATGGCGCCGCCGCCGGTGGAGACGTGGCTGACCTGGTCTTCGTAGCCGGACCGGTTGATGGCCGCCACCGAGTCGCCGCCGCCGACGACGGTGAGGGCGCCGTGCCGGGTGGCCTCGGCCAGCGCCTCGGCCACGGCGAACGTCCCGCGGGCGAAGTTGGGCATCTCGAAGACCCCCATCGGGCCGTTCCAGACGACGGTGCGGGCCTTGAGGAGGATGCTCCGGTAGGTCTCGAGCGTCGCCGGGCCGACATCCAGGCCCATCTCACCGTCCGGAATGTCGCCGGTGACGGTGCGGTGCGGGGCGTCGTTCTCGAAGGCCGTCGCCACCACGTGGTCGACCGGCAGCTTGATCTTGCCGCCGGCCCGTTCGTAGAGTGTGCGGGCTTCCTCCAGCCGGTCCTCTTCCACGAGCGACTTGCCGGTGGCATGGCCCAGGGCCTTCAGGAACGTGTAGCTCATGGCCCCCCCGATGAGCAGGTGGTCCACCCGGTCCAGCAGGTTTTCGATCACGCCGATCTTGTCCGACACCTTGGCCCCGCCGAGGACGGCCACGAAGGGGTGGTCCGGGCTTTCCAGGACGCGGCCGAGGTATTCGACTTCGCGTTGCAGCAGGTAGCCCATGGCGGATTGCCGGACGTGGCGGGTGATGCCGACGGTGGAAGCGTGGGCCCGGTGGGCCGAGCCGAAGGCGTCGTTCACGTAGAGGTCCCCCAGGGCGGCCCATTCGGCGGCCAGGGCGTCGTCGTTCTTCGTCTCGCCGGGGTGGAAGCGCGTGTTTTCCAGCAACAGCACCCCGCCTTCGGGCAGGGCGGCGGCATGGGTTTTCACGGCCTCACCCGTCACGGCCGGGACGAAGTCCACCCGTGTTGCCCGGCCGGTACCGTTCCCGAGGAGGGTCTTGAGGTGGTCGGCGACGGGGGCGAGGCTGTACTTCGGGTCGGGGGTGCCTTTGGGGCGGCCGAGGTGGCTCAGCAGGATGGCACGCCCGCCCCGGTCGAGGAGGGCGCGGATCGTCGGGAGCGCGGCCCGGATGCGCGTGTCGTCGGCCACACGGCGCCGGTCGCCTTCTTCGGACAGCGGCACGTTGAAGTCGACGCGGACCAGCACCCGCTGCCCGCGCACGTCGAGGTCGTCGAGGGTCAACTTGGGCATGGGGTCGGATGGCGGGTTGAGGGTTGAAAACGGGTCGCCACCCCGTTCCGGCCGGAAAGCAGGACGACGGAAGGGGGGGAGGTTGGCGAATCCAGCCCGGGGGTGGCGTGAAAGAAAGAGGGAGAGCGATCGGGGCGATGCGCTCTCCCTCGGCCCTGTCAAAGAAAAGGGGGGACGGGGCTCAGACGGCAGCAGCCACCGTCATGAGCTTCTGCACGATATCCACCGTGCGGTTGGCATAGCCCCACTCGTTGTCGTACCAGCCGACGACCTTCACCAGGTTGCCGGAGGCCATCGTGGAGAGGGCGTCGAAGATGCACGAGTGCGGGTTGTGGATGATGTCCGCCGAGACGATGGGGTCTTCGGTGTACTGGAGGATTCCCTTGAGCCGGTCGCCGGCGGCGGCTTTCATGGCGGCGTTCACCTCTTCGACGGTCGCCTCGCGTTCGAGCTCGGCCGTGAAGTCGGTGATGGAGCCGTCCGGCACGGGCACACGGAGGGCAAAGCCGTCGAGCTTGCCGTTGAGGTGGGGGAGGACCAGGCCGACGGCCTTGGCCGCGCCGGTGGTCGTCGGGATGATCGACAGGGCGGCGGCCCGGGCCCGGCGCAGGTCGCTGTGCGGGGCGTCCTGCAGGCGCTGGTCGGCCGTGTAGGCATGGACCGTGGTCATGAAGCCCCGGCGGACGCCGAAGGCGTCGTCGAGCACCTTGACCATCGGCGCCAGGCAGTTCGTCGTGCAGCTGGCGTTCGAGATGACCTCCTCCTCACCGGTGAGGGTGTCGTCGTTGACGCCGAGTACCACGGTGGCATCCACCTTGCCCTTGGCGGGCGCCGAGATGACCACCTTCCGGGCCCCGGCCTGCAGGTGCTGCGCCGCGGCCTCGCGCGAGCGGAAGATGCCGGTGGACTCGACCACCACGTCGACGCCCAGGTCTCCCCAGGGCAGGTTCTTGGGATCCCGCTCGCTCAGCACCCGAAACCGCTCCCCGTCGATGATGAGGTCGTTGCCGTCTACCGTGATCTCGCCGGGGTAGGCGCCATGGATGGAGTCGTACTTGAAGAGATGGGCCAGCGTCTTGGCGTCGGTGATGTCGTTGACCGCGACAATGTCGAACGCGTCCGACTTGCGCTCGAGGATGGCGCGGAAGACCAGACGCCCGATCCGTCCGAAGCCGTTGATGCCGAGTTTGATCGCCATGTTCCGTTCTCCTTGATCGATGGGTTAGGGGGGATTGCGGGGCTTTAGGTACTCAACCGGCGGGCCTCCGGGGGCGTTCCGGTGAAAGTTGTGAAAGTGTACGAAAAAATCGGATTCCCGGTGAAGGCATGCCGGGCGGAAACGATCGGGAAATCATGCGTTTAAGCGGAGGCCCGGCGGCAAAACGAAATTTTGCACAAGTGCCGGGGCGGTCGGGGGGCTGCATTGCGGCCCCTGCCGAAATACGATATCTTCCCTTTCTACCTGAAAATGGCGTGCCCCGCGCGGGGTGCGTTGAACCCAGAGCAAGCTGTATCCATGTCCACGCTGAATCCGACCAAGAAGGTCTCCCGGAGGCAGGAGCTTCGCCAGGACACCGTCGTCACGTTCTATGCCCGGGCCTGGGAATTCGTTGACCGGAACCGGACGATCGTGCTCGGGGCGGCGGCGGTCGTCGTGCTGGTCGTGGCGGCCCTGATCGGTTATGCCGTCTACCAGCAGCGCCAGCAGGCGAAGGCGGTGGCGGAGATGGCCGGAGCCGTACAGGCCTACGAGCAGGGGCGCTACCGCGAGGCACTCGACGGCACTGCCGGCTACGTGGGGCTGCTCGCCATTATCGACCGCTACGGCGGCACCGAGGCCGGCAACCTGGCCCGTTTCTATGCCGCCAATGCCTTCTTCCAGCTGGGTGAGTATGATCAGGCCCTCGAGCTTTTCCGGGACTTCGAGAAGGAGGACAACCTGATCGGCGCCAGTGCCGTCGCCGGCGAGGCGGCCGTCTACGAGCAGCGGGGTGAGCATGAGCGGGCGGCCCGTCTCTACCGCCGTGCCGCCGGGATGGTGCGCAGCGAGCAGGTGGCCGCGGACTACCTCTTCGACGCGGCCCGGGCCTACGAGGCCGCCGGCGACTACGGCGCGGCGCGGGAGGTGTATCGGGAGATCAAGGACCGCTACGGCGACACGCCCGCAGCCCGGAACGTCGACGTGGACCTGGCGCGGGTCGAGACCCTGCTGAAGCGGGCACGCGGTACCTGAGACCGCCGGGCCCGCGCAGCCCCGTTCCTGCTCATCACCCCCAGCCGGCCGCATGGCGCGGCCGAATGACCCGTCGCTATGCCTGTGCCTACCATCCTGGTCGTCGACGACGAAGCCAGTATCCGCCGGACCCTGCGCGAGATCCTCGAATACGAGGGTTTCGCCGTCGAGGAGGCCGAGCACGGCGAGGAGGCCCTGGCGAAGCTGCGTGCCGGCCGCTACGACCTCGTCCTGCTGGATGTCAAGATGCCGAAGCGGGACGGCATGGAGGTGTTGGCCGTCATTGCAGAAGAAACACCCGAGCAGCCCGTCGTGATGATCTCGGGCCACGGCACCATCGAGACGGCCGTCGAGGCCACCAAGCTCGGGGCGTTCGACTTCATCGAGAAGCCGCCGGACCTCAACCGCCTGCTCGTCACCATCCGCAACGCGCTCGCCCGCGGGCAGCTCGTCGCGGAGAACCGCCGCATGCGGCAGACCATCCTCGAGCAACACGGCACCGAGCGGACGCCCATCCTCGGCCAGAGCCCGGCCATCACGCGCATCAAGGAGACCATCGAACGCGTGGCACCGACCGAGGCACGGGTGCTGATCACCGGCGAGCCGGGAACGGGCAAGGAACTCGTCGCCAAGTGGATTCACCACCTCTCTGCCCGGAAGGAGGGGCCGATGGTCGAAGTCAACTGTGCGGCGATCCCGAGCGAGCTCATCGAAAGCGAACTCTTCGGCCACGAGAAAGGCTCCTTCACCGGCGCCACCCGGCAGCGGATCGGCAAGTTCGAACAGGCCGACGGCGGCACCCTCTTTCTCGACGAGATCGGGGACATGAGCCTCTCGGCCCAGGCCAAGGTACTGCGGGCCCTGCAGGAGAACAAGATCACCCGCGTCGGCGGAGACCGCCCCATCCCGGTCGACGTCCGGGTCATCGCGGCCACGAACAAGGACCTGCTCGATCTGATCGGTGAGAACCGGTTCCGGGAGGACCTCTACCACCGCCTGAGCGTCATCCTCATCCACGTGCCGCCGCTCCGGGAACGGAAGGAGGATATCCCGATCATCGCCCGTCATTTCGCCGCCGAGCTGGCCCGGCGCAACGGGCTGGGCGAGAAAACCTTCGCCGAGGAGGCCCTCGAACGGCTCAAGCGGTACGAGTGGCGCGGCAACGTGCGCGAGCTGCACAACGTGGTCGAGCGCCTGCTCATCCTCAGCGAAGGCGACACGGTGACCGCCCGTGACGTCGAACGCTACGTGGCCCCCGGCACCCCGGCCGGTAACCCCATCGAGAACCTGATCAGCCAGTACGAGGAGTTCAGCGCCTTCCGGGATCAGGCCGAAAAGCTGTTCATCGAACACAAGCTTCGCCAGTTCGACTGGAACGTTAGCCGGACCGCCGAGGCCATCGGCATTCAGCGCTCGCACCTCTACAATAAGATGAACAAGTACGGCATCGAGCGCGAAGACTGACGCCGGCGATCCCCAAGCCGCTTATGAAGCAGGAGCCCTTGCTCTCGGTTCGAGGCCTGAAGAAGTCGTATCCGGCCGGGGAGGCCGGCCGGCTGGTGGTGCTCGACGGGGTGGACCTCGACGTCCGGGCCGCGGAGGTGGTTGCCATCGTCGGGGAGAGCGGGACGGGCAAGAGCACCCTGCTGCACCTGCTGGGCGCCCTGGACCGCCCCGACGCCGGCTCCGTGTGCTTCGAGGGAGAGGATGTCTTCCGAAAAGACGACGAGGCGCTGGCCGCCTTTCGCAACCGGTCCATCGGCTTCGTGTTCCAGTTCCACCACCTCCTGCCCGAGTTCACGGCGCTGGAGAACGTGGCGATGCCCGCGCTGATCCGGCACCGGCGGCTCGCCGAGGTACGCCCGCGGGCGATGGCCCTGCTGGAAAAGCTGGGACTGGGCGAGCGGGCCGGGCACCGGCCGGGACAACTCTCCGGCGGGGAGAAACAGCGCGTCGCCATCGCCCGGGCCCTCATGAACGAGCCGGCCCTGGTCCTGGCCGACGAACCCACCGGCAACCTGGATACGAAGACCGCCGACCGCCTCCACGACGAGATCATGCGCCTGAGCCGGGAGCTGGGGCAGGCCTTCGTCATCGTTACGCACAACCTGGGCTTTGCCGCCCTGGCGGACCGTGTGCTCCGCCTCGAGAACGGGCGTCTCCACACCGTCGATCCGGCCGATGTGGCCGCCTGGATGCCAGGTTGAAAACACGCCCGGGGCGGCGATCCCGTGCCGGAGTGCAGGACGGGCGGCTTCGAGGAGGAGGAACGTCAGCGCACCTCCAGCATCCCGCGCAGCCGGATGTCTTTCGAGGAGCGGCCGATCATGATGCGAAACGTGCCCGGCTCTACGACCCACACCCCGTCGCGGTTGAGCATCTGCAGGTGCTCGGGGGTGAGTTCGAACGTGACGTCCTTCGCCTCGCCGGGAGCGAGGTGGATCCGTTGAAAGCCTTTCAGTTCCATGACCGGCCGGGCGGTCGAGGCCAGCACGTCGCGCAGGTAGAGCTGCACCACTTCGTCGCCGGCGCGGGGGCCGGTGTTGCGGACGGTGCAGCGGATCGTTGCCACGGGGCCGGGCAGGGAGGCGCCGCCGGGTGTTGCCGGGTTCGGCTCGATCCGCAGGTTCGAATATGCGAACGTCGTATAGCTGAGGCCGAAGCCGAAGGGGAAGAGCGGCTGCCCCGTGAGGTCGAGGTAGTCGTCGCCGCGGCCCGTGGGGGCGTGGTTGTAGTAGAGGGGCAGCTGGCCTTCCGAGACGGGAAACGTGATCGGCAGGCGCCCGGCCGGGTTGTAGTCTCCGAAGAGCACGTCGGCCACGGCGAGCCCGCCCGCCTCGCCGGGATACCACGCATACAGCACGCCCGCCACGTCGTCCAGCCAGCTCGTCATCGTCACGGCGCTTCCGCCGACGATCACGACCACGGTCGGGCGGCCGGTGGCGGCCACCGCGCGGATGAGTGCCTCCTGATGCCCCGGCAGGCGCAGCGAGGCGCGATCCCGGAACTCCCCTTCCTCGATGCCGGCCACCACCACGGCCACCTCGCTCTGCCGCGCCGCCGCCACGGCTTCGGCGATCCGCGCCTCTGCCTCACGGGCCTGCAGGCCGTAATCCCACACGAGCTTCAGCCGTGCGTTGCCGGTGCTCTCGAAGTACTCCACCCGCAGGTCGTGAACCGGCCGGGTGAGCGTCACCTCTTTCAGGATGGTGCGGTAGGACTGCTTCTTCCAGTTGTCGATCAGGAGGGAGTCGTCGAGGTACAGCCGGAACCCGTCGTTGCCTTCGAGGCCGATGCGATACGTGCCGGGTTCCGGGACGCGGAGCTTCGTTTCCCAGCGGGCGGAATACCAGTCGTACGGCAGTTCGGGGGCGGGGCCGTGGAGCGTCCAGCCGAAGTTGATCTGCTCGTCCGTCCGCCGGACCACCGGGTCGCCTTCGAGGCGGTTGTTGTCGAAGTAGGCCGCCGCCAGGCCCGGTTGCGGCTCCGGGGTGCCGGGCACGAACAGGTTGCCGGGGGGGATGGGCACGTAGGCGGTCGTTTCCCGCCCGGGCCCCGGGGCGTAGTGCACGCGCGCGCCGCCGAGCCGTTGCCGGAGGCCGTCCAGGATCGAGACTTTGTCGATGCCCGGCCCGCTGTAGCCCCCGAGCCGTGCCTCGACGGCGTCCGTTCCGATGACCGCGATCGATTCGATTCCCGGATCGAGCGGCAGAACCCGGCTCTCGTTCTTCAGCAGGACGATGGAGGCGCGGGCGGCTTCGCGGGCGAGCGCGCGGTGGTCGGCATGGCCGTTCCAGCGGGCGGCTTCTTCCGGGTCGACGTACGGGTCTTCGAACAGCCCGAGTTCGAACTTGGCGCGCAGGACCCGTCTCACGGCGTCGTCGAGGGTGGCCGGGGCGATCAGGCCCTGTTCGAAGGCGGGCCAGAAGAGCCGGTGATGCTCGTACGCGGTCTGAAAGATGACGTCGAGGCCCGCTTCGATGGCCTGCGCCGCCGCATCCGCATAGTCGGCGGCGGTGTGGTGGAGCACGATGGCGCCGCCGGTCGCGTTCGCGTCCGAGATGATGAAGCCGTCGAACCCCCAGGCCTGCTTGAGTCGCTCGCGCATGAGCCACCGGTTGGCGGTTGCGGGAACGCCGTCGACTGCGTTGTAGGCCATCATGACGGAGCGGGCCCCACCGCGCCGGATGGCCGTTTTGAAGGCCGGGAAGTAGACCTCGTCGAGCAGGCGTTCGCTGAAATAGATCGGATAGCTATCTCGGCCGCCCGCCCCCACGTTTGCCACGAAGTGCTTCGGCGTGGTCACGACGCCGGCCTGCTCGAAGGCCCGCACGAACGCCAGGCCCATCATCGACGTCAGGTACGGGTCTTCCCCGTAGGTTTCTTCGACCCGTCCCCAGCGCACGTCGCGGGCGAGGTTCAGCACGGGCGAGAGTACCTGCCGGATGCCGCGCGTGCGCGTCTCGCGGGCGATGGCGCGTGCCACGCGGCCGACGAGCGCCGTGTCCCACGTGGCGGCCAGGGCGATCGCCTGCGGAAAGGCCGTGGCCCCTTCGCGCACGAGCCCGTGTAGCGCCTCGTCGAAGGGGATGATGGGGATGCCCAGCCGCGTCTCCTCGACAAAGTAGCGCTGGATGGCGTTGATCTTCTCGGCGGCCTGCCGGGCGGTGCCGGAAGGCCCGTATTCCAGCTGCTGTTCGAAGGCGTCGCCCGCTTTCCCGGCGGTCGCGACCTGGAAACCGAAGAGGCCGTGGCGGTAGCGCTCCCTGTCTTCGTCGAGATCGCCCGGGATCATGAAAAGCTGCCAGAACTTTTCCTCGAGCGTCATCCGGGCCAGCAGGTCTTCCACGCGCACCTCGACGGGGAGGCCGGGATCCCGGTACGGATGCTGGCCGCGGGCAAGCTCGGGCCGGATCAGCAGGAACAGGATCAGAAACAGGGAGGTCGTCCGGTTACTCATCCTGGAAAGCGGGCAAAAGAAAGGGGCTCTGACAAAAAAAGCCGGACCGGAAGGTAACAAATCGGCGGCTTACCGGTTACCGGGACAAAGGAATGAAGTTGATCCGGGTGTTCTGGTCATGTGGCGTGCAGGGAATTTGCAGGTGGACCGTGAGGAACTGTTCAACAGCCTTACCCATGCGGTGGGCGCGGTGCTGAGCCTGTTCGGCCTGGTCTGGCTGGCGGGGCAGGCGTTCGGGCACGGGGACGGCCGGTCTGTTGCCAGCAGCCTCATCTACGGTGGGGCCCTCGTTTTCCTGTACACGGCCTCCACGCTCTATCACGGGGTTCGCCGGCCCCGGCTCAAGAACCTCTTTCGGTTGCTCGATCACATCGGCATCTACGTGCTCATTGCCGGGTCCTACACGCCGTTCACGCTCGTCACGCTCCGGGACGACCGGGGCTGGGTACTGTTCTGCCTGATCTGGGGCCTGGCCCTGGCAGGTATCCTCTACAAGCTGTTCTCGCGACGGCGGTACCGGTGGTTTTCGGTTGTGTTCTACCTGCTGATGGGATGGCTGGCCGTGTTCTACCTCGGTCCCATCACGGCTGCCCTGCCGTTGTCCGGGGTCGTGCTGGTGGTGGCCGGCGGGCTGGCCTATACCCTGGGGGTGGTGTTTTATGCCTGGCACCGCCTGCCGTACCATCACACCATCTGGCACCTGTTCGTGCTCACGGGCAGCGCCTGCCACTTCTTCGCCGTCGTGCTGTATGTGATTCCCTAGCGGGGGAGGCCCGCCCGGGCGTCACGAGCCGGGGCCGACGACGAGGTCGAAGTGGACGGTCACCTCCGGACCCACGTGGTAGCCCAGGGTGCGTACGGAGGGCGGGTCGATCTGGTAGTCCGGCATCGAAAGCGTATGGCTGCCGGTGAAGCGCAGGCGGCCGTCGTCGAGTCGTTCCCAGGTCACCTCCATGGTGATCTCTTTTGCGATGCCGGCGAGGGTCAGCGTGCCGGTCGTGTGCAGGGTATTCGCGGCGGTCCCCGGTTCGGCGGCCGTGAGGCGGTAGGTGATCTGCGGGTGCGCGTCCACCTTCAGCGCCTCGCGGATGAGCCGGTTCATGATGAACTTACCGGCCGAGGCCTCGCCCTCCAGCTTTTCCGAAGGGATGGTGACCTCGACGGCTGCGAGCGCCGGGGCCGGCCCGGCGGCTTCTCCGAGGCGAACCTGCCCGGAAAGCTCGCTTGCCGTTGCCTGCCAGTTTTTCTTCTGGTTAGAGGTACCTTCGACCCAGAGGCGGCTCTCCGGCTGGACGACGAGCGCTGCGGTCTGGGCCTGTGCGGTCGTTGCCGGAAGGCTCGCCACGAGGACGGCCGTCAGGACGAGAACGGAGACGAAGGACATGGGGATCGAACGCATGGGAATGAGATCGATTACATTGGGAAGGCCGGTCGGGGCAAAAAATAAGCGCGGACCCTGACATTTTCGTCAAAATAAACGAAATTGTGCGGCCGGGCCCGGGGTGACCGAAGGACGCTGCTTGTGAAAGCGAGGTTTCCCGATCGGTTCCGCCGGCCCGGTTCGTTTCCGCTGCGCGAAGGGCGGGTTTCTCTTCGCGTGATTCACCCAAACAGGCATTGGGAGGTCATGAAGCACAGAAGAAAGCGTTATCAGGCCACCGGGACGTCGCGTCGCGAGTTTTTGAAGAAAAGTGCGCTGGCGGCCACGGCCGTGATGGCCGGGTGTTCGCCGAAGGTTGCCGAAGAGGTGACGCGGGAGCGCCCGCAGGCAGCGCCGCCGCCGCCGTCCGTGCTGGGCGCCAACGAGCGCATCAACGTCGGGTTCATCGGCGTCGGCGGGCAGGGCTACTACGCCCACCTGCAGAGCGTCATCAACCGGAACGACGAGGGCGAGAAGCGGCACGACTACGTGTACAATGCGGCCGGGGTGGCCGCTGCGGATGTGTTCTCCAAGCGCCGCGATCGGGCCTTTGCTGCGCTGGATGCCGCCCGTGCCGCCGAGGGTCGCACCGCGCCGGTGCAGGTCTACGAGGACTATCGTGAGCTGCTCGATCGGCAGGACATCGACGTCGTCTTCATCGGCACCGTCGACCACTGGCACGCCCAGATCGCCATCGACGCGCTCGAATCCGGCAAGCACGTCTACTGTGAAAAGCCGATGACCCGGTATCTGGACGAGGCCTTCCGGGTCTATGAGGCCGTCAAGCGGACTGGCCTCAAGTTCCAGATCGGCTCGCAGTACTGCACCGAGGGCAAATGGCACCGGGCAGCCGAGCTCATCCGGGCCGGCCGGATCGGCCCGCTCGTGCTGGCCCAGGACTCCTACACGCGCAACACCCCCGAGGGCGAGTGGAACTACTACCAGATCGAGCCCGAGTTGCAGCCCGGCGTCACCATCGACTGGAAGAAGTGGCTCGGGCCGGTGCCGGAGCGCCCCTTCAACCCCGAACACTACCACCGCTGGCGGAAATACTATCCTTACTGCTGCGGCATCCTGGGCGACCTGCTCGCGCACCGCATCCACCCGCTGCTGATCGCCACCGGCAACCCCGAGTTTCCCCGCCGGGTGGCCTGCCTGGGCACGCGCCGCGTCACGCTCGACATGCTCGGGCCGGACGACCGGGACGTCACCGACAACACCCAGGTGATCGTCGAATTCCCCAGCGGCTATTCCATGCTGGTCATCGGCTCGACCGTCAACGAACAGGGGCTCGGGCAGGTCATCCGCGGCCACGAGGCCACGCTCTACTTCTCCGGCAACACGCTGGAGCTGCGGCCCGAGCGGCCCTATGCCGACCTCATCGACCCCGAGCGTTTCGACAACATCGAGCCGGGGGTGGAGGTGCCCGCCCACATCCTCGACTTCTTCGACAGCATCCGCAATGACCGGGAGCCGAACGGCAACATCGAGGTAGCCATCCGGGCGCAGACGATCATCTCGCTGGCGGAGATGTCCGAACGCCTCGGCGAGATGCTCTACTTCGACGAGCACACCCGTAAGATCACGAACGGCAGCGGGAAGGAGTTCGCTCCGATCACCTACGGCACGCTCGACGCCTGACGATCTCCTTTTGGCCGGAGGTGAGGCCCGTGGTGCGGCTGGCCGTGCAGGCGATGGCGACGCGGTTCGAGCTGGTGCTGGCCGGCGACGATCCGGTGCGCCTGCGGGCCGCGGGCGAGGAGGCGCTGGCGGAGATCCGGCGGCTGGAGCGGCAGCTCAGCTTCTACGACCCGCGCAGCGAGATCAGCCGCGTCAATGCGCTGGCCGGGCGGCAGGCCGTCCGCCTGGAGCCCCGGCTCTACCGGTTGCTCGAGCGCGTGCGCCGGCTCTGGGAGGCCACCGGCGGGGCGTTCGACCCCACGGTGGCGCCGCTGATGCGTTGCTGGGGGTTCGCCACCGGTGAGGGGCGTCGCCCGGCGCGGGCGGCCCTGGAGGAGGCCCGGCGCTGCACCGGCCTGCACCGGGTCGTGCTCGAGGACGGGGCGGTCGCCTTCGGGCGGCCGGGCATGGCGCTGGACCTCGGCGGCATCGGCAAGGGCTATGCGGTGGACGAGGCCGTGACGCTCCTGAAGGAAGCCGGGGTGCCGGCCGCCTTCCTGCACGGCGGCACGAGCACCGTCTACGCCTACGGCGCCCCGGACGACGGAGGCGCGTGGAAGGTGGCCGTCCCCGCCCCGGAAGGGGGCACCGGGCTGCCGGAGGTGCTCGCCGTTGTGTCGCTCGACGACGAGGCGCTGTCGGTCTCGGCTCCTTCCGGCAGGGCCTTCGAGGTCGACGGGCAGGTCTACGGGCACGTCCTCGATCCCCGCACCGGGTGCCCGGTGACGGGCGCCCTGCTGGCCGCGGTCGTGATGCCGTCCGCCACGGACGCCGACGCCTTCTCGACCGCCCTGCTCGTGCAGGGGGCCGCGGGCCTCGACGCCGCCGGAGCGCCCCCCCGTGCCCTCGTGGTCGCCGCCGGAACCCCCGGCGGCGTGCCGCGCGTCTCAGGCACGCTGAACCCTTGAACCGACTATCCCGAACACGGAAGCATGCGATACGCTGAAGAACCCGCCGGCTCCCCGGGGCCGCTGACGAACGCCGAGGCGAGAAAGCTGAGCCGGCGGCATTTCCTCAAGAAAAGCTCGCTGGCGACGCTCTTCGGGCTCACCGGCGTCACCGAGATTGCCGCCGAGCGTCCCCGGCGCTTCGCTCCGGCGGACCGGCGGGCCGAGGTGATGAACATCGGCCTCATCGGCTACGGCGCCTGGGGACGGGAGATCGCCGCCATGCTCGCGCGCATCCCCGAGGCCACCCTCAAGACCGTCTGCGATACGTACGACGTGATGCAGCGCCGGGCCGCCCGCGAGGTGCCCGAGGCCGCCTTCGTCGCCGACTACCGGGCCGTCCTCGACGATCCGGACATCCACGCCGTCGTCATCGCCACCCCGACGCACCGGCACCGCGAGATCGCCGTGGCCGCCCTGGAAGCGGGCAAGCACGTCTACTGCGAGGCCCCGATGGCCTCCACGATCGACGACGCGCGGGCGATGGCCCGGGCCGCCCGCGCCCACCCCGACCTCATCTTCCACGTCGGGCAGCAGTACCGGGCGGATCCGCAGTACCTCTCCGTGGCCAAGTTCATCCGGGGCGGGGCCCTCGGTCGCATGACCATGGCCCGCGCGCAGTGGCACGCCAAGCAGAGCTGGCGCCGTCCCTCGCCCAATCGCGAGCGCCAGCGCGAGCAGAACTGGCGCCTGGACGCCGACGTCTCCATCGGGCTGGCCGGCGAGATCGGCATCCACCAGATCGACACCGCCCTGTGGTTCCACGGCGCCCGGCCCGTCTCGGTCACCGGCTTCGGCCAGATCCTGCTCTGGGACGACGGCCGCCGCGTGCCGGACACGATCCAGGCCGTCCTGGCCTTCCCCGACGGCGTCCACATGCTCTACGACGCCACGCTCACCAGCTCGTTCGATGATGCCTACGACGTCTTCCTTGGCAAGGACAGCACCATTCTGATGCGGGAGAGCAAGGCCTGGATGTTCAAGGAGGTCGATGCCCCGATGCTCGGCTGGGAGGTCTATGCCCGGCGGGACAAGTTCTACAAGGAGGAAGGCATTGCCCTGCTGGCCAACGCCACGAAGCTCGACGCGCAGGACCTGGGGCCCACGGATCCCATCCCCGGCGTCGAACCGACGCTCTACTACGCACTCAAAGAGTTCACGGACAACTTTTTCTTCGGTCCCTTCGAGCCGAGCGTGAACTACGTGCGCGGCTACGAGGCCGCCGTCATCGCCATCAAAACCCACGAAGCCACGATGCAAAACACCCGGATCGACCTCGAGGACGCGTGGTTCGAGATCGGGTAGGGACGCCTGTCCGGGCCGTGCCGGGAAAGCGAAGGCTGCCTTTTCGGGCGTGCCGTTGTGTGCTCAACGGGATGTGGTGGCTTCGAGATAGGAGAAGACGGTGATGCGGGCGGTGCGGCTGCGCAGGCGCAGGCCTTCCGGGGTGACGGCGTGCAACTCCACCGTGTGCCGGCCCGGTGTGAGCGGCCAGGAGGCCGTCCGGTAGTCTCCGGGCAGCCGCCGGCCGTCGATGCGCCAGTGGACGTCGAGCAGGCCGGGTTCGGTGGCTCCGCGCAGGTGAAGCTGCTGGAAGGCGGGCCGCAGGACGGGGTCGAGCTGGTAGACGGTGCCGTCTTCCGGATACTGGATGAGCAGGCGGTCCGAGTAGTGCAGCGTCGTGTCGGCGGTGGGGCGCTCGGCGGCGGTGATCCGGGGGGGGAAAGGAAGGTGGTTGGCCCGCATCCAGGGGTGGAACAGGGGCGGATAGACGGTGAAGAGCTTCTCCTCCACGTCCCCGGGCGGCGTGCCGGCATCGGCGAGCAGGCCGGTGCGCCGGTCGAGGCGGACGCGCCGGTGCACCCGGCAGGTGTCCTGCGGGACGGTGCCTTCGACGAACCATTCCGTGCGCCGGGTGGGGCAGGCCCGCGCGGGACGGGCGCCGCTGTGGGGACAGACCGTCCCGCGCACGAGGTCCGGCGGCGGGGTGAAGTTTCCGCCGTCACCCAGGGCCAGGAAGATGGCCTTCAGCAGGGCGCCGGCTCCGGTGACGCCGCTGACCCACCGCATCGGGCGGCCGTCGAAGTTGCCGGCCCAGACGGCCACCGTGTGGCGAGGGGTGTAGCCGACGGCCCAGTTGTCCCGGTAGTCTTTCGAGGTGCCGGTCTTGACGGCGCAGGGGAAAGGCAGTTCGAGCGGCCCGCCCCGTCCGAAGGCGGGCGCCCGTGCCTCGGGATCGGCCAGGATGTCGGTGATCAGGAAGACGATCCGGGGGGCGAGTCCTACCGGCACGGGGGGCGGCGTGGCCGGGCGCAACGTGTCGCCGGCGGCGGTGCGGCGCCAGTGCTCGTAGCGGAGGGGGGGCAGGCTGCCGCCGCGGGCCAGCCCGGCATAGGCCCGGGCCAGCTCGATGAGGCGTACCTCGCCGTTGCCGAGCGTCAGCCCGACGCCGTAGTGCTCCGGCGGGCGGTCGAGCGAGGTGAAGCCGGCGGCATGCAGAAGGTCGAGCAGGGCCGGCGGGCCGAGCTCGCGGGCCAGCCGGACGGCCGGGACGTTGTAGCTGCACGCGAGCGCCTGCCGCAGCGGTACCGGGCCGTGGTACCGCTCGTCGTAATTCTCCGGCGTGAAGGCCCCGCCGGCCTCCAGGATCGGCGTCTCGATGTCGGGCAGGATGGAGGCGGGGGTGTAGCGGCCGGAGGCGAGCGCCAGGGCATAGGTGAACGGCTTGAGGGCGCTGCCGGGCTGGCGAAGCATCCGCACGCCGTCGTTCTGGCCGCCGGCCCGCTCGTCCCAGAAGTCGACGCTGCCCAGGTAGGCCAGCACGTCGCCCGTCCGGTTGTCGAGCACCACGGCCGCCGCGTTGCCGACGCCGAGGGTGCCGAGGCGCCCGAGGTGCCCCCGCGCCAGCGCTTCGACCGTCGCCTGGAGCTGCGGGTCGATGGTGGTGCGGATCTCGACCACGTCGCCGGTGGCGGTGTGGGCCAGGTGCTCGACCAGGTGCGGGGCGCGGAACCGCTCCTGCGGGGTGACCAGCCCTACCGGCAGGGCGGACAGGCGCCTTCGCTCCTCGGCCGTCAGCAAGCCTTCGCGTTCCATGGCCTGAAGGACGTACCGTTGCCGGGCGCGGGCCCGGTCGGGGTGGCGGAAGGGGTCGAGCTCGGACGGGCGTTGCGGCAGGCCCACGAGGTAGGCCGCCTCGGCCGGTGTCAGGTCCCGCGCCGGTTTGGCGAAATAGGTCTGCGCGGCCGCCTCGATGCCGGTGGCGCCGTTGCCGAACGGAGCCCGGTTGAGCCAGAGTGTGAGGATCTCGTCTTTCGTCAGGTATAGTTCCAGCCGGAGGGCCAGGTGGGCTTCGGCGAGCTTGCCGGTCCAGGAGCGCCCGTGCCGTGTGCGCAGGAGGCGGGCCACCTGCATCGTGAGCGTCGAGGCGCCGCTGACGATGCGCCCCGCGCGGAGGTTGGCCCACGCGGCCCGCAGGACGGCGGCGGGGTCGATGCCGACGTGCCGGTAGAAGCGCCGGTCCTCGGCGGCGAGGAGCGCCGGCACCACATGCGGGCTGACGTCGTCGAGCGCGACGGGCCGGCTCCGGCCCCACGGGCGCAGCTCGCGCAGCAGCCCTCCCGTCCGGTCCGTCACCTGCAGGCTGGCCGACGGCACCGCCCGCGGGTGCGTTACCGGCGGCGGCCACAGCAGCGATCCCCCCAGGCACAGCACCAGCCCGCCGAGCAGCCACCGCAACGCGCGGCGCCGGATGCGTGCCGGGAAAGCGGAAAAGCGGTCTTTCATGCGCGCGGGGTTCTGCGGCGCGACCCGGCGGCGGATGGCAGGGTGGGCCGGCAATGACGTTCGCATGCCTCCGGCCTGCCCGTTTTCAACCCCTCCTCATGCCACCCGGCGCAGGGCCTGCTCGGGGCGCAGGTTCGTGACGGCATGCCGGATGAAGTTGGGCAGGACGGCGTTGTGGGTGCGGGTGAGCGCGTTCGGCTCCTGCAGCCGCCGCAGGATACGCCGGTATTTCTCCTCGCCGTGGTGCTCGATCACGTAGGCCCGGCGTTCCGGCTTGAGGAAGTGCTTCGTCATGCCGGGCGGGTCGGCCTCCGGGTGAAACTGGGTTCCCACGATTTCCCCGGAAACGCGGATCGCCATGACGGCCCGCTCGAGGTCCACGTGCGGGCGAATCTTTTCGAGGGCGAGGATACGGGCCCCGAGCCGGCGAAGCCGTTCCCGGTGGGGCTGCACCACCTGCCAGGATCGGAAGTCGGCGGCGTAGAAGGGGTCCGGCAGGCCTTCGAAGAGCCAGTCCTTGCGCCCTTGCTCGGTCAGGTGGACCGGCAGGATGCCGAACGAGGGGGAGCGGCGTTGCGTGACCTCCCCCAGCTCGAAGAAACGGCACATCATCTGGAACGAGTGGCAGATGAAGAAGACGTACTTCTTCGAGTCCTTCGTGCCGCTGTTGTGTGCCCAGACGCGCTCCAGCCAGTTGAAGTAGGCGGTTTCCCACGGTTTGCCCTCGCCGTCGAAGGGGCTGCCGGGGCCGCCGGAGGACACGTACACGTCGTAGTCGAGCCCCGGCACCTCGGCGCGGTAGCGGGCCTCGAAGACGTCGAACGTCACCGGCACGCCGTGGTATCGCCGGTCGCTGGCCGCCAGGATCTCGCGGATGGCCCGCATGCCTTCGTTCGGCTCGTTGTCGTACAGGTCGAGCACGGCCACGCGAACGGGGGTCTGCGGCGTCGACATCGGGATTCGGGTTGGTCCAGGGTTCGTGGGGTGTGGTGCGTTCAGACTACGCCGCACGCCGGCAAACGTTCAGGCATAGCGGAGGATGAACAGGGGAAGGGTGCCCCCGCCGGCGGTCACGTTGGCCAGGTTCGAGGTCGAGATCCGGGTGAGGCATCCCCCGACGGAGGGGCCGTTGACATACGGATCCAGGTCGATGACCACCGGCACCGGCGCCCAGCCGTTCTCGGTTTTCATCAGAAAGGGTTCCCGGTGAATATCGACGCATTCCTGCACGACATAATCGTTGTCGAGGGCTTCGTCGAGGGCTGCGTCCCATTCCGGCTGGCTGACGGCGAAGCCGAGCGTGACGCCTTTGCCCCCGTACTCGTCGTTGGGCTTGAGGATGAAGTACTGCCGGTTGTTCCGGGCAAACTCCAGGAGGTCGATCTTGAGCCCCCGGAACGTCGTTTTCATGGGGCGCAGCAGCCGTGTCCACGGGATGTGCCGGTCGATGGCACGGCGCTGTTCCTCGGTGAGCACGTGCGTGTAGCGCTCGTCGGTCAGGAAGGAGAAGATGGCCTTCTTGTGCACCATCTTCGTGCGGAACGAGTTCAGGTAGCAGGTTTTCTGCGCCATGTAGCCTTCCAGGAACGCCTTGCAATCGTCCTTCATGGCGTAGAACTCGTTGAGCAGGAGCCGCCGGTAGAGGATGTCGATCTTCCGGCCGTTGGCGTAGATCCAGCCGTCGCGGCAGGCGAGCGTGCGCGGGTCGGCGATCTCGCAGGCATAGCCGAGCCGCTGCAGGTAGGCCTGGATGAGACGGAACTCGTGGACGGTGGGCACGTCGAGGTGGTCCACGATGGCGAAGGTGGGCTTTTCTTCCCGGCCGTCGAACTGCTCGTGGTAGATCTGGATCAGGGCCGCAAACGTGTGTTCGAGCGGCGAGACGAAGCGCACGGGATATTTTTGCTCGAAGGCCCGGAAGACGGGCAGGTCGCGGAAGATCCGGGCCAGCTCATGGATGTAGGCGATGCCGGCAGGGACCTCGGCGTTGATCTCGACGAACTTGAACGAGTCGGTCGTCATGAACGAGTCCATCCGGGCCGTGGCCGCCAGGCGGATGACGTTCGTGGGGATGGAAGCCAGCTCGACTTCCCATTCCTGCATGCCGAGTTCGTTGCGCAGCCGGTCGTAGTCGTTGAAGAAGGCGGCTGCGATGCGCAACACGGCCTGCCGGATGAGGTAGACCGTGTCCTGCACCTCGGTGTAGGTCGTTTCGGTGAGGAAGGTGGGGCGGAGGCAGCCGGCCAGCGGTCGATCCCCGAAGAGCACGCGCCGTTCCGCCTGTTGCGTGCGGAGGAGGTCGAGCTGCTCTTCTGCGGCGCGCAGGTCGCGGGCGATCAGGCTGTGGTAGTAGTCGATGGCGGGTTGCAGGCGGGTATGCATGGCAGGGGGGGACGTGTTCCGGGACCGGTGGGGCGGCCGGCCTCTCGCCGCCGGGGCTTCGGTCAGACCGCCGGTTCGAGGAACCCGTTGGCGGTGAATTGCCGGGGCCGTCGTTCCTCGGTGGCTTTCTCGACGAGGAATTCGGCCATCGCCCGGACGATCCACTCGAAGTTGTCGTGGCCGACGGAGTGGTAGTCCGCATCCGGTGCCGGGTTCATGAAGTCGATGGCGTAGGGGATGCCGTCCCGTACGGCGAACTCGACGGTGTTGAGGTCATAGCCGAGCGCGTTGCAGAGGGCCAGCACGTCGCGCTCGATCTTCTGAAGGAGCTGCTCGTCGTAGGGTCCCTCGGGCACGTCGTAATAGCGCCGGTGCGGCTCGGCCAGCGGGTTGTAGGGCATGATGTGCACCTTCTGCCGTCCGACGCCATAGCAGCGGAAGTAGTGCTCGAAGGCGATGCCTTCCTGCAGCATCATGCAGTCGTCCCCCGACGCGTTGTAGGCGGTGAAGAACTCGTCCGGGTTGTTCACCTTCGTGACGCCGCGCCAGCCGCCGCCGTCGTGGGGTTTGAGGAAGGCGGGGAAGCCGACGTAGTCGAAGACGGCGTCCCAGTCCACCGGGTATTTCAGGTTGCGGAAGGAGGTGGCCTGCGTGTTGGGCGGGTGTTGCCGGTGCGGCAGGATGACGCTCTTGGGCACGGCCACCCCGGCCTGCCGGGCGATGACGTTGTCGATGAACTTGTCGTCGGCGCTCCACCAGAACGGGTTGTTGACGATGTACGTGCCCTTGAGCGCGGCCCATTTGAGGTAGGAGCGGTAGAAGGGCACCTCGTGCGAGATGCGGTCCAGGATGACGTCGTAACCCGGCTCGTCGTCCATCTTGACCGTGTCGATCAGGACGAACTCGGCCACGACGTTCCGGCCGGCGTATTCGCTGTTGATGTAGGGGATGAGGGCGTCGGGGAAGGTCGTTTCCATCCCCCGGAGCACGCCGATCTTGCGGGGGCGGTTCGCGGGTTCGGGCATGGGGATTCACGGATAAGGCGACGGATAGCGGGGATAAAGTTAAGCATTGCCGGGCGAACGGGGGCGAGGAAATGCAGGATTTTTGACGGGGACCTGCCGGCGGCGGATCAAATCGGCGGGCGGCTCGTTGCCCGCGCCGATGGCACGGGACATGCTCATAGCGGAGGCGCCCGGGGTTCCGGCCGAACCCGGGGCGGTGTTGCTGCGGCCCGGCACGGTGCTGCTGGATGCGCCGGCGCCGGAGGACGGGCCGGCCCGGGGACTGCTGTTCGTCGATCCGGTGCGGGTGCTTTCGGCCCGGACACCGGCCGGGGTGCACCGGGTGCTGGCCGGGATCGACGCGGCGGTGGCCCGGGGGCTGTACGTGGCCGGCTTTCTGAGTTACGAGGCCGGGTATGCGCTCGAGCGCGCGGCCGCCCCGCCGCAACCGCCGGCCGCGTTGCCGCTGGCCTGGTTCGGCGTCTATCGTGCCCCCGCGGTGCTCGGAGCCGGTGCCGTGGCGGCGCTGCTCGACGACCGGGCGCCGTACCGCGTCTCCGACGGCCGCTTCGCCTACGCGCCCGGCGCCTACGCTCGCCGGGTCGCGGCCGTCCGGGCGCTGATCCGGGAAGGGGACGTCTACCAGATCAACCTCACCGGGCCGTACCGCTTCCGGTTCGAGGGGTCGGCCCGCGCCTTTTACGCGGCCTGCCGCCGGCGGCAGCCCGTCCGCTACGGCGCCTGGATCCGCCTGGCGGAGGCCCTGGTGCTCTCGTGCTCCCCCGAGCTCTTCTTCGAGCGGCGCGGCGACCTCGTGCGCACCCGCCCGATGAAGGGCACCATCCGCCGGGGCCGCACGGCGGACGAGGATGAGGCCCTGCGGCAGCGGCTCCGGCACGACGAGAAGAGCCGGGCCGAGAACCTGATGATCGTGGACCTGCTGCGGAACGATCTCTCCCGGTGCTGCCTCCCCGGGAGCGTCCGCGTGCCGGCGCTCTTCACCATCGAGACGTATCCCACGCTCATCCAGATGACCTCGACCGTCGAGGGGACGCTGCGGCCCGGCACCGGCTACGCCGGCCTCTTCCGGGCACTCTTTCCCTGCGGCTCGGTGACGGGGGCACCCAAGCTCCGGGCCATGCAGCACATCCGCACGCTGGAGCCCGGTCCGCGCGGCGTCTACTGCGGGGCCATCGGCTACGCCGCCCCCGGCGACGAGGCGGTCTTCAACGTGGCCATCCGCACGATCACGCTGCGGGGCGACGCGGGCGTCATGGGGACGGGCAGCGGCATCGTCTGGGACTCGAACGCGGAGGACGAGTACGCCGAGTGCCTGCTGAAGACACGCTTTCTCTTCGATGATGACGGATGACTTCGCCCTGATCGAAACGATGCGGTGGGAGGGGGGCATCCGCCTGCTCCCGTACCACGCGGCGCGCCTGGCCGCCTCGGCGAAGCGCTTCGGCTTCCCGTTCGACCGGCAGCGGTTCCAGGCCACCCTCGACGCGGCGACGGCCGGCCTCGACGCACCGCACCGGGTGCGCCTCACCCTGGATCGCCGGGGCCGCTTCACCACCGGGGTGACTCCCCTGGGCGACGCGCCGGCGGTGATGCGCCTGGGCTTCGCCACCGAACGCGTCGACCCCGCCGACCCGCTCCTCTACCACAAGACGACACGCCGGGACCGCTACGAGCGGGCCTACCGGGCCGGGCTGGCGGCCGGGCTGGACGAGGTGCTCCTGATCAACACCGCCGGCGCCGTCACCGAGGGGACGCGGACCAACCTCTTCGTCGAGCACGACGGACACCTGTGCACGCCCCCCCTTCGTGCGGGGCTGTTGCCCGGCGTCTACCGCGCCTACCTGCTGGATACCCGTCCCGGCATCGTCGAGCGGGAGTTGCGTCCGGAGGACCTGCGCCGGGCCGAGCGGGTGTACGTGTGCAATGCCGTCCGGGGGCTGGTCGAGGCCGTCGTGGTGCGTAGCCCGTAGCAGCCGCGGGCTACGCACCACGCCCGATGCATCGGGGGAACTCAATCCATCTCGACGGGCTGGAAGTCGCCCCCGCCCTCTTCCGGGCGTTGCATGGGGCGACGGTTCTGCCGGTCCGCCTGGCCGAACGAGTAGGTGAACGTCAGCCCGACGGATTGTGCGCCGAACTCACGGGTGAACTCGTTGTACAGGTCCGGCTGGTCGATGATGCCGCGGAAGCCGGCCGTGCCGAGCACGTCGCGGGCGCGGAGGGTGAGGCTGGCCCGGCCCCGGAGCAGTTCCTGTCGCAGGGCCACGTCGGTCCACGAGAACGAGCCCATACGCCCCTGCTCGGTGTCCATCGGGGCCCGGTAGCGCACCGTCGCCTGCAGGTCCAGGTCGCCGCCGAGGCCGAAGACGTCGCCGAGGCCGTAGCTCAGGTTGAGGCGGCCGCCCCAGCCGAAGGCGTTGTTCTGGAACGTGGCATCGACGTTGGAGCCGTCGGTGACCATGCGGAAGCCCTCGAAGCTGACGTAGCCGCTCAGCCCGTCGAGCAGCGCCCGGGCGTCCAGGGAGGTGATCAGCTCGACGCCGGAGGAGCTCGACGTGGCGAAGTTGCCGAACGTGCGCACCGTCACGCCGTCGTCACGTACCTGCTGGTAGAAGCGGATTACGTTGGTCGTCCGGCGGTAGTAGGGCGTCAGGGTGAACGAGCCCCAGGGGGTGAACTGCACGTAGCCCAGCTCGAAGGCGTCGATGTACTCGGGCTGCAGCGACGGGTTGCCCACGCGGATGTTGAGCGGGTCGTCGAAGCTGGGGAACGGGTTCAGGGACCAGGTGCGCGGCCGGTTGATGCGGCGGCTGTAGCTCGCCCTCAGCGTGGTGGTTTCGGAGATTTTGTACGTCAGGAAAGCGCTCGGGAAGAGGCTCTGGTAGTCGTTGTCGAACGACTCGTTCGTGTTTTGCAGGGTGAAGGTGGTGTTGGCCAGTTCGGCGCGGAGGCCGGCCTGTACGCCGAGGGCGCCCCACTGGCGGGCGAGTTGCAGGTAGGCCGCGTGGATCTGCTGGTCGTAGTCGAACGTGTTGATCAGGCCTTCGTCCGGCGTGAGTGGCTCCTCGCCTTCGGCACTTTCGGCGTACAGGTCCGAGTACAGGGACTCGAGGTCGCCCTTGTAGCCGGCCTCCAGGCGGAAGGGGCCCAGGGGGCGCACGTAGTCGATCTGGAGGGAGAATTCCTGGTCCTCGCGGTCGGTGTAGGCGTTTTGCCGTTCGAGCAGGTCGCCGCTGTCGCCCAGGCGTTCGGTGAACAGGTCTTCGTTGTTGTTGGCCGAGGCGTCGAAGCGGGCTTCGATGGAGAGGGTGTGGCTGGAGCCGTTATTGCCCGGCGACGGGGCCGGTCCCCGGCCGCCGAAGCCGCCCCACCGGCCTCCCCGGAAGCCGCCTCCTCCGCCGCCGCCGGCCCGGCGCGTGGAGACGCCGGAGAAGCTGTGTGTCAGGCCGAGGCGGAAGTCCGCGTTCCAGCCCTCCCGGCCTTCGACCGTCAGGCGGCGGTTGTGCTGGAACGGGCTCTGCGCGTCGTCAAGCACGAGGAAGTTGGTGAACTCCTGCTGCGTTTCGTTCCGGAAGCCGGCCTGGGCCGAGGCGTTGAGCGTGGTGCGGGCGGAGAGCTGGTAATCGCCCGAGAGGCTGACCAGGTGAGACGTCTCGTCCTCGTTCTCGTCCTCGTCCTGGTCGAAGTAGGTGAGCGGATCGGTGTAGCGGTTGATGCGGAAGCTGCTGCCGCCCCCGCCGCCCTTTTCCTGGCGGAAGCCGTAGGTGAGCGCCAGGTTCAGCGGGCCCCGGCCGTAGGTGAACGTCCCGCTTGCGTTGTACCCTCCCCGGGAATCCCCGCCGGCGACCACGGTGCCGCCCAGGCCGAGCTCGGCCTCCTGTTTGAGCACGATGTTGATGATGCCGGCCATGCCCTCGGGCTCGTAGCGGGCCGAGGGGTTGGGGATCACCTCGACGCGGTCAATCGACCCGGCCGGGAGCTGGCGCAGGTAGGCGGCGATGAATTCGGAACTGACCGGCGCCGGGCGGCCGTTGATCAGCACGGCCACGTTGCCGCTGCCGCGCAGGCTGATGTTGCCGTCCACATCCACGTCGATCGACGGGATCGTCTCCAGCACGTTGGTGGCCGTCCCCCCGATCGCAACGGGTGCATCCGCCACGTTGTAGACGGTCCGGTCGATCTGGATCTGCATGGGGGTCCGCTCGGCGGCGACCTCCACCTCGTCCAGCACCTGCGTGTCGGTCACCAGGCGGATCGTACCCAGGTCGATCTGCAGGTTGCCGGGTTCGACCGCGACGTCCGGGATCGTTTCGGTCGCGTACCCGACGAAGCTGACCGTGACATAGTACCGGCCGCTCCGGATGCCCTCGAGGCGGAAGCGCCCGTCCTGTTCGGTGATCGTCCCCGTGACGAGGGAGGAGTCTGCCGCACGCCAGAGGCCGACGGTCGCCGAAGCGATCGGTTCGGCGGTCTCGGCGTCCAGGACGGTGCCGCCGATGCTGCCGCGAGCGGCGCCGTCCTGCGGCCGGCCCTGGCCGTGTGAAAGGCCGGGCAGGATCAGGAACGCGCTCGTGAGGGCGAGGAAGAGGTATCGCGCTTTCATATGTTTGGTCGTTATGGTCTTGCAAAGGAAGGGGTTGTGGCGTATTCGCCGCTCATGGTTTCCGGCGGGGCACATGCTACCGGGTAAACGGAGCACCGGGGTTTCGGATGCAGCGCATGGGCCCAACTGCACGCGTGCGTCGTGAGCTGCACGGATGCGTCACGAATGCCGGCCGCCTGCCGTCGTCACGGGGGCGTCGGCCCCCGGCGTGGGCGGCTCGACGCTGCCGGGCTTTTTGGTTATCTTCCCGCCGGACCCGCCCGCACGACGAACCCGCGCCGCCGCCGTGAACGAACACCCTCTCGACATCGACTACGACCGTTACCGTGTGCCGCCCGGTGGCGGCTTCCGGCTGTCCTCGATCGCTTCCGACGACACCCAGGGCATGGACGACAAGGACGCGGCCCGGGCGACGCTCTCGGCGCTGCGCGAACGGCTCTCGTCGCTCCAGGAACGGCTCTACGCCGAGGACCGGCAGGCGTTGCTGCTGGTCCTGCAGGCCATGGACACGGGCGGCAAAGACAGCACGATCCGCAGCGTCATGAAAGGGGTCAACCCCCAGGGCTGCCGCATCTACGGCTTCAAGAAGCCGACGCCGCAGGAACTCGCCCGCGACTTCCTCTGGCGGGTGCACCAGCGCGTGCCGCCAAAGGGCCACATCGGGATCTTCAACCGCTCCCACTACGAAGATGTGCTCGTGGTGCGCGTGCACGGCCTGGTCCCGCCGGAGCTCATCGAGAAGCGGTACGACCACATCAACGCTTTTGAACGTCTCCTGCACGACCACGGTACGCGCGTCGTCAAGGTGTACCTGCACATCTCGAAGGACTACCAGCTCGAACGCCTGCGCCGGCGGCTGGAACGGCCGGATAAGTGGTGGAAGTTCAACCCGCAGGACCTGGAGGAGCGCAAGCGCTGGGACGACTACATGCGGGCCTATGAGCTGGCCCTGAACCGGTGCTCGACGCCGGAAGCTCCGTGGTACGTCGTGCCGGCCGAAAAACGCTGGTTCCGCAACCTGGTCGTAGCGCGACTGCTCGTCGACACGCTCGAGGCCATGAGCCCGCAGTACCCGCCCCCGTCCTTCGACCCGGCGGACTATCCACCCGCGTCGCTACGGTGAGGCCCGTAGCGACCCGCACCAGCACGCAACGGCATGTTACCTTCCTGGCGATGGTTCGGTCCGGACGACCCGGTGACGCTGGCGGATGCCCGCCAGGCCGGGGCGGTGGGGATCGTCTCGGCCCTGCACGAGATCCCCGCGGGTGCGGTGTGGCCCGTGGAGGCCATCCGGGCCCGCCGCCGGCAGATCGAGGAGGGGCCCGGCGATGCGCCGCTGCGCTGGGTCGTCGTCGAGAGCGTGCCCGTGCACGAGGCCATCAAGACGGGCGGGCCGGACCGCGACCGGTACATCGACAACTACCGGCAGACGCTCCGTAACCTGGCCGCCTGCGGCCCACGCATCGTCTGCTACAACTTCATGCCGGTGCTCGACTGGACGCGGACCGACCTGGCGTTCCCGTTGCCGACCGGGGCGCTGGCGCTGCGCTTCGACCGGGTCGCGCTGGCCGCCTTCGACCTGTTCATCCTCCGCCGGCCCGGCGCCGCCCGCGACTACGACGAACCGCTGCGGCAGGCGGCGCGGGACCACTTCGAAGCCCTGACCGGAGCCGGCCGCGAACGCCTGGCGCGAACGATCCTGGCCGGGTTGCCGGGCGGGCACGCCGCCTATGACCTCGAGGCCTTCCGGGCCGCGCTCGCGGCGTACCGGGAGGTCGGGGAGCGGGAACTGCGGGCGAACCTGGCCTACTTCCTCCGGGCCGTCGCGGACGTGGCGGAGGAGGTGGGGGTGCACCTGGCGATCCACCCGGACGACCCGCCGTATCCGCTGCTGGGCCTGCCGCGCGTCGTCAGCACCGAAGCCGACCTTGCGGCCGTGCTGCAGGCGGCCGACACGACGGCCAACGGGCTGACCTTCTGCACCGGCTCGCTCGGCGTGCGCCCGGAGAACGACCTGCCCGGCATGGTGCACCGCTTCGGCCGCCGCATCCACTTCGTCCACCTGCGCAACATACGGCGGGAGCCCGGCGGCAGCTTCCACGAAAGCGAGCACCTGGCGGGGGCGGTGGACATGTACGCCGTCGTGCGGGCCCTCGTCGAGGAGGAGCGGCGGCGCGTGCGTGACGGCACGCCGGGCGTCCCGCTGCCGATGCGGCCGGACCACGGCCACCGCCTGCTCGACGACCTGCGCAAGCCCGCCAGCCCCGGCTATCCGGCCATCGGGCGGCTGCGCGGCCTGGCCGAGCTGCGTGGCCTGGAGCACGGAATCGGCGGAGGCGCCCGAGAGCCGACGGCGTGACGGGGAGGCTTCAGCGCCCGGCCGGAAGCTTCACGTCCGGCGACAGGAGGATGGCGGCCACCAGCAGGGCCAGCGCGAGCACCCACAGCCCGATGGCGAGGCGGGTCGCCTTCCTGGCCTGTTCCGCCTCGAACCAGCGCATCGGCCGGATGCCCTGTACGAGGAAGGTCGCCACGGCCGCCAGGTTGATGGAGACGACGTTGGTCAGCAGCAGCAGGGCCGCCCCGTAGGCGGCGTCCCACCGGCCCGCGCCGAGCAACATGCCGAGGGCCACCAGCGGCGGCAGCAGCGCCACGGCCACCATGACCCCGATCAGGGCCGAGGGATAGCCGCGCGTCATGGACAGCGCCCCGGCTACGCCCGCCGCCAGCGCCAGCAGCAGATCGCCCAGTTGTACCTGCGTGCGGGAGGCGATCTCGGCCGCCTGCAGGTCCACCTCGAACACCAGGCCGGCCCCGACGGACAGGGCCAGCCCCAGCAGCAACCCGAGGACGTTGATCCGGAACGCCCGGCCGAGCAGGTCCCGATCGCCCAGGGTGGTACCCAGCGCCAGCGCAATGTTGGGACCGATGAGCGGGGCGATGACCATGGCACCGATGACGATGGCCACGCTGTCGCGCAGCATGCCCCCGGCGGCTACGATGGTCGAGAGCACCACCAGCGCGTAGTGGGCACCGGTCACGCTGACGGCATCGTTGACGTCCTCGTAGAGCTCGTCCCGGCTGATGCGGCCGGGACTGCTCGACGGTGGCGCCTCGTGCTCGCCGGGCGTCTCGAGGCGTGGCACCGTTGCCTCGACCGGCAGCAGCACGATCCGGTGGTCCGGCCGCAGCCCGGCCTCTTCGTGCAGCCATTCGGTGAAGCCCTCGGCACGGTCGGCGTCGAGGAGGATGCGGACGAGGACGTCACCGGTAGCCAGGGGCAGCCGGTTCTGGTGGGCGATCCCGTGGGTGTCGGTGACGTCGGCCGGCAGGGTGAAGCCAGCCGGTGCCGTGAACTCGACGAGGCGAAGGGCCATGGGTGCAGCCGGGACGGAGACTAGCCGGTAAAGTACAGGTAGGCCGCCAGGATCATCGCCAGCACGAGCGCGGAGGCCGCCACGTCGACCCAGCTCCAGCTGGCCCGGCTGCTGGCCCGGTCCTCGGCGGAGAGGGTACCGTAGGTCAGCCCCGCGATCTGCGCATAGTCGGGCGGGGCCGTCAGGTAGCTGACCGCGACCATCACGAGCACGCAGATCAGGAAGATGCCCAGGCTGTAATACTGGAAGAAGATGTTGTTGACGATCCAGAGGAAGGAGCCTTCCGGGTAGGAGAACCCGTCGATCAGGGCGACGGGAGTGTCGACGGCCAGGCGGAACAGGCCCAGCGCGAACCCGACGATCAGGGCGGCCAGGCAACCGTGCCGGTTCAGGCGTTTGTTGAACACCCCGAGGAAGAAGACCACGAAGATGGGCGGGGCCAGGTACGCCTGCACGCCCTGCAGGTAGTCGTAGAGCCCGCGCCCTCCCTGAATGACCGGGATCCACGCCAGCCCGATCAGCACCATCACGACCGTGGCCACCCGCCCCATCCAGACCAGGTGTCGTTCCGAGGCTCCCGGGTGGAGACGGCTGTAGAAGTCCATCGTGAAAAGGGTCGAGGAGGCGTTGAACACCCCGGCGAGCGAGCTCATCAGCGCCGCCAGCAGGCCGGCGACCACGATCCCGCGCACCCCGACCGGCAGGACGTGGGCCACCAGCAGGGGAAAGGCGGCCTGGGCGTTCTCCCGCACCAGCTCTCCCTGTTCATTGAAGAGGGCCTCCTGAAAAGCCGGTACCTGACCCGATTTGGCCAGCGCGAACGTGATGATGCCCGGGATGATGAAGATGAAGACCGGCAGCAGTTTCAGGAAAGCCGCCGCGATGGCTCCCCGCCGCGCCTCCGTTTCGTTGGGGGCTCCCAGCGCCCGCTGCACGATGTACTGGTCCGTCGTCCAGTACCAGAGGCCGATGATCGGGGCGCAGAAGAGCATGCCCACCCAGGGATATTGGTCGTTGAAATACCAGGCCATCTCGCCCGGGCCGAGGACGGGGGCCCAGGTGGGGGTGAAGCCTGCCGGCACGAGCGGCTTCCAGAGGTCGAACATCTCGGAGCCGGCGATCTCGTAGAGCCGCTCCCACCCGCCGACGGCCTTCAGGCCGTAGACCAGCACCAGGAACGAGCCGCCCACCAGGATGAGTGTCTGCAGGGCCTCGGTGTAGGCGACCGCCCGCAGGCCCCCCAGCACCGTGTAGACCCCGGTGAAGACGATCACCAGGACCGAGCCCAGCCAGAAGCTGTTCATGCCCAGGAAGTGCAGCTCGGGCATCAGCACGCTGAAGACGACCCCGCCGGCGAAGATGCCCACGGCGATCTTGGTCAGCACGTAGGCCACGAGCGAAATGAGCGACAGCAGGGTCCGGGCCGGCGGCGAGAAGCGACGCTCCAGGAATTCGGGCATGGTGAAGACCTTCGAGCGCATGTAGAAGGGCACCATGACCCAGCCCAGCACCAGCAGGCACCAGGCGTGTAGTTCGTAGTGGGCCAGCGCCACACCGTCGGTTGCGCCGGAGCCGGCCAGGCCCACGAGATGCTCGGAGCCGATGTTGGAGGCGAAGATGGAAGCCCCCACGATAAGCCATCCCAGGTGGCGGCCGGCGAGGAAATAGTCGGTCGTCGTGTCCGTCTTCTGCCGGATGACCCACCAGGCCAGGCCCAGGATGACCAGGAAGTATCCGGCGATCACGATCCAGTCGATGGTTGCAAGCACGCTCATCGATGCGCTCTCCGGTTGGGTCGGGGGGAGACAAACCGGGGCAAGATAGCATTTCCGGACAGAAAGCAACACCTTGTCCCGCGTGACTTCGGGAAAACGGCCCGGTGTGCGCACACCCCGTCCGGTCCGGAGCAGGAGCTCCACGGTGAGGCGTGACGGTCCCGGGCGACTCAGGCCGCCGCGGGCTCGGAAAACGTCTTCCGGAGCGGCAGGTCCGGCACGAACAGCGTGAACACCCAGCCGGTCGCGACGAGCAGGAGCGCCAGCGTGAAGACGCGGCGGATGGCGAGGGCGTAGACCTCCCGGATCGCGTCCGGCGGTGGTCCCGCCGGCGTCCCGGCCAGCCCCTCGCCCACGCGGACGGAGACGTCCGGGCCGAGGGCTTTCACGAGGGTGAGGGCCAGGACGGTCCCCAGCGCGGCCGTTCCGACGACCCCGCCGATCTGGCGGAAGAACTGGATGGCGCTCGTGGCCTGGCCCAGTCGGCGCGCATCGACGGCGTTCTGCACCGCCAGCGGAAAGAGCGGCAACGTGGGGCCCAGGCCCAGCCCGCAGATGATCATCAGGGCGACGACGGCCCAGAAGGGCGTTGTGGTCGAGAGCTGCGTCAGCCCGGCGATCCCGGCGATGACGACGAGGCCGCCGCCGACCATGAAGGCCTTGTAACGCCCTACACGGGAGACGATCTGGCCGCTCACCGTCGAGCCGAAGACGATGCTCAGGGAGAGCGGGATGAGCGTCGTGCCGGCCGCCGTGGCGCTCGTGCCCAGCACGCCCGTCACGTAGAGGGGCAGAAAAATGGTCAGGCCGAGGAAGCCGGCGCCGTGGAAGAAGACGGCGCCGACAGACGCGGCGAAGATGCGCCAGCGGAACAGGTCGAGGGTGATCAGCGGGTGCTCGGCGCGGCGTGTCCGCAAGACGAACAGGAGCAGCAGGACGCCGGCCGCGCCCAGCAGGGCCAGCGTGAAGGGGCTCGTCCAGGGATGGGCCGTCTTGTCGATCTGGAGGGCCAGCACGAACGGGACCAGCCCGCCCACGAGGAGGAGGGCACCGGCCACGTCGAGCCGCCCGCGGTGGGCGGGTTCCAGTCGCGGCATATGCCGGAGGACGAACCAGAGGGCCAGGAGGCCGAAGGGGAGGTTCACGTAGAACACCCATCGCCAGCCGGCTACGCCGGGCAACAGGGCGTCGCCATGGTCGGCGAAGAGCCCGCCCAGGAGCGGGCCGAGCACGCTGGCGATGCCGAACGTGGCGCCCACGAACCCCTGGTAGCGCCCCCGCTCGGCCGGTGGGAACAGGTCGGCGATGACGATGAACGCCATGGCGAAGAGGCCGGCCGCTCCGAGGCCCTGCACCGCCCGGAAGACGATGAGCTGGTTCATTCCGTCGCCCAGCACCGGGAGTGTTCCGAACTCCCCGGCGAGGCCGCACAGGGCCGACCCGGCGAGGAACAGGCCGATCGTCCAGAGCTCGATCGTCCGCCGGCTCATGATGTCGGCCAGCTTGCCGTAGACCGGGACCATGGCCGTCGAGGCGAGCAGGTAGGTGGTGGCCACCCAGGCATAGCGCGTCATGCCCTGGAGGTCCTCGACGATGCGCGGCAGGGCCGTCGCCACGATGGTCTGGTCGAGCGCCCCGAGGAACAGGGCGAGCAACACCGCAAGCAGGGTCAGGGCACGGTCCTGGGGCGAGAGGGGAGCGGGCATGACGTTTCACTCCTGGCGCCGGAAGCTACCGTGCTCAGGTTTGAAGGTTCCATCGCCGGACCAGGGGTTGTAGTTGCCCCAGGCATCGTTCGGGTTGTCCTTGAGGTAGTGGATGTCGGGGCCGTGGTCGGGTGCAAAAACCAGCCGTGCGCCGGCATAGAACTCGAACCGGTTGCCGCCCGGCTCGTCGACGTAGATGAAGAATCCCTCGTCGGCCTGATGGCGCCCGGGGCCCATGGCGAGGCGGTAGCCGCATTCGATGAACCAGTCGCAGGCCAGGAGCACTTCCTCCCGGCTGTCCAGGTTGAAGCAGACGTGGTTGAGAGCGCCCTCGCCAGGTTGCAGGGCCGGATCCGTGAAGATGGCGATATCGTGTGAAAGGTTGCCCACGGTAAAGAGCCCTCCCACCGGCGGCAGGTCGTCGTTGATGCGGATCTCGTCGGGGTTTTTGAGGCCGAGTCCTTTCCAGAAGGTCTTGTCGGCGGGATAGTTGCCCGTGTTGAGCGTTACATGATCGAAGCGCCGGGGGCACACGCCACGACGCCGGTTGCTCGCATAGCGGTCGGCAAAGACGCTCCCGCGCGTACCGGTTTCACGCAACCAGGTGACCTCCCAGAACACCTCGCAGGCGTGTCCGTTGGGCGTGCGAAACCGATAGGCTCGTCCATGGCCCTGCTCTCCTTCATGCCAGCCCTCGCCCAGGCCCAGGGCTTCGATATGGGCTACCACCTCGTCGAGGGCCTCCGGGCTGTCGGCACGCCAGCCGAGATGGCCCAGGCCGGGGGCGTCAGCCTGGGTCAGTTTGAGAGAATGATGGAAATAGTCGCCCCATGCACGGAGGTAGACTGAACCGTCTCCATGTCCGGTGACGTCCAGGCCGACGATCTCCTCGAAGAACGCGACGGAGGCTTTCAGGTCGGTGGTCAGTACCTCGACGTGGGCCAGCTGGGAGAAAAAATGCGGGTTGCGAGCCATGATCGGAACGTAGTTGGGTTGTGGAAAGGTCGATAATCAGCCCGCCGGGGGCGGCGATAGGGTTGCAGGGAGATCCGTTGCTTGTTCGGGCACGAGGGCGACGACCCGGGCCCACCCGGCACTTCCCCGTTCGATCTTGACCGGAAAGCAGGCCACCATGAACCCGTAGGGAGGGAGATGGTCGAGGTTGGCCAGCTTCTCGATCTGGCAATACTCGGCCTCGATCCCGACGAAGTGGGCGGCCCAGATCACGCCCGGGCGCGGCCGACGCCGGTAGGCTTCGACCTGCAGGTGCAGCGGGACGTCCCATCCCCAGCCGTCCGTCCCCATCACACGGATGCCCCGGTCGATGAGCCAGCGCGTAGCCTCCGCGGAGACGCCGACGTGAATGCGGACGTAGTCGGGGTCATAGGCCCGTTTGTCGGCATCGCAGCGGAGCAGCACGATGTCGAAGGGTTTGAGCGTATAGCCGATCGCATCCAGCTTGTGTTCGAGGTCTTCTGGTTCCAGACAGGTTCCCTCGGGCCGGTCGGAGAAATCGAGCACGACCCCATCGTGGAAGAACCAGTCAAGGGGAAGCTGGTCGATGGTGCGGGCGGGGCGGCCGCCGGCCGTTGGATGGTAGTGCCAGGGCGCGTCGACGTGGGTGCCGGCATGGGCTGTCAGCATCAGGACCTCGCCGGCCAGGGCCAGGCCGTCCGGGAAGGCTTCGGGCGTGACATCGCCCAGCAGGGTCCGAGCCATGTTGAGGGCGCCCGTGCGATGATCCTCCCGCTCGATCCGGGTAGGGAGCGGCTCCCGGATGCGCTCGGAGATGGGGAGCGACAGATCAACCAGCCGGATCGGGCAGCGAAGCAGGGTGGACATGGGACTCACGTGAGCGATTCTCGGTATTCGCGCGGGGTCAGCCCGGTCTCCGACTTGAAGAAGCGGGCGAAATTGCTCGGCGATTGTTCGCCGAGCCGGAAGGCGATCTCGGCGATCTGGAGTGACGAATGGCGGAGGAAGTGTTTGGCCTCCATCACCATCATTTCCCGGATCAGGCTCTTGGCCGGGCGGCCTAGCGTGGCGCGGACGCATTTGTTGAGGTGGTTCGGGGTTACGCCCAGCAGGTCGGCATAGGCCTGTACCGTATGGAGTTCGTAGATGTGGCGGGAGAGCGCATCTTTGAAACGCTGGGTGAGGTAGGCTGCGGCGTTCCGGTACCGGGTCGTGCACGTATCCATGCAGCGATCGGCCTCGAAGAGGAGGGCGACGAGGTAGGCCGTCACCAGGTCGAGGTCGGGAGGATCGAGGGTCTGGTAGATCGTTTCGAGTCGCTCGAAGAGGTGCAGCACGGCCTGACGGGTGGCAGGGGGGAACGTCACGACCGGATGAATGGTGAAGTTTAGAATAGCAAAGCGCTGGTCGTCCACGCCCCGCTCGCGTAGCATCTCCGGGTTGAAGTGCAGATAGAAGCCCCGCGCGTCCGGGCTCATATGTTCGTGGGCGGTGATCTGGTAGGCGGGAAGTACGAAGAGCTGGCCGGGTCCGAACGTGTATTTCGTCAGCCCTTTGAAGCGGACCGAAGTGCCTCCGGTGAGGAAGATCATGTCGGTGAAGGCCTTGCGGTGCGGCGGCAGCGGAAACGGCAGGTGGGCGAGATAGTCTTCGATCCGGTTGATGTGGAAACCGCCCCATACCCTGGAAGCGCCCAGGGGACCGCCTTCCGGGAGGTGGTGGAAGCGGTCGAGGGTCTGCATCGTCAGGGTGGGCACGTCGGGGCCGGTGGGGGGACGGGTCGATGGCATGGGGCTCGCTCGTTCAAAGAAGTTCGGCGGCATGGTCGCAGGCCAGCACGGCCAGCGCTACGCTGTGGAGGGTGGGGTTGGAGGCTGTGGGCAGCGGGATCACCCCGTTGCCGCCCACGAACAGGTTCTGGAGTCCCCACACCCGGGAGGACGGATCGCAGACGGACGTACCGTCATCGACTTCGCCCATCCGGACCGTGCCGCAATAGTGCAGCGAGCTGCCCGGCGGCATCAGCGTCTGCCGTCCCTCCTCGAGAATACGCCCGAAAGCCGCCACCACGCGGGCCTGCTCTTCACGGGCCGCCTCGATGGCTTCGAGGTCGTACTCGGTAAGGCTGTAGGAAACCGTCATGGCGGGCATGCCCAGGTGATCGGTGCGTTCGTCGGAGAACACGATCCGGTCTTCGGCCCGCATCTCCTTGAGCGGTCCCCATCCGAGCCCGACGATGTGCCGGGGATCGCGCTCGGAGCGGGTCTGGAGCGGGGAGACGTCCATGTGCATGATCTGGCCGTGGAACGGATGGGAAGGGGCCTCGAAGGGAACCCAGAAGACGCCGATCGTGGGATCATCACGGGCCGCCGGGTCATAGGCCGGAGCATCCTCGGGGTTGACCAGATCGGGCCGCAGTTCTACGAACGTAAAGATGAACGGGTGTTCATTGAGATAGCGCCCGAGAGCGGGCGGGCGGATGCCAGAAGCCCACAGGAGTTGCGGCGTTCGGAACGAGTCGGCGGCCACGAAGACGACGCGGGCTTCGATGGTTTCTTGCACTCCGGTTCGGAGATCCTCCACGACGGCTCCCCGCACGCGGTCCCGGTCTACCAGCAGCATGCGGCAGAGTGTTTCGGACCGGATCGTGATGGGACCCTCATAGCCGGGCCGGGCCGCCTCGCCCAGGATCGTATCGACGCCGGTCCAGTGGCGACGTCCCTGTGCATCGAGACGGCAGGCCAGGGGCATCCGCTGCACCCTGCGGTGCGGGGGAAGGAGGTCATTGAGGGCCTGGCCCAGCACGCGCAGGATGGCGGCGCCTTCCGGCGTTTCGGGGAAAGCATCCTGCCGCACGTGGAGAAGGCGCTCGGCCATGGTGAGGGTGCGCTCGTAGTCTTCCGGTGCCAGGAACGGGATGCGTTCGCCGTTGCCGGGTCGGGGGCAGGCACAGGTCCAGTGGGCCGCCATGCCGCCTACGTTGCTCGAGAGCGCCGCCGCCGGCATCTCGGTCGCGGCGAGGTCCTCTTCCGTCTCCGCCACGAGGTGCGTGCCCGGACGCGCCAGAAAGTCGGGATGGCGGAGACCGGCCCGGACGGCCTCCGCCCGTTCGGGGACACTCACGGCGGGGTAGGGATGCCGGTAGGGACCCTGGGAGCGAACCTGGGCCTGTTCACGCGCCGTCGCATCCGCGATGTTTTTGACATGCAGCCCGGCCGTCGCCGTCAGGCGCGGGCCGAGATCGAGCAGGAGGATGCGGGCCCGGGGCCGGCGCTCGGAGAGCAACCGGGCAAACGTGGCCCCTACCGGCCCGGTGCCCACGATCAGAACATCGACCTTCATCGCTGCTCTAGGGTCTGTAAAATGGAATGAAGGAGTTCATGATGACGGCGCACCATTTCGAAGCCGGAGTAGGCATCGGTGAAGGCCGTTCCCTCGTATTCACTAGAGATGTAGCCCCGGTAGCCTCCGTCCAGGAACACCCGGAGGATGGTTTCGTGGTCGAACGAAGGTTCACGCCCGTCCGCATCGAAGCCGTAAAACTTGCCGTGAAGGTGCACCGTCCGGGGCACGATCTCGGCCCACTGCTCGGGGGGCTGTCGCCCGCACATGCTCAGCGCCATGTTGAGGCGACCCAACTGCTGGGGAGTGGCGCCGACGGCCGAGGCGCGTTCCCGGAGCCGGGCGAACCGTTCCGGTGCCGGTGCGTCCAGGGCCCAGACTTCCCGGGTGATGGCGAGCACTTCCTCGCTCACCCCGACGGCGCGGAAGCTGTCGAGCAGGGCGGTGGGGAGGGACCGCATGGACGTGCCGAAGTCGGGTATGAAGCCCAGATAGGGTGTGTCCAGTTCCTCGACAAGCGCACGCATGGCGAGCACACGGGGATGATCGACCCCGTAAGGCGTGTGTAGTTCGATCCCCAATCTGACACCGAGCCGCTCGGCCGTTGGAACCAGCTTCCGGTACACTTCCGGCCCGGCGGTCATCTGGACCCGGAGCACGGGAAACCCGAGCCGGGCCGCCACCTCGACCTGGGGGATCAGATAGGCCACCGTCTCATCGGCCGTCATGAGCCGATCCCGCCGGAGACGGACATCCACGTTGGCGCCCAGGCACACCGGCTCGAACGCATACTTTTCCATGAGGCCCCGCACCTCGGCCACCTGTGCATCCGTGATACGGGGAAAGCCGCGCAGAGTCTGGAAGCCGATGATCTCCAGGCCGGGACCGAGGGCGATCTCCCGCGTCCGGGCCAGCAGGTCCTCCAGCGTCCAGGTCCGCGATTGCCACTCGATGGCATACGAGAAGAGCGACGTGGCCAGCTTGATTTCGGACATGGCAGGTGGGGCGTTGAGGAAGGTCATGCAGCCGTGAGGATTCGTGTAACGGTGCTGGAAGCCAGCAACGGCTCCTGGTCGGGGCCGACGAGGATGTAGGGCGGGTAGAGGTCGAGGCGGAGGGTCACCGCGTAGGCCCGGCCCCGCTCCAGTGGAGGAGTACAGGCGAAGCGGAGCGTGGCGGCGTCGGTGATGAAGAGCCATTCGTCGATGAGCCCGGGCATGGCTTCGACCGGATACGTGTGTCCGTTCACGACGATCGTCATGGCCTCCGGGGGGATTGGCCGACCGTCGAGGCTCAACTGAACCTCCATGCACGAGAGCGGCAGCGACCGGTACCAGTGGGAGCGAAAGGCCACGGCACCGCCGGTAGGAGTGGCCGTCAGGGCGTCATCGGCGAGGATGAACTGGTCTAGTGGGCCCATGGATCAGGGAATCTTGATGGTCTTCGTAGCTTTCCGGATCGCCGGAAACGGCAGGTACGAGATGCGCAGGTTGAGGAGCAGGTCGATCGTGTGTTCGCCCGGCGGGAGGCCTCCCTCGCGCCGGATGGTGATCAGGGCCACCTCGCCCATCTCCCAGCGGTCCTCGAAGGTGCGTGCCATCTCCTCGAGGGTGTAGGTGTTGCCGTGGACGGTAACGGTGAGGTTTTCCGGGGCGACCGGCTCCCCGTCGATCTTCACCTGGATGTCCTCGACGAGCGAAAGCCCGACGCCCCGGTAGTAGGGCAACCGTGCCCCGAACTGGAACCCCGTGACACGACCGTTTTCGGTGACGTTGCGTGCCTCCTCGGGCACGATCATATACTTTTCGAACATGGGAATCGGATCGGGTCTACAGGTGAAAGAAGGCGGCAAGCGCTAGCCGATGAGCTGTTCGAGCATCCTCTGATGGCGGCGTACCTGCTCCACACTGTTCACCTCCATGATGTCCTGGATGTGACGGTTGCCCTCGTATTCGGTGCAGATATAGCCGTCGAAGCCGATGTTCTTGAGGGCGGCCACGATCTCATCGTAGGGGATGCTGTATTCGTAGGGTCGGCCATCGAGGCTGTCTTCCAGCATCTCGTAACACTTCCCGTGCACATGCACGATGCGTCCCTCGAACTGTTCGATGCTCCGGGGATTGCTGAAGACGTTGTGCCGCGTCATCATGGCCAGAGCCCGGTCGATCGGGCGATTCGACATCTGCTCTACCTCGGCGATGATGTATTCGGCCAGCACGCCTTTTTCGTGCTGCTCGCAGACGAAAGCGGCGATCTTCTCATCAGCCCCCTCACGGATCATGCGTTCGACGGCCACACGCGGCAGGCGCCGGGTGAAGGCGCCGCCGTCCGGGATGAAGCCGAAGTGCTTCGTGCCCGTCTTCTCCATCACTTCCAGATGCCGGGTCATCCAGGCCGAGTGAAGGTGCCAGGGGGAATGCACCTCGATGCCCAGCTTGATGTCCATCTCCTCGGCATAGGGAATGGCCCGCTCCATGAGCTCCGGCGACGCATTGACGATGACCCGCACCACTTTGCAGCCAAGCTGCCGGGCGAAGTGCAGGTCGCGAAGGACTGACGCTAGCTGCTCGTCCAGCGTCAGGTACCGGCCCTTGTAGGGTTCCAGGTCCAGCATCATGTCGTGCGCTACCGGCTCGACGCCGTACTGCTCCATCCAGCCGAACCATTGTTCGAGGAAGGCCTCGCTCAGTCGGGGAAAGCCGGGAAACATCTGCTCTCCGACGACCTCGATGCCGGTAGCTCCGGCCGCTGCCGCAGCCGCAATGCAGTCCTCGAGCGTCATCTTCCTCAGAAAATATTCCTCCTGATAACTGTAGAGGCTTACGCCTCGCTTGATGGCAGGTCTCATGGTTGGTCACAGGTTGTCGGGTTCATGGCAAGCCGCTGGGGATGCCGGCCGGGACGACCTCGCGCCGGGACAGGAACAGGTTGGCCGCAGCAACGGCCAGGCAGACGGTGCCGAAGACCACGAAGGTCACCAGCAGGTTGCCCGTCACATCCCGCACGGCGGAGACGGCCAAGGGTGAGAGAAACTGGCCCAGGAAAAACCCGCTGGCCCAGAAGCCCATGCCCCGGCCGCGGAAGGCCGGGGGCACCTCGCGCAGGCCCCAGGCGATCAGCACCGGGATGGCCATGCCGGCACCGAGCTGTTGGATCCAAGCGGCCGCCACGACGGCCGGCACGCTGACGGCCAGCCCGATCCCGATCAGCCCAAGTCCCACCAGGCAAAACAGGCAGGCGAACTGGAATCGGCTGCTTTTGCCCGAGATGAGCTTGAACAGGATGGCCCCGATCGGCACGGCGATACTGGCCACCGCGCTGTAGTTGCCGATTTGCTGCCTGTCCGTGATGCCCATGGCATCGAGGGCCAGGGCAAAGTGGAACGTATAGACGAAGTACAGCGCGGACGCCATCAGGGTGAACAGCCCGATGCGGAGCACCAGGCGCAGGGGAAAAGGGGGGGGCGGCCCGGTCGGTGTTTCGGTCCTGCTTCGGGTGATGCGGGGCTCGTAGATGAACAGAAAGGCGCCTCCTGTGATGGCAAAGGCAAAGGCGTAGACCAGGAAAGGATAGTTCCAGCCGAGGGTGGACAGGTAGCCGCTCAGGGACAGCAGCAGCGTACCGCAGGCCGACCCGAGGATGCCCTGCCACATGAGCCACTTGGCCCGGTCGGCTTCGTCGAAATAGTCACCCAGCAGCGCATTGCCGATCGTGAGGACGAAGGCCTCGCCAATGCCGAGCAGGAACCGCCCGCCGAGCACGGCCGGGAAGCTCTCGACGAAGAAGGGAAGGATGCCCCCGGCGCCGTACAGGAAGGTGAAGAGCATCAGTAGCTTGCGTCGCCCCAGCCGGTCGGTAAGAAAGCCCGCCAGCGGCGAAAAGAGGGCCACGCACAGGCCCGGCGCCGAGAGCACGAGCGGGGCCAGGGTTTCGATGCCCGGCAGCTCGGCGAAGTTGTTGCGAATGGCCGGGACCACCGGCATCAGGGCCACGATGGCCATCATCGGCAGCAGGTTGATGCCGATGATGATGGCACCCTGGGCAAAGCCCGCACGGGGGGGCGGCGTGTCGGAGCGCATGGGTTCGATAGAGCGGGAAGGATACGGGGAACGTGGCGGTCGCCGCCGTGCCCGCGGCGACCGCCACGTGGCTGTTCAGCGGAACAGGTAACTCAACCGCACGCCGTAGGTGCGAGGCGCTCCGAAGATCCAGTTGTAGAGGTCGATGCCGCCGCCGGTGAAGGCCGCATACGTGATGATCCGGTTGTCCTCTAGGTTGTGCACGAAGGCTCCGATCTCCCACCGTCCGTCCGGATGGCGGTAGGCGACGTCCACGTCTGTCTTCGTATAGGCATCCTGCCGCTCCATGGCGAAGTTGAAGGGGGTCAGGTAGTATGCCGACTTGTACTGCGTCTTGACACCGATGTTGAGGATGCCTGGTCCCAGTGGAACGTCCCGGTCATAGCCGCCGATCAGGATCCAGCGGGGCGAATGCACGGGCCGATTGCCGGACAGGTCCACGCTCACCTGGTCGCCGCTGACTACGTTGACGAGGGTGGGAAATTTGTGATACTTGGCCTCCAGGAAGTTGATGGAAAAGCGGAACCGGTCGCGAGCGGTGGCCAGGAACTCTCCGTCCAGTTCGATCCCGAAGATGTTCGTACTTCCGGCGTTCTGGGTGGTGCCTCCGATTTCGGTGTTGAAGAAGACGGTGACTTGCTGATCCCGGTAGGCGTAGAAGAAGGTCGAGCCGTTGAGGCGCAGCCGGGCATCCAGGAATCGGTTCTTGGAGCCGACCTCGAACGCGGTCAGATACTCCGGATCGTAGGGTCCCAGCTCGTCGAACCCGCCAGCCTTGTACCCCGTGCTCACCTTGGCATAGGCCATGTTGTCCTCGGTGAAGTCATAGTCGGCGTTTACCATCCAGGTTACCTGGCTCCAGTTGCCTTCGCCGAATCGGTCCACCATGCCCGGGTCGTTCAGTTGCGGGCGGGCATCCGGATAGAAGTACGCCGGTGCGCCGGGGACGAAGGGGGGGACTCCCAGTTGCTGGCCCGTGCGCTTCTTCTCGTCGTGGGTGTACCGGAGTCCTCCGGTGAGCCCGAGTTGTTCGGTGACGTTGTAGGTGGCCTGCCCGAACACACCGAAGGTTGAGGAAGTCACGTCGAAGATCGAGTAGTTGAGGAAGGGGATGCGGCCGCCGAAGGCACCGGCTGCGGCGGGGAGAAACAGGCCGCGTCGTACGTCCTGGTTTTCGTAGCCGTAGAACATACCCGTCTGCCAGATGAACCGCGGGGTTTCCCCGTTGAGCCGGAGTTCATGGCTGTGGGTATTGATGCCGAAGTTGTTGTCGAAGCTGAAGGTTTCCGGCAAAAACCCGTTCAGGGGCTGGTATCCTGCCAGTTCGGCGTAGCGATAGCCGCCCGTATAGGTGAGCCAGGCCGGCCCGAAGCTGTAACGCAGGCGGCCCCGGAGGGCATACTGGTCGATCTTCAGGAAGCCGCCTGTGGCCACATCGAAGTCCTTCGGGAGTTCGGTGGAGAACGTGGCCGGCGGTTGCCCGATGAGGGAGGGCGCAGCCTGGGCCACGTTGACGCCGTACTGGGAGGGGGCCTGCTGATCGGTGCGGTTGTACTCGCCGGCGACGTAGAGGGAAAACGTCGCTGCCGGGTCGAGGCGAAGGCCGAGGCGAAGCCCCATGACGTTGCCGTCGTCGATGCGTCCGGCCGGCCCGCCGTCGCGGTAGCCGTCGTGCCGGTCTAGCAGGCCGGCCAGGCGGATCGCGGCCACGTCCCCCAGGGGCAGGTTGAGCGCACCGGTGAGTTTGACGAGGTTGTAGTTTCCGTACTGGCCGGAGACGCTGGCCTCGGTACGTCTCAGCACCGGCTTATTGGTGATGATGTTGATGGCTCCGGCCGTGGCGTTACGCCCGTAGAGGGTGCCCTGAGGCCCCTTGAGCACCTCCACCCGCTCCAGGTCGTAGAGGGCGGCGTTGAGCGAGGTCGGGCGATTGATGTATTCCCCGTCGATATTGAGTGTGACGGCCTGGTCCGAAAGCTCGGACTCCCCGCCGGCCTGCGAGGAGACGCCCCGGATGCCGATCTGGTTGAAAATGGTGTTCTGAACGAGATGCAGCCCGGGGGCCTCGAATTGCAGTTGCAAGAGGTCCGTCGTGCCCGTTGTTTCGAGCTCTTCGCCGCTCAGCAGGGCCATGGCGATGGGGACGTCCTGGGCCAGTGCGGTGCGGTTCTCCGCCGTGACGACCACGTCTTTCAACATCAGCGGAGCCTCTTCCAGCCGGAAGTCGATCTGCTGGCCTTCGCCGTTGATCTCCCGACGTGCCGTCACGTAACCGACGAAAGAGACGACCAGGGTGTGAGCGCCTGGGCCCGGGAGCCGGATCGTATATCTTCCGTCGACGTCCGTTGCGGTGCCGACGGAGGTGCCCTCGATGACGACGGTGGCACCGGCCAGGGGTTGACCCTGGGCATCACGCACAGTGCCGGAGACGGTTTGCGCCAAAGCACTTCCCGGGTCGGTCATGAACAAGCCCAGGAACAGCAAGAACGTGCAGCCCGGCCAGGCGCGACGCGCGACGGGGCCGTATGAAGGCAGGGAAAGAGCAGGGTAGCACATGGCGGTGAGGGAGGACTTGAGCTGGCAGTGGAGAAGTGGCACCGAAGCGCTACCGGTATCGGTGCCTTCTTTACGAGAATTTTAAGCAAAGGCGGCTGGAGATGTCCTATCGAAATCGGGGGAGTTGTTTTCAAAATCAATCCTTTTAAACTTTTCAAAAGCCTTTTATGGTTAAAAAAGATCATTTGGAGCATCAATATCATTCATCGAGGAAGTCCATCTCGGAATCTTCACAACCTTTTTCGAAGTTGCCGGAGGCGTCGTGGCGGGCGAAGGAGGTCATGCAGGGCGGCTGGTCCCGTCTTGGAACGGGGCCGGGGTGCGGGCGCGGACTTCGTCGGGCGTGACGCCGGGCATGACTTCGCGGAGCACCATTGCGCCGTTTTCGAAGGCAAACACGGCCAGGTCCGTGATGAGTAGATCGACGGCGCCGACCGCCGTGAGCGGGAGCGTGCATGTGGGCACGACCTTCGGCGTCCCGTCGCGGTCGGTGTGGAACATGGTCACAATGAGTCGCCGGGCCCCGGCGGCGAGGTCCATGGCGCCGCCCACGCCGAGCAGCGGTCGGCCGGGTACGGCCCAGTTGGCGAGGTTGCCATGTGCATCCACCTGGAGGCCGCCCATGATAGCTACATCGATGTGCCCGCCGCGGATCATGGCAAAGGAGTCTGCGCTGTCGAAATAGCTGCTACCGGGCAGCGCCGTCACGGGAATTTTGCCGGCGTTGACGGGATAGTCGAGAGCACCGCCTTCCTTCGGGGCCGGGCCCACGCCGAGCATTCCGTTTTCGGTGTGGAGGATGATTCCGTCTTCCGGGCCGATGAGGTCGGCCACGAGGGTTGGGATTCCGATGCCTAGGTTGACCACGTCGCCGCGCTTCAGTTCGGCGAAGGCGCGTCGTGCCATAAGCATGCGGGCATCGTCCGCTCGCCGGGCACTGGTGGTCACCGAGGCCGAGGAGCCGAGGTCGTCGAGCGT
The DNA here is from genome assembly GCF_011682235.2 of Rhodocaloribacter litoris. Classification (NCBI taxonomy): domain Bacteria; kingdom Pseudomonadati; phylum Rhodothermota; class Rhodothermia; order Rhodothermales; family Rhodothermaceae; genus Rhodocaloribacter; species Rhodocaloribacter litoris. The sequence goes on along the minus strand of NZ_CP076718.1, from coordinate 35,424 downwards.
CAGAGGGGCCTGTACGAGGTAGTCCACGAAGAGGCAGGGGGTGTGGATCTCGTTCGGGTCGAGCATGCCGACAGGCACGATCTCCTCCACTTCGGCAATGACGAGGTCGGCCGCCATGGCCATGGCCCGGTTGAAGTTCTGTTCGGTCATCCGGTAGACGAGGTTGCCGGCCGTGTCGGCTCGCCAGGCGCGGATGAAGGCCACGTCGGCGCGAAGAGCCGGCACGAACACGTGCGGTATCCCGTTGATCTCACGGGTCTCGGCGCTTTCGGCCAGGAGGGTGCCGGCCGCCGTCGGGGTGTAGAATCCGCCCAGGCCGGCGCCGCCGGCCCGGATGGCCTCGGCCAGCGATCCTTGCGGCAGGAGCTGTACCTCGATCGCACCTGATTGTGCGGCGGCAACCGCTTCGGGATTGCTGGTGAAATAGGACCCGATGGCCTTGCGGATCTGGCCGTTACGGAGCAGCCGTCCCCCGCCCAGGCCGGCTTCGCCGACGTTATTACCGATATAGGTCAGTCCGCCCGTGCCCCGCTCGGCCAGAGCATGGAGCAGGTGGACGGGGTTGCCCGTCATGCCGAAGCCGCCGGCCATCAGGGTTGCTCCGGGCGGAACCAGCCGGGCGGCCTCCTCGGCCGTGATCACAGGGACGGTACGCATGGTCAGCAACGTTCGATGATAGTGGTCTCTCCCTGCCCGACGCCGACGCAGAGCGTCGCCAGCCCGTAGCGCATCCGCGCGCCGGCACGTGCCCTGCGTTGCATCTCGTGCAGGAGCGTGGTGAGGATGCGGGCCCCGGAGCAGCCGAGCGGGTGACCGAGTGCGATCGCACCGCCGTTGACGTTCGTGATGGCCTCGCTCAGGCCGAGTTCGTGGAGCACGGCCAGCGCCTGGACCGCAAAGGCCTCGTTGACCTCGGCCAGGTCGATGTCGTCCAGGGTGATTCCGGCCCGGGCGAGGGCCCTGTGTGTGGCGGTCACGGGGCCTAGCCCCATCACACGGGGATCCACGCCCACCGCGGCTGAGGCTACCCATCGTGCCAGGGGCCGCAGGCCCAGTGCGCTGGCTTTCCGGGCCGACATGAGCACGAGAGCACAGGCCCCATCGTTGAGACCGCTGGCATTGCCGGCCGTGACGGTGCCCCCCTCGCGGAAAGCCGGTCGCAGGGCCGCCAGATGCTCCAGGCTCGTTGCCAGCTCGAACCCGTGCTCCGTCCGGGTGCAACGGGGATGTTCGTCGGTGTCCACGAGGACGGGATCACCCTTCCGCCGGGGGATCTCGACGGGGACCATCTCGTCGACGAAGCGTCCCGCGTTCAGGGCGGCGACGGCCCGGGCATGGCTCTGGAGGGCAAACCGGTCCTGTTCCTCGCGGGTGATCTCGCCTCCGGCAAGCGCCCCGGTGCAACTGAGCGCATAGATGTTTTCGGCCGTCTCGCCCATGGCTTCGAGCGGAAAGCGTGCGGCGAGCCTCGGGTTGGGGTAGCGCCAGCCCAGGCTTGTGTCCCAGGCCGTCTGGTTGCCGGGCGGCCCGAACGCCTGCGGGTTCTTCGGGATCGAGTACGGCGCACGGGTCATGCTCTCGACCCCGCCGGCCACGAACACGTCGCCCTCGCCGGCGCGGATCGCCCGGGCGGCCACGTTGACGGCGGTCAGCCCGCTCGCACACAGCCGGTTGACGGTGACCCCCGGCACGTGGTCCGGCAGGCCAGCCAGGAGTAGCGCCATCCGGGCCACGTTCCGATTGTCTTCACCGGCCTGATTGGCACAGCCGAGGACCACTTCGTCCACCTCGTCTCCCTCGAGCCCGACCCGGTCGAGCGCGGCACGGATCACGAGTGCCGCGAGATCGTCCGGGCGGACCGCGGCCAGTGCACCGCCGAGCCGGCCGATGGGAGTACGGAGAGCACTGACGATGACGACGTCTTGCATGGGGCAAAGGAAGGGATCCGGGGTCAGGAAGGGGGTGGGGTGTCGAGAAGGTCCGCGGCCTCCGCCAGCACGCGTTCGATGAAGGCATCGGCAGCGCCCAGGTAGGTCGATTCGTCGCGAAGGATCGCCCAGTCGACCGGGGCGTCGGTCCGGGAACGAACCAGCTCGACGAGGTGAAATCCCTCACGACGGGCGATGCGGCCAGCCTCGGCGATGAGTTGTCGAGCCGCGTCGGCACCGAGGTGGGGGGCCAGGGCGAGACGGAGCGCTTCGGCCAGCAGCATGCCCTGCGAGTCCGCCACGTTCCGGCGCATTCGCTCCACGTCGACGGCCAGGTGCCGTCCCAGGAAGGCGGCCTGCCGGAGGGCCGCTGCCGTCAGGGCCAGCATCTGTGGGAGCACCATCCATTCCATCTGCCAGCCATGTGTGCCCCGTTCATGTTCCTGGACGAGGGCGTGGTGCAGGGCACCCAACAGGGTGGCGTTCGTCCGGGCTGCTGCGAGGATGACTTCACTGGCAACGGGGTTGTGCTTCTGGGGCATCGTGCTGGAGCTCCCTCGCCCGACCTCGGAGGACTCGTGGACTTCATCCACTTCGCTCTGTGCGAGCAGGATGAGATCTTGGGCCATTTTACCGAGCGAGCCGGAGACCAGAGAGAGCCAGCCTGCCAGCTCGGCCAGGCTGTCGCGCTGGGTGTGCCAGGGGAGGAGGGGGACACCCAGCCCCAGTTCGTCCGCCAGGGCGTGCAGCACATCCGGTCCCCGCTGGTCGAGGGCTGCCAGCGTCCCGGCGGCCCCACCGAGCTGGACGACGAGCAGCCGGGGGCGCAGTTCTGCCAGCCGCCGGCGGTGACGAATCAGCGGCGCGAGCCAGCCGGCTACCTTCAGCCCGAAGGTGATGGGGACGGCGTGCTGCGCGTGGGTTCGTCCCGGCATGAGCGTGGTACGGTGAACGCGGGTCATCTCCGCGAGCCGGCTCATCACGTCGCCGAGCAGGTTTTCGAGCACACGGAGCGCCGCGCGGAGCCGGAGCACCAGCCCGGTATCCATGACATCCTGTGTCGTGGCGCCCCAGTGGACGTACGGGGCCGCCTCCGGGTCGACGGCCTGCCGCACCTGGGCCACCAGCGCCGCGATCGGCACGCCATCCCGTGCGATGCCTGCCCGTACCCCGTCCGGGTCGATGGGCAGATTGGCCAGCACGGCATCGATGTGCTGGGCCACTTCGGCCGGGATCACACCCAGACGCCCCTGCACCCGTGCGAGCGATGCTTCAACGTCGAGCCAGCTCCGGATGCAGGCTGCGTCGGAGAAGAGCTCCGCCATCTCCGCGTCGGAGAACAGGGCACCGAAGAGGTGGGAGTCGGTGGGAGAGAGCGCCATACGGACCGGGTGATTACGCGATTCAAAGGTCGAAGAAGACGGTTTCACCGGTTCCCTGAAGCCGGATGTCGAACTGATAGCATGGGGGTGGTCCGTCGGCCACGCGCCGTGCCAGGAGGCTCGATCGCCGGTCCAGAGCTATCTGCGCGAGCACGGGGTCGGTGGCGTTGGTCGGCTCATCTTCGAAATAGAGGCGGGTGACGAGGTGAACAAGCAGCCCCCGGCCGAAGACACGAACGTTGACGTGAGGGGCGTGTCCGTCGCCGTCCGGCCCGGTTCTACGGCCTGGACGGATCGTCTCGAAGTGGAAGCGGCCGTCGTTCGCGGTGTCAGAACGGCCGAAGCCGCGGAAGGCCGGGTCGGCCAGCCGGTACTCGGGGTCAGCGGGGTGGGGGAAGCGTCCGGCGGCGTCGGCCTGCCAGATTTCGACGAGGGCGTCGGGTACGGGAAGGCCGTCGCCGTCATAGACGGTGCCTTCGATGTAGATGCGTTCCCCTCGGGCTCCGGGTGCGGCCAGGATGCGCTGCGCCTCGCCGGTGATGAGGGCATCGTGGAAGAAGGGGCCGACCGTCTGGCTGCTCGTCGGTTGCATGGCGTTTTCGGACGTCACGGCTGCTCGTTTCATTCTTCAAACGGCGTCTGAGAGCGCCCACCCAGTACGATGTCGAACCGGTACCCCAGCGCATGCAGGGGTTCGGTTACGTCATGGGCATAGGCCGCAATGAGGCGCTGGCGTCCTTTCTCATCCGGAATGCTGTTGAAAATCGGGTCAAGGGCCAGCAGCGGGTCGCCGGGGAAATACATCTGGGTGACGAGGCGCTGCGTGAAATCGGTGCCGAAGATTGAGAAGTGAATGTGGGAGGGGCGCCAGGCGTTGTCATGGTTTTTCCAGGGATAGGCACCCGGCCGGATGGTGATGAAGCGGTACGTCCCATCCTGATCGGTCAGGACGCGTCCGGTGCCAGCGAAGTTGGGGTCGAGGGGAGCGTCGTGCTGGTCGAGTTTGTGGATGTAGCGTCCGGCGGCGTTGGCCTGCCAGACCTCGATCAGGGCATGGCGTACGGGATGCCCGGAACGGTCCAGGACGCGCCCGGTGACGATGATGCGCTCGCCGATAGGCTCTCCGTTGACGATGGCATTGCGCGTCAGGTCGTGATCAAGGGGGTGGAGGGCTTCGTGCCCGAAAACCGGCCCGGTGCGCTCCGAGAGGGTGTGAGGCAGCGGCATCAACGGCCGGTGCGGGGCGCGCTTGACGGTGGCCCGGTACGGGGCGTACAGATAGGGCGGCTGCACCGACCCGTCCAGCGTGCCGCCGCGGCGGGGTTCGGTAAAATCGTTCATGGCTGTTTCTGTTCGAAGTCGTCGGTACGGGTGCCCGGTGTTGCGAGCACGTCCCGGGCGATGCCGAAAGCGGCGTGGGCGGCCGGGATGCCGGCATAGACGGCGACGTGGTGCAGGGCCTCGCGTACCTCGGCCGGAGTGACCCCGGTGCGCGGCGTGGCCCTGAGATGCAGGGCAAGTTCCCGCTCCCTGCCGAGCGCCGCCAGGATAGCGATCGTGATGAGGTGACGGGTCCGGTGGTCGAGCCCTTCACCGGACCAGACCGTTCCCCATGCGAATTCGGTGATGAAGCGCTGGAAGGCGGCGTCGAAGGGTGTCTTGGCGGCTTCGGCCCTGTCGACGTAGGCTTCGCCCAGCACGGCCCGCCGTACGGCCATGCCTTGTTCGTACCGGTCGTCGTGGCTCATCGGGGAAGGCGGCAGGGTTCAGGAGAGATCGCGAGGCATTGCATCGAGGGCTTGCAGGACGGCCTGAATGTGGGCCAGGGAGCGCCTCGTTTCCGTGGTCGGTGTGTATTCGAGCCCCACCGGCCCGTCGTAGCCCAGGTCACGCAAGGTGCGGAGCTGGGTCATCCAGTCGATTCGCCCGCTCCCCGGCTCCGTGCGGTCGGGCACATCGGCGATCTGGACATGGGCTACCCGGTCGAGGTGGTCACGGAGTACGTCGCCCGGAGCGTCTCCCATCTGCAGGGCATGATAGAGGTCGAACAACAGCGCCAGGCCCGGATGATCGACCTTCCGGATGGCCGCCAGGCATTCGGTGGTGGTGTCGAAGAGCGTTCCGGGGTGGTCGACGCGGGTGTTGAGGTTTTCCAGCAGGAGGACGACGCCGTGTTCGGCAGCTATGTCGGCGCCGGCCCGGAGCGCGTCGACGACGATGTCGTGCTGTTGCGCCCGGCGCATGTACGGAAACCCGACGCCCGAGCCGGTGACGATGTGCGGGCAGTTCAGCGTCCGGGCGGCCTGGCAGGCCTGTGTCACATGTTCGAGGAAGAACGGATGGCTTTCCCGGTCGGCCAGGGGGACACGTCCTTCGACCAGCAGGGTCCAGACGCGAGCTCCGCAGGCCCGGAGTGCCCGGCCAAGGGCTTCCAGGTCCTTGTTGCTGTGGAACCATATTTCGACCGTGGTGATGCCCGCGTCGGTGGCGGCGCGCACGCGGTCTCCGAAATCGTTGCCGGCTTCCGTGAACAGGAGCTCGATGTTGGCAGACAGTTCCATGGGCGTTATGCGTTGGACAAAAAACGGATGAGGGCATCGGAGAGGGCGTCCGGTTGTTCGACCGGCGGGAGGTGCGCGGCGCCGGGCACCGCTTCGAAACGGGCTTCGGGCAACGCTTCAGCCAGGGTGCGGCAATCTTGCAGGGGGGTGGCGAGGTCTTCCGTGCCACAGAGTACGAGGGCGGGGGCCGTGATCCGGTCGAGCCGGTCCGAGACGTCTCCGTCACGCAGGGCGGCGCAGGTGCCCAGGTAGCCGTCGAGCGGGGTGCGATGCAACATGTTCACGTAGAGCCGGTAAGTAGCCGGCTCCCGGTGCGGGAAGGACGGGGCAAACCAACGGTCGAGGATGGTTTGGGCCAGGGCGGCCATACCGCGGTCGCGAAGGGCTTCGGTACGGGTTTCCCAGGCGGCCGCGGTGCCAATACGCGGCAGGGTGTCGCACAGCACGAGGCGCCGCACCCGGCCGGGATACTTCGCCGCCAGGTTCATGGCGATGAGACCCCCCACCGAGATGCCGGTCAGGTCGATGCATGCGAGGCCCAGGGTCTGGACCAGACCGATCAGGTCGTCCGTAAGCATGGCCAGGGTGTAGGGCGGTGCGGGGGCGTCGGAGAGTCCATGCCCCCGTAGATCGTAGCGCAGCAGGGGCCGGTGCGGGTCCCAGGTCCGCAGCCGGGCAACGACGGCATCCCAGAGGCGCAGGTCTGTGCCCAGGGCATGCACCAGCACCAGCGGCACACCGCTGCCCTCGCCTTCAAGGAGGACGTTGACGGTAAGGTCGTTCACGGACAGGGCGCGACGGTCGGACATGGATGCCTCAGTCGAAGGGTTCGAGGGGGAGGCCGACGTAGTTCTCTGCCACCATGGTGCGGCCGGCGTTGGAGCCGGTGATGTAGTCGAGCTCGGCGATCTGGAGGCGGTGGTCGATGGGGTCGTCGGTGAATTTGTGCAGCACCGAGGTGAACCACCAGGAGAACCGGATCGCCTTCCAGACCCGCCGGAGGGCCGTCTCGGAGTAGCGATCGAGCAGGTCGGTACGGCCCTCCCGGTAATGGGCGGCCAGCGCACGGGCCAGGTAGTGGACATCGGAGGCAGCCAGGTTGAGGCCTTTCGCGCCGGTCGGGGGAACGATGTGGGCGGCGTCGCCGGCCAAGAAGAGGCGGCCGAAGCGCATCGGCTCGGCCACGAAGCTGCGCAGCGGGGCGATGCTCATCTCGAGGCGCGGCCCGGTCACGACGGCCTCGGCCACCCGGGGCGGAAGGCGGCGCCTCAGCTCGTCCCAGAAGGCCTCGTCGGTCCAGCGGGCCACGTCGTCGTCGGCGTCACACTGGATGTAGTACCGGCTGCGTGTGGGTGAGCGCATGCTGCACAGCGCAAAGCCGCGCGCATGGTTAACGTAGATCAGTTCCTCGGCGGCCGGTGGCACGTCGGCGAGCAGGCCAAGCCAGCCGAACGGATAGGTTTTTTCGAAGGTGTGCAGCCGGGCCGGGTCGACGCTCCGGCGAGCAATGCCATGATATCCGTCGCAACCGGCGACGAAGTCGCATCGGAGCTCGTGCCGTTGGCCGTTCTGCTCGTAGATGAGACGGGGTTTGGCGTCGAGGTAGCCCTCGATGCCCACGACGGGTGTCTCGAAGAGAAGGGGAGCGCCGGCGTCGAGGCGGGCCCGGATAAGGTCCCGGGTTACCTTCGTCTGTCCGTAGATCAGGACCGTCTTGCCGCCGGTATGGGCTGCCATGTCGATGCGTTCCAGCCGCTCGGAGAAAGCCAGGTTGATGCCCGCGTGCGGGAGGCCCTCCCGCTCCATGCGTTCGGCGACCCCGACCTCCCGGAGGAGGTCGGCTGTGCCCTGTTCCAGCACGCCGGCCCGGATGCGTCCCTCCACATAGGAGCGGCTGCGCCGCTCCAGAATGACCGACTCGATGCCCTCCCGGTGAAGCAGGTGGGAGAGCAGGAGCCCGGCGGGGCCCGAACCGATGATGCCAACCTGTGTGCGTGTGAGGGCCATGGGGCTGCTGCTAGGCGACCGGGTTGCGCAGGATGCCCAGCCCTTCGACCTCCAACTCGACGACGTCACCCGGCTGGAGCGGGCGATGTCTGCGGAAGTCGTCCTCGACGAGGCTGCCGTGTCCAACCGTCCCGCTGCCGAGCACGTCTCCGGGCCGGAGCGTTACGCCGTTCGCGGAAGCCCGTGCGATCATGTGGGCGAAAGGGTGATAGATGGTGCGGAAGTTGTTCTCGCAGACGGTCTTTCCGTTGATGCGGGCCGTCATGCCCAGGTCAAGCCGGCCGTCGCCGGTTTCACGCGGGGTCAGCTCGTCCCGGGTGACGAGAAAGGGTCCAAATGCATTGGCGAAGTCTTTGCCCTTGTGGGGGCCGAGCATGACCGTCATTTCGCGGCGCTGGATGGAGCGGGCCGTCCAGTCGTTGAAGATCATGTAGCCGAAGATGTAGCCGGAGGCCTCCTCGACTGGAATGTCGGCGCCCGGCCTGCCAATGACACAGGCCACCTCGAGTTCGAAGTCGAGGTGCGTCTCTCCGGCGGGACGACGAACCGGATCCTCCGGGCCGAGGATGGCATGGTGGTTGGTGAAGTAAAAGATGGGCATTTCGTACCAGGCCGGGGCGACGGGATAGCCGAACGTGCGGGAACAGTTGAGCATGTGCTCTTCGAAAGCGACGAAGTCCCGGATGCTGCGGGGGCGGGGCAACGGGGCATGCAGGCGCACCTCGGACAGTCGACAGTGGGGTTCGACGTCCAGGCTCAGGGCGAAGTCGAGCGCTTCCGGACCCAGATCGATGAAAGCCAGAAGATCGGCCGGCAGGTCGGAATGGGCGCGCTGCATGTCGATAACGCCGTCGTCCTGGAGCCAGCCGGCCCGGAGACGGCCGGTTTCGTGTTCGAAAGTGACGAATTTCATGGCGTGCTCGTGGCGGTACCGGGTCAGGCGGTGCCGTGCGGCTAGATCGGTTCGGTGAGCCGGGTGAAGACCATGCCCAGCTTCCGGCCCATGTCGGCCCCTTCGGGCAGGGGCTTCCCTTCCCACTCGAGCTGCTCCCACCGGGCAATCGTCGCCCCCTCCTCTATGACCATCCGGCACCGGTCGAACCGGCGTGCCATGAAGCGATCCAGGGCCCGCGTGAGGACCTCCGGGTCGTCCAGGCCGGAGGCGTGCAGCTCTTCGGCCAGGACGACGGCATCTTCGATGGCCAGCGCGGCGCCATTGCCCAGTTGTGGCACCGTCGTGTGGGCCGCGTCGCCAATGAGCACGACGCGCCCGCGGTACCAGGGCGGTGGAACGAGCAGGGTCCACAACGGCCGGTAGATCACCTCGTCCGGATCGTCGACCCGGTCGATGAGGCGCTGTATGAACGGGTTGGGAAACGCTTGCATGTAGGCACGAAGCCGGGGCACGAGCTCTTCCCGGGCCAGTCGGTGTCCGGCGTCGGGGGTCACGACGAACATGTACATCGTGTCTCGTGTCATCGGGATGAGGCCTATCTTGGCGTTCCGCCCGAAGAACATGTAGCCGGTGTCGAGATCGGGCAGGCGCTCGAAAGGATAGCGCCAGACCGCCGAGCCGACCGGCCGGGGGGGGAAGTCTCCGAAGACCAGTTCGCGCACATGGGAGTTCATCCCGTCGGCACCGACGACGAGGGCGTAGCGCCCTGTGCTGCCGTCCGTAAAGGTGACGTCGACGCCGGTTGCATCCTGCTCGAGGGCCGCCACGCTCAGGCCCATCCGGATCCGGACAGCGGAGGCAACCGCCTTCTCGTGCAGGACGTCGTGCAGGATCCGTCGCGAGATGCCGTTGTGGCTGGGAAAGCGGCCGATCGGTGGGGTGCCCGTCTCGCCGATCGGGGTGCCATCGGCCAGGCACAGCTTGACTTTCCCGTAGGGAAAGCCGCGGCGCATGGTCTCGTCGGCCAGGCCGATGGCGTCGAGGGCACGGAGCGCGTTGACCATCTGGATAATGCCGACCCCGTAGACGTCGAACTCGTCGTGGATCTCGACGATCTCCGCATCGAAGCCCGCCTGGCGAAGCGCCGTGCCTAGCGAGAGCCCGCCAATACCGCCGCCGACGATGAGTATGTGTGCTGTCGCTGCCATGGTGGATGCGGATGGGTGAGCGGATCGGGGTCAGACCTCCTCACTTCCGAGCTCGCGGGCCAGCCAGTCGAGCATCGGGTAGGCCTTCGTGAAGTTATCGACGTGGCAATGCGCCGAGCCGGTTTCCTCTTTCGGTACGATGTGAAGATGTTTTTCACAGGTGAGGGCTTCGTAGAGCCGGTAAGCATGCGCGACGACGTTCTGGCGGTCGTCCTCACCGTGCGAGATGAAGGTCGGTATCCTGATTTGCTCGGCGACCCCGTCGAGGGTGAAGAGCTGGAGTTTTTCGCGGGCGGACTTCATGTCATCGACGCCGAGGATGTGCATCAGGATCGGTGCCAGCGGGTGGTCGTCGGAGCGATTGTCCCATGTGTCGGAGTAGTTCCAGACGGCGCCCCAGATGGCACAGGCCCGGAAGCGCGACTCGAACGCAGCGGCCCGTGCCGCCATGTAGCCACCCATCGAGACGGCCATGATTCCGATACGACCGGGGTCGACGGGCAGATTCGCAATGGCCCAGTCGAAGGCGGTCGTGGCGGGGACCTCGTAGTCGTGCCGGGTGTGAAGGCCGTTCAGGCGGAGCGCACCGCCCTGTCCGGGGCCGTCGAGCACCAGCACGGAGACGCCTCGCTCGTTCAGCAGCAGGGCCGGGCCGAACCAGAGTTCTTCGGCACAACTGTCCAGGCCGCCGAACATGATGACGAGCGGGCCAGGTTCGGTCAACGTGGCCTTCGCTTTGAAAAAATAGCCGGGCATGTGAGACCCCTCGTAGGGCACCTTCACCACGTCCGGAGGGATGCGCCAGTAGGGGAGACTTCTGTGGAAGGCTTCGACGGCCTGAAGGTAGGTCGGCAGCTTGCGGTCATCGCCGGGCTGGAGGAAGAATTCGGCGGTGCGCAGGTAGTTCGATGCCCGGAGGAAGTGTGCCCTGGCGGTGGTTCGGCGTCCTTCGGCCAGGGCTTTTTCGGCACGAGCCAGGACTTGCCTGCCCTGCCAGGTCCAGGCTTCATGGAACGACTCCCGGTTGCCCGGTTCGATCCGGGCGGCGGCTTCCAGGCATTCGTTGAACTCGCCGCCGCCGTAGTGGGCTTGGGCCAGGATCCGCACCAGCTGATAGGAGAACATGTAGTGCCCCGGGAAATACTGCCACATTTTGGTGGGGCCAGCCTGTTCGGGGTTCCTGGTCATGGCAATCGGAAAGGCATGGGCACATAGGGGCCAGCGCGTGCGGTCGTTGTTCTCCGGTGGGCTTCGGGAAAAAGCCCTTTCAGGCTCGGCGAACCTTCTGCGGTGACGGTCGCTTGATGTTTCGGTGAAGAAGATAGAAAAACGATGCCGTGCGTCTTTATCAGGAAACCGCAATTAATATGCATTATCAATCATCTCTCCGGTATGGATATACTGGCTTTGGCCATGTCTTTGATGGGTATTTGGATGAAGGATATGGCTGGTAATGAACCTTTTGGAGCCTCATCTGGTCGGCCAGACGGCATCGTTTCTGGGAGGAATGCACTATTCAAAAAGAGATTTTCGTATCCGGGATCAGGTAGACCGTCACGCTGCGGGGGCCGTGGGCGCCGATGACGAGGGCCTGGGCGATGTCGGCGGTTTTCGAGGGGCCGGCCACGAAGACGCCGAAGTCCTCCGCCGCCACGTCGAGGCGGTCGTAGGCCTGGTGCAGGTTCCAGACGAGGCGGTCGGCAGGGAGCAGGAGCAGCAGGTGTTCGGCCAGGAACAGTGCGGCACGATGCCCGGCGGGCGCGGCCCGCACCCACACGGCGCCGCTTTCGGCCACGCCGAGCGTGCCGCGGCACACGAGCAGGTCGATCGTAGCCAGCTCCGCCGGGGCGGTCGTGGCGTCGATCACCTGCGTCCCGGGCAGCAGGTCCGGCTCGAGGGCGGCGATCACCCGGGCGCCGGGATACCGTGCCCGGACGACGTCGCCCAGGGTGTCGAGGGAGCCCGTGAGGCAGGTTGCGTTCACGCCGGCCGCCGCCTCCCGGAAGCGCGCCGCCAGGTCATTCCCGGGGGCGGGAAAGGACGGCAGGCCGGGATGGGGGCGGGGCGGCGGGCGATGGCGGGCCACGGCCTCCAGGATCTTCGTGCGGCTGTTCATGGCATGTCAGCGGGGTGTTCCGGGGCAGGGCGGTGGGTCCGGTACCAGTCGCGGAATGTCTGCGGCGGCACCGGGGGGAGCTCCCGGGCCCGTCCCCAGGTGTTCGGCCGGGCATAGAGGAGGCGGCGGGGCAGGTGGCGCAGGAGCCGGCGCAGGGCGGCCCCCGCGACCCTGTAACGGCGCGGGTGAGCGAGGAGCCAGCCGGCCATCTGCATGAACCACCGCTTCGCCCGGGAGACGCCCCCGGCCCGGGTGACGTCCTGGCGCCAGGCGTAGAGCTGGTCGTGGATGTCGATCTGCACCGGGCAGACGTCGCTGCAGGAGCCGCACAGTGTGGAGGCAAAGGGCAGCGACGCGTAGCGCACGGGATCGGCGCCGGGCATCAGGATGGAGCCGATGGGACCGGGCACCGGGGCGCCGTAGCTGTGCCCGCCGCTGCGCCGGTAGACCGGGCAGGTGTTCATGCAGGCGCCGCAACGGATGCACTTGAGCGAGGCCCGGTAGGCCGGGCGGGCAAGCTGGGCCGAGCGGCCGTTGTCCACCAGCACCACGTGCAGCGCGCGCCCGGGCGGCGGCCGGTGGAAGTGGGAGGTGTAGACCGTGATCGGCTGTCCCGTCGCACTCCGGGCCAGCAGGCGCAGGAACACGCCCAGGTCGTCCAGGCGCGGGATGACCTTCTCGAGGCCCATGCAGGCAATGTGGAGCGGCGCCAGGTGGGCCCCCAGGTCGGCGTTGCCCTCGTTCGTGCAGACGACGAACCCGCCCGTCTCTGCGACGGCGAAGTTGACGCCGGTGATCGCCGCGTCGGCTTCCAGGAAGCGCCGGCGCAGGTCCCGCCGGGCGGCCGCGGCCAGGTAGGCCGGCTCGTCCGCCCCGGCCTCCGTGCCCATCTTCGCGTGAAAGAGGGCGCCGATCTCCTCCTGCCGGTAGTGGATGGCGGGCATGACGATGTGGCTCGGGGCGTCGTTCGCCAGCTGCACGATGCGCTCGCCCAGGTCGGTGTCCACCACCTCGATGCCGTGGGCCTCCAGGAACGGGTTGAGGCCGCATTCTTCCGTCAGCATGGACTTGCTCTTGACGACCCGCCGCGCCCCGTGTCGGCGCAGCAGGTCGAGCACGATGCGGTTGTGCTCGGCGGCATCGGCGGCCCAGTGGACCTGGATGCCGTTGGCCGTCGCGTGCCGCTCGAAGGCCTCCAGGTACGTGTCGAGGTGGGAGAGGGTGTGCTCCTTGATGGCCGAGGCGAGCGCGCGCAGCTCCTCCCATTCTTCGACCATGGCCGCCGCCCGGTCGCGTTTCCGGCGGACCTGCCAGAGGGAGGCGTCGTGCCAGGTGGCGCGGTCGGCGTCGTGGAGGAAACGGGCCGCGGCGGCGGGGTGGTCGATCACGGGCAGGGTGTGCAGCAGCCGGTTCATGCCGTCACCTCCCCTCCGTTCAGGCGGGCGCCCCGGCGGCGGGCGGCCTCCGCGGGCGAGACGCCGGCCAGGATCTCGGCCACGTGCATCACCTGCAGGGGTCGTGTGAGGCGGCCCAGCCGCCGCTCGCGCCGGATGAGCCCGTCGAGGTGCATCAGGCAGGACATGTCGGTGCTCGTGATGACCTCGACCCCGTGGTCCAGATGGTCCTGCAGCCGGTCGCGGCCCATACGCACCGAGACGGCTTCCTCCCCGACGGCGAACGTCCCCCCGAACCCGCAGCATTCGTCCGGGCGGTCCAGGGAGACGCGTTCGAGGCCGTCGATCCGGTCGAGGAGGGCGGCCACCTTGTCGAAGGGCGGCACGCGGCGCTCGGTGCCGGCTCCCAGACGCAGGCCGCGCAGGCCGTGGCAGGCCGCATGGACGCCGACGCGGTACGGAAAGCGCACGTTCAGGGAGGGCGTCTTCAGCACGTCGACGAGGAACTCGCACAGTTCAAAGACCCGGGGCGTGGCGGCGGTCCCCAGCACGTGCCGGCGCACGTGGAGCACACAGCTTCCCGAGGGCGCCACCACGGTGTCGAAGCCGTCGAAGGTCCGGCGGAAGTGCCGGTGCACGCCTTCGGCGGCGTCCGCACAGCCTGCGTTGGCCATCGGCTGGCCGCAGCACGTCTGGTCGAGCGGGTAGTCCACCGCCAGGCCCTGGCCCTCCAGCACGGCCAGCGTGGCCACGGCCACCTCCGGGTACAGCTGGTCGAGATAGCACGGTATGAAGAGGCCGACCCTCATCGGAGGAAGGCATCCCGGATGCCGCCGTCGACGTGCAGGATCTGGCCGGTGGTCTTGGCCAGGCGGCGGCTCACGAGCAGGAACACGGCCTCGGCCTGGTCGTCCGGCGTGATGGTCTGCTTGGTGAGGGTGCGCTCGGCGTAGAAGGCGGAGAGGCGGGCGCGCAGCGTCTCGGTGTCCTCGGCCTCGTCGTACGGCAGGCCGTACTTCGTCAGCGAGGCGATGACCCGCTCACGCGGGAACATCTTGCTGCCTTCGACGACCGTGGCCGGTGCCAGGGCGTTGACGCGCACGCGCGGGGCCAGGGCCACCGCCAGTTCGCGCACCAGGTGGTTGGCCGCCGCCTTGCTCGTGTCGTAGGCCATGCTGCCTTCCTTCGCCACGACGGCGTTGACACTCGTCAGCACGACCAGGCTGCCCGGCAGGTCCTGCTCCTGCCAGATGCGCTTCATCTCACTGGCGACCAGGTACGGGCCTTTCACGTTGACACGGAAGGTGTCGTCCCACCGGGCGTCGGGGATCTCGCCGTCGACGTCGGGGCTGACGTAGAGGCCGGCCGAGATGACGACGTGGTCGATGCCGCCGTAGGCCAGGATGGTGTCCTCGAGGGCCCGGCGGACCGAGGCGCGGTCCGTCATGTCCACCGGCAGGGCGATGGCGTCGCCGGCGGCCGCGATGCCGGTACCGGCCACGCCGATGCCCCGGCCGAGGCGCTGCTCGATGGCCGCCACCGTCGTTTCGGCGGCGCCGGCATCCAGGTCGGCGGCCGAGACGACGGCGCCTTCGTCGACGAGGCGGTTGGCCACGGCCACGCCAATGCCGCTGCCCGCCCCGACGACCAGGGCCACCTGCCGCGCCAGCTCTTTCTCGGGCGGCATCCGCCGCAGCTTCGCCTCCTCCAGCGCCCAGTACTCGATGTCGAAGGCCTCCTGCCGCGGCAGCGCCGTGTAGCGGCTGACGGCCTCTGCCCCGCGCATCACCTCGATGGCGCAGCGGTAGAATTCGGCCGTCACCCGGCTCTCGCTCTTCGACTTGCCCCAGCCGATCATACCCACCCCGGGGATCAGGATGACGGTCGGCTCATCCCCACGCATGGGCGGGGAGTCCGGGCGCTTGCAGGCCTCGTAGTAGGCGGCATAGTCCTTCGCATACTGCGCCAGCCCTTCCTCCAGCCGATCCTTGAGCCGTTCGATGTCCTCCCGCCCGGGGTCCCAGTCCACATAGAGCGGCTTGATCTTGGTGCGGAGGAAGTGGTCGGGGCAGGAGGTGCCCAGCTCGGCCAGTTCGGGCGCCCGGACGGCGTTGACGAAGTCGAGGACGGCCGGGGAGGACTCGACCGTCGCCAGCACCCGTTTCTTGCGGCTGAGGCGTCCCCGGAGCCAGGGGAGGAGGCGCACGAGCACCTCGCGCCGTTCCGCTTCGGGCAGGGCCGGGTACTTGGCCCCGCCGAAGGTCTCCTGGCCGCGGTCGTGCTCGGCGAGGAAGCGGGCGGCCTGGTTGATGAGGCGGAGCGTGAGCCGGTAGCAGTCGCGGTCGTCGTCCGCCCAGTTGATGAGGCCGTGGCCGCCGAGGATGACGCCCTTCGCCTCGGGATGCGCCTCGCAGACGCGCTGCAGGGCCAGCCCCAGTTCGAAGCCGGGCCGCTGCCAGTCCAGCCAGACGACCTCATCGCCGTAGATCTGCTTCGTCAGCGCCGGGCCGTCGGCGGCCGTGGCGATGGCGATGACGGCGACCGGGTGCATGTGGTCGACGTGGCGGTACGGGATGAAGGCGTGCAGCGGGGTGTCGATGCTGGGGGCGCGGCGGTTCAGGTTGAACGTGGTGTGCGGGTAGAGGGCGACCATGGCGTCCTCGGCCGGCGTCTTGGGGCCGCGCTCGTCGAAGGCCTGGTATCGCTCCTGCAAGGCGAGCAGTTGCGCTAGGTAGAGCGAGGCGAAGTGCTCGCGCCGGGCCGTGCGCAGGTCCCCCCCGGAGCCCTTGACCCAGAGCACGTCGACGGGCTCGCCCGTGATGGGGTCGCGCTCGACGAGCTTCGACGAGGTGTTGCCCCCGCCGGTGTTGGTGATGCGCCAGTCGCTGCCGAGCAGGTTGGAGCGGTACACGAGCCGCTCGACGGGGTCGAGGCGGTCGGCCACGGCGTCGTCCCAGCGGTCTTCGACGAGATAAAGCGATTCGAGGGTGGTCATATCGGGCATATCGTGGATCAGACGGTTTGTTCGGTCGGATGGAATACGTGAAGGTCGGATGAGCGCCGGGCGACGTCCCGGAGGGTGAGGCCGGGGGGCAGGTCGCCGAGCGTGCGGGCCTGGATGAGCAGGTTGCCCAGGGCGGTGGCCTCCTCCCGCCCGGCGACGACGGTCCGGCCGCAGGCGTGCGCCGTCAGCGCGCAGAGCAGGTGGTTCCGGGCGCCGCCGCCGACCAGGTGGATGGTGTCGATGGGCTGGCCGGTGAGGCGCTCCAGGTCGTCGAGCGTGCGCCGGTACCCCGCGGCGATGCTCTCGAGGATGAGGCGCGTCCAGCCGGCGCGCGTCCCGGGGACGGGCTGCCCGTGCTCGCGGAGGTAGCCGGCCAGGCGGGCTTCCATGCCGCCACGCGGGAGGAACCGGGGGTCTTCGAGGTCGATCAGGAAGGCGGGCGGGGCCGCGGCGCGGGCCTCGCGCTCCAGGGCCTCCCAGTCGACCGTGCCCCATTCGCGGGCGCATTCCTGCAGAGCCCACAGCCCGGTCAGGTTTTTCAGGAAGCGGATGGTGCCGTCGAGCCCCGCCTCGTTCGTGAAGCCGGCCGTGCGGGCCGCCTCGCCCAGCAGGGGAACCTGCCGCTCGACGCCCAGGAGGGACCACGTGCCGCAGCTGATGTAGGCCCAGCCGGGGCCCTCGCCGGCGGGGACGGCGGCCACGGCGCAGGCGGTATCGTGGCTGCATGCGGCCAGTACGGCCACGTGGGGCGCGGCGGTCACATGGCCCGTCGGCGTGCCCGAGGGGACGATCGACGGCCAGGCCCCCGGGTCGAGGCCGAAGGCCCGGAACACCGCCTCCGACCACGTCCGGGTGTGAACGTCCATCAGCTGGGTGGTGCTCGCCATGGAGACCTCGATGACGGGCCGGCCACCCAGGCGGTGGTTCAGGTAGTCGGCGATGGTCAGGTGGCAGGCGGTGCGCCGGTGCAGGTCCGGGGTGTCGCGCCGGTCGGCCAGCACCTGGTAGAGCGTGTTGAAGGGGAGGAACTGGATGCCGGTGTGGGCGAAGAGCTCCGCCGCCGGCATCGTCCGGAAGGCGTCCTGCATCAGGCCGTCGGTGCGCCGGTCGCGGTAGGCGTAGGGACGGCGGAGGGGTTGGCCGTCCCGGTCCAGCGGCACGTAGTCGACCGCCCACGAATCCACCGCGACGGAGCGCAGGTCCGGGGCGGCGTCCAGGCCCCGGCGCAGGCCCTGCTCCACCTCCCGCACGAGGGCCTCCGCGTCCCAGTACAGGTGCCCGTCCCGTTCGAGCAGCGGCGTCTCGAACCGGTGGAGGGCTTCCATGTGCATCACGTCGCCCTCGAGTGTGCCCAGGAAGACGCGCCCGCTGGAGGCGCCCAGGTCTACGGCCAGGTAGTGCGTCGGCTTCATGGGGCACCTCTACAGACTCTGCGGGGGGACGTACACGCTGCCGGCGCGCTCACGGCTGCGGGCGGCCCGGTAGCCGGCGGCCCGGAATGCCGCCACGGGGTTCCGGGCCCCACCGCCCCGTGCGCGTGCCGCCGCCACCAGCGGCCCGACGTCCGTCTCGAAGGCGGCCTTCAGGGTCATCTCGGCCATGAGCACGTCGTTCGTCTCCTGGTAATGGGCCAGGGCCTCGTGGTCCACGAGCAGGGCCTTCGCGTAGGCCCGCTGCAACTGGTCGACGGTCTGCAGGAGCGCCTCGATGGGGTCCTTCAGGTTATGGCTCTGGTCGATCATGTAGGCGGGGTCGAAGCCCGGCACCTGCTCACGGGCCGCCGTCACGAGTTCGTGGAAGACGAGGAAAAGCTGATAGGGCTTGATGGAGCCGGCGGTCAGGTCGTCGTCCCCGTACTTGCTGTCGTTGAAATGGAAGCCGCCCAGCCGGCCGGCGGTGATCAGGCGGGCCACGACCAGCTCGATGTTGGTGTTGGGCAGGTGGTGTCCCAGGTCCACCAGGCAGGCGGCGCGGGGGCCGAGCGCCTGCGCCAGCATCAGCGAGGAGCCCCAGTCCTGTACGACCGTGGCGTAGAAGGCCGGCTCGTAGGGCTTGTGTTCGGTGAACAGGTGCCAGTCTTCGGGCAGGCCATCGTAGATCTGCCGGAGGCCGTCCAGCACCCGCTCGAAGCTCCGGCGCAGGTGCATCTGCCCGGGGTAGTTGCTGCCGTCGGCCAGCCAGACCGTCAGCGCCCGGGAGCCGAGTGCCCGGCCGACCTCGACGACGTGCAGGTTGTGCGCCACCGCCTGGGCGCGCACGGCGGGGTCCGTGTGGGCGAGCGAACCGAACTTGTAGGAGTGCGCCTGGCCGGGCTGATCCTGGAAGGTGTTCGAGTTGACGGCGTCGAAGCCCAGCCCGAGGGCGGCGGCGTGGTCCCGGAGGGCGGCGGGGTCCCCGGGTTCGTCCCAGGGGATGTGGAGCGAGACGCGGGGTGCGGCGACCGTCAGCCGGTGGATGACGGCGATGTCCTCCATCTTTTCGAAGACGTCGCGCGGCTCGCCCGGCCCGGGGAAGCGGCCGAAGCGGGTGCCGCCGGTCGTCAGGGCCCACGAGGGGATGGCGACCTCGAAGCGGGCCACCTCCGTCACGAGCGCCTCGAGGTCGAGGCCGCGGCGGGCCAGCTGTTCGCCCAGGTGCTCGTAGTCCCGACGGAAGAGGGCTTCGTCCGTCCGGTTGGTCTGCTCGATGTGTTCGGAGAGGTTCATGGGGGATGTCGTTCGGGGGAGCGGGGTGCGGCGGGGCGGGGGCTACGGCGCGGGGTTTGCCGGGGCATCCGGGCTCCCGGTGTGCATCCAGAACGGGGCGGTCACGAACCACGCCACCGTGCCGGCGAACATGAGCGTGGCATGGGTCTCCCACGGGATCGCCCCGGCGAAGACGAGGAAGGCTGGCACGACCGTAAGGGCCAGACCCAGGAACGAGATCACGTACAGCAAGGCTTTCATGGGCGTTCTCCGAGGGCGGGTTCGGGGGAGGGCGCGGTCGTCACGGCGGCCGTCGCGGCGGCACGCCGCTGCTGGAGCAGGCTCAGGCCCACGTAGAGGGCGACGGCGATGAACCAGCCGGGCAGGCCCAGGAAGAAGATCTCCACGCCCCCGGCCAGGTTGAGCAGCAGGCAGGCGCCCAGCGTCACGAACCAGGCCAGCGCCGCCGGCCAGCTGAAGAGGAGCTGCTTCCATTCGGCGTAGTCCTGCCGCAGGCCCAGCTTTGGCAGCAGCCAGAAGTCGGCGAAGATGACGGCACCCATCGGCATGAGCAGCAGCCCGTAGAGGGCGACGAAGTCGAGCAGCCGCATCATGAGCGCCGGGAACAGCGCGGCGACCGTCGTGATGACCCCCACGGCGAGCGTGACCTTCCACCGCTTCCAGTTCGGCGTGATGGTCTGCATGGCCAGGCCGGCCCGGTAAATGGTCGGGTTGGCGGTCGTCCAGCCCGCGATGAGGACGGCCACGAGGCCGGCCAGCCCCGCTCCCAGGTAGGCGATGGGGCCGGGCGCCACCTCGTGCCCGATCTGGAGCGCCAGCGCCACCAGGATGCCGGAGGCGATCCAGGCGATGTAGTGCCCCAGGTACATGCCGAACGCGCTGGCAAAGCCATAGGTCCACTTCCGGGCATAGCGGAGGATCGTCATGTCCGCCATGCCGATGTGCATGGCCATGTTGCAGAACCAGGCGAAGAACGTCACGTGCCAGAAGGTGAACTTCACGCGGCCCTCCATCGGCACGCCCGTCCAGATCTTTTCGCTGGCTACCTGCCAGAAGTCGCCGATCGTGTGCACGCCCAGCTGTGGCAGCACGGCCACCCCACAGGCGACGAAGACGAGGAACATCCACGGGGAGGCCACTTTCGAGAAGTGTGCGATCTTTTCGAACCCGAGGATGGCCAGCACCGTGACGACGGCGCCCACCAGCAGGACGGTTACGACCCAGCCGGCGCTGTTGGGGTAGAGGTCGCTCAGTTGCGGCATCGCCATGTCGAACGGGATGCCGACGGCCGTGGCCGCCACCGAGATCATCGCCCCCGCCAGGAAGCAAAACATGAGGGCGTTGACGATGTTGTAGAGGAAGAGGAGGTTCGGCCCGGCGATCTTGCGCAGTTTCCAGTAGAGGTTCAGGCGCGTGCGTGTGGCGATGGGAGCGCAGATGAACGCCCAGGAGAGCACCGCCAGCAGGTTGCCGACGAGCAGGCCGAGGAACAGGTCGGCCGCCGCCACGCCGTGGGCGACGAAGAGGGGGCCGATCACGAATTCGGTGCCGGCGACGTGCTCGCCGGCGTAGAGCCCGATGAAGCTGCCGGGTCCTTGCAGGCGGTCTTCGGAGACGGGCTCGCGGTCGAACTCGTTGATGGCGTCGAGTCGTTCGGCCAGGGTACGGAACGAGGGCATAGGCGTGTGGTCAGGGGGTGTGGAGGATGGCGGCGCGGCGTTCGGCGTTGACCCGCGCGAGCGCTTCGAGCAGCGCCTCGTAGGTTTCGGGTGTGAGCAGGGTACCCCGGGCCTGCCGGAGCGGCATCGACCCGCCGAACTGGCGTACCTGGGGGTTCAACAGGGCGGGCGCCACTTCGGCCAGGACGGACTCGGCCGCGGCGATGACGTCGGAGAGCGTCGCGTCCGGGCCGAGCTCGCGGTAGCCGGCGGCAAAGAGCGCCAGCTCGGGCGCCTCGTAGACGAACCGGTACGTTCCGCTGCCGACCTCGACGTGCAGGTCGCTCCCCTCCGTCGTCACGGTGTGGACGCCGGCGGCCTGGCGCAGCGGCGTGTCGCCCTCGGTCACGGTCGCGCCGGCGGCCATCGGCAGGACGACACGCGCCGTCGTGTTGGGCGGGACGGTCACCTCCAGCCTGAAGCGCGGGCCGTGGAACGACCAGGCTGAGGCGGCCTCGCCGTACGGTGTCATGAGCCGGGCGCTAGCGTGGGTGAGCTTCCCGCCCGGCCGGGGGTGCACCCGGAGGTGCCGGTAGCCCGGCCGGGCGGGGTCGGCCTCCAGCCCTGCCACCACGTTGTACATCCACTCCCCGATGGCCCCGTAGGCGTAGTGGTTGAAGGAGGTCATCTCCGGGCTCTGGAACGTGCCGTCGGGGCGGATGGCGTCCCAGCGCTCCCAGATCGTCGTGGCGCCGAAGGTGACCGGGTAGAGCCAGGAGGGGTAGGTGGTCTGGGTGAGCAGGGCATAGGCCGTCTCGAGCTGGCCGTGGTCGCTCAGGACGCGGGTGAGCACGGGGGTGCCGAGGAAGCCGGTCGTGAGGTGGTTGCCCCGCGCCCGCACGTCGGCGGCCAGGCGGGCGGCGGCCTCGGCCCGTTCCGCTTCGGGGAACAGGTCGAAGGCCAGCGCGAGCGCGTAGGCCGTCTGGGTCTCGTAGGAGAGGCGCCCGGCGCCGGTCATGAACTCGTGCCGGAAAGCCTCGCGGATTCGCTCGAAAAGGGCACGGTAGGTGCGGGCCTCCTCGTCCCGGCCCAGCACCCCGGCCGTACGCGCCACGAGGTCGGCCGAGTGGGCATAGTAGGCCGTGGCGATGAGGTCGACGCCGGTGGTGGCGCGGTAGGGGGCAAAGGTGTTGTCGAAGAGCGGGGCCAGCCAGTCCCCGAACTGGAAGCCGGGACGCCAGATGCCGTCTTCCCCGGCTTGCGTGCCGATGTAGTCGACCCAGGCCTTCATGCTGGGGAACTGGGCTTCCAGGAGGCCCGCGTCGCCGTAGGCCACGTACATTTCCCAGGGAATGACGGTGGCGGCGTCCGCCCAGCCGGCGGTGCCGGCGGCCTGGGGGCCGAGCACGTTCGGCACGACGTGCGGGACGGCCCCGTCCGGGCGCTGATCCAGGGCCACATCGCGCAGCCACTTGGCAAAGAAGCCGGCGACGTCCATGTTGAGGGCGGCCGTGGGGGCGAAGACCTGGGCGTCGCCGGTCCAGCCGAGGCGTTCGTCGCGCTGCGGGCAGTCCGTGGGGACGTCGACGAAGTTGCCCTTCTGGCCCCAGATGATGTTGTGGTAGAGCTGGTTCAGCAGGCTGTCCGAGCTGGTCCACCAGCCCGTGCGTGGCAGGTCCGAGTGGACGACGACGCCCGTGAGGTCGTCCGCCGTGAGCATGCCGGGGTAGCCGCGGACACCGACGTAGCGGAAGCCGTGGAAGGTGAAGCGCGGCTCGTAGACCTCCTCGCCCTCGCCGCGCAGGATGTAGCGGTCGGTCTGGTCGGCGGAACGGAGGTTGTCCGTGTAGAGGTTGCCCTCGGGGTCGAGCACCTCGGCGTGGCGGAGCACCACCTCGGTGCCGGCCGGGCCGCGCACGCGCAGGCGCACCCACCCCACCATGTTCTGCCCCATGTCGACCACTGTCTCGCCGTTAGGGGCCCGGGTGATCGAGACCGGGCGGATCTCCTCGATCCGGCGCATCGGCGGTCCCTGCGGCGCGACGAGCGCGACGGGCTCGCCCTCGAACAGGGCCACCGGCGCCCAGGCGGCGTCGTCGAAGCCGGGGGTGCTCCAGCCGGGCATCTCGCGCCGGGCGTCGTAGATCTCGCCGTCGTAGAGGTCGGCCATGCGGTAGGGGCCGTCCTTCGTCGCCCGCCAGGTTTCATCCGTGCCGAAGACCGCCTCGCGGCCATCGGCGTACGTGACGTGCACCTGCACCCGGAGGGCAGTCTGGTCCCCGTAGTGGTTGCGGGTTCCGTTCCAGGTGAGCCAGCCGCGGTACCAGCCGTCGGCCAGCCAGGCGCCGAGGACGTTCTCGCCCCGTTGCAGCAGGTCGGTGATGTCGTAGGTCTGATACTGGATGCGGTGGTGGTAGCTCGTCCAGCCCGGCGCGAGCACCTGGTCCCCGACGGGCCGGCCGTTGAGTTCGAGCGCGTAGAGGCCGCGGGCGGTGGCATAGACCCGGGCGCGGGCGACCTCGCCGTCGAGGCGGAAGCGGCCGCGCAGCATGGCCACGGGGCGGGCCATGGCGGTGTCCGGCGGGCCGGCGGGTTTGATCCAGCGGGCCTGCCAGTCGGCGGGGTCGAGCAGCCCCATCTCCCAGAGGGCGGGCGCGCTCCAGGCCGAGGGCCGGCCGGCCCCGTCCCAGACGCGCACGCGCCAGACGACCCGCTGGCCCGAGACCGGTGGCGGTCCGCCGTAGGGGACGAAGAGGGACTGGTCGGAGGCGACACGCCCGGAGTCCCACAGCAGGCGGCCGGCCGCGAGGTCGGCTTCGGAGGCGGCGGCCTGGATCTGATAGGCCGTCTGCCGTGCATTTCGCTCCGTCGACGTGCTGCGCCAGCTCAGCCGGGGCACGCGCGCGTCGATGCCGATGGGGTTCTCGGCGTACTCGACGCGCAGGCCGGTGGGCGTCAACGTGCCCGTCTGGCCGAGGGCCGCCGCGATCAGGAACAGCGGCGGGAGCAGGAGAAGGGCCGTCTTCGGGAGCAAGGTCACGGGAAAAGACAGGGGATGGGTCATGGCTGTTCGTAGCGCAGGCCGAAGCCGAACGGGAAAAGGGGGTTCTCGGAATCGTAGGGCACGTCCTCCTTCTGGCGGCGGACGGCCTCCATGGACGAGGGGAGCTCGAACGGGAGCCGGCCCTCGGGCGCGACCTCGCCGAAGAGGACGTCCAGCACGGCCGCGTCGCTCGCGCCGAAGTTCGCCACCAGGGCCGCGCTTTCGGCCGCGATCTCGGGGATGACCGCCGGCCGGTCCAGGTAGATGTCGACGACGGTGGGGACCGCCCGCAGCAGCGTCAGGATCTCCGTCTTTTCCGGCTCCTTGAAGTCCAGGTCGCCGTGGTGCATCGTGCTGGCGAAGGCGGGGCCCTCCATCGCCTGCCAGGGCGTCTGCAGGCGCAGGATGGCGACGTCCGCCGCCTCCGGCGTGTCGACGACCTCGCCGTAGCGGGCTGCCACGGCCGGGTCCAGGTTACGCACGTAGAGCTTCAGCCGCCCCCGTGGCAGGGGCAGCCGCGGGAGGCCGCCGGCCGGGCCATTCTTGAGCAGGACGATGGACCGTCGCTGCGCCGCCTCGCCGGCCGCAACGAACGCCGGTGCCCCGACGACCTCCGGCACGCGCGACACGTCCACGTACGGGTTGTCGAAGAGGCCGAGGCGGAACTTGTCGCGCAGGATCCGGCGGGCCGACACGTCGATCCGGTCCTCGGACACGAGCCCGGCCTCCACGAGGGCCACGAGCGTGTCCGGGATTGACTCGCCGCCGAACTGGTCGACGCCGGCTTCGAGGGCCTTCCGCATGCGCTGCGCCGGGGTCAGGTGCTCCACGCCCCAGGCCCGCGCCTTCCAGACGAAGGGCCCGAGCTGGACGTCGGTGAGCACGCCCCAGTCCGTCGTCACCACGCCGTCGAACCCGTAGCGCTCACGGAGCAGGCCGGTGATGATCTCGCGATTGAAGGCGAAGGCGACGTCCTCGCTGGTCTGCCCGACCGGCACGCCGTAGTAGGGCATGATCTGCGCCGTGCCCGCCGCCAGCGCCGCCTCGAACGGGATCAGGTGGTAGTCGAACCGGCCGCCGGGGTAGACCTGCCCTTTCTGGAACTCCCAGTGCGGGTCGAGGCCTTCCCGCTGCGGGCCGCCCCCCGGGAAGTGCTTCGTCATGGTGGCCACGCTGTGAGGGCCGAGCCGTTCATCCTGGAACCCTTTCACGTAGGCGGCCACCATCCGGGCGGCCAGGTGGGCGTCTTCGCCGAACGTCCCGTTGATACGGGGCCAGCGCGGCTCCGTGGCAAGGTCGGCCATGGGATGGAGGGCCAGGCGGATGCCCACGGCCAGGTATTCCTGCCGGGCGATGTCGGCGAAGCGCCGGACGAGGGCGGTGTCGCCCAGGGCGGCCAGGCCGAGCGGTTCCGGCCATCGGGAGAAGCCCTGCCCGGCAGCGCTGGTGAGCACGTTGTGCTCGAACGCATGCCGGGGGTCGGAGGCGATGGTGACGGGGATACCCAGCCGGGTGCCCTCGGCCAGCCGCTGCACGTTGTTGTACCACGTCGCCAGCGCGACCGGCGACGGGGCCGCCCAGATGTTGAAGCTGTTCATCCGCTTCTCCCGGATCAGTTCCGGCGCCGAAGCCCCGAACGAGCCCGGCGGGGGCGGCCCTTCCAGCGACCCGTCTTCGCTGACGACGACGCCGTTGATGAACATCAGGCCGGCTTTCTCGGCCAGGGTCATCTGCCCGAGCAGATCCTCCACGCGTTCCTCGACGGGCCGGCGGGCATCCTCGTACGGGTCCAGCCGCCCGTTCTTGTTCAGGTCGCGGAAGGTGTAGCCGTCCACGGTCAGGCGCGGGGCGGCCGGTTCCGGGGAGTCCGGCCCGCAGCCGGCCAGGCAGGCGGCCAGCAGCAGGGCGCCGCACAGCCCGCGCTGCCGCGCGCCGGAATCCATGTTCCGGGGCGGTCGATTCATGGGGCGAGCAGGGCTTGCACGTGACGGAAGCTGTTCGTGATGCTGGCCAGGGCGTCCTGCGGGGCGTCGTGCTCGACGAAGAGGTGCCGGACGCCGGCCTGCTCTGCGCGGGCGAAGATGCGGGCGAAGTCGATCTCACCTGCCCCGACGTCGGCCATCAGCCCGAGGATGGTGCGGAAGCCCTCCATGCCCCGGCCAGCGGCCGCCCGTGCTGTTTCGATCGACTTCAGGTCCTTCACGTGCCACATCACGAAGCGTCCGGGGTACCGCTCGAACAACGTGACGGGGTCGTGCCCGGCCAGGGTCGCCCACATCAGGTCCAGTTCAAAGACAACCAGGTCCGGGTCCGTCTCGGCAAGCAGGACGTCGAAGCCGGTCCGTCCTTCCCCGGCGGGGACGAACTCGAAGTGGTGGTTGTGATAGGCCAGCGTCAGCCCTTTGTCCCGGCAGGCCGCACCGATCCGGTTGAACTCCGCGGCGTAGCGGGACCAGGCGTCCGGGGTCATCGTGCCGGTGAACGCTTCCATGATGGCCGGCACCGTGACGTACCGGTGCCCGATGGTGCGGGCCGTTTCGAGCTGGCCGTCGAGGTCGTTGCGGAGCGCGTCCAGGCCGATGTGGGTGCTGGGGGCGGTCAGGTTCAGGCGCTCCAGCAGGGCACGCACCTGCTCGGGCCGGCGGTCGAAGTAGCCGGCGAACTCGACCTCCCGGTAGCCGATGGCGGCGACCTGCTCGAGGGTGCCCGCGAAGTCCTGCTGCATCCGCTCGCGCAGGGTGTAGAGCTGCACGCCGATGAGGCGTTCGGGGCGGTCCATCAGCCGGTGTCCGCCCAGGAGCAGCGCCCCACCGGTCAGGGCCAGGGTCTTCAGGAACGAACGGCGGCCGGGCGGCCGCGGGGTGTCGTCGCGGCCGTCGCCGGTCGCGGAGGGAAGGGATCGGGAGAACGGGGACATGGTCGGATCAGTTGGCCGGTCGGGGCGCGATGCGGTGCAGGGTCACCGGCCCGAGCAGGCCGGCCGGGCGGAGCTGGCCCTCCAGCCCGGCCGGACCCAGCAACGGGGATCCCGCCACATAACCGGGGTACGTGGTGAAGGTGATGGGTTCGACCCGGCCCAGCGCCTCGCCGACGAGCCGGTTCGTCCACAGGTTGGCCACCTCGATCGTGATCTCGTTCCGCCCGGGGCGCAGGGCCCCGGTGACGTCCACGCGGAAGGGAGGTGTCCAGGCCACGCCCAGCGTGTCGCCGTTGACGCGCACCCGGGCCACCTCGCGGACGTCGCCCAGGTCGAGCTCGAGGCGTGCGCCGCCGGCGAGCCAGGCCGCCGGCACCTCGATGGTTTTCGTGTAGGTGCCGACGCCGGAGAAGTACTTCACCCCCGGGTCGTCGTGTTCGGTCCAGGAGGCGAGCCGGTCCATGCGGATCGCATCGGGCGCCCCGCGGTTCTCCTGGAACGAGACGGTCCACGGGCCTTCGAGCGTCATCAGCGTCTCCCGGACGAGGGCAGGGACGGAACGGGACGGCCGGTCGGTGGGCCGTCGGAATACGACAAAAACGGACTCGTAGGGCTCCAGGTCAAGCGGAACCGTTGTGCGGCCGTCCTCGATGATGTACGAGGCCGGGGTGATGGTCGCCGTAACGGGGTCCCAGACCTCGGCCTCGCGGCCGGCGACGCGGAAGCGGGCCTCCAGCTGCAGGGCGCGGCCTGTCTGGTTCGAGACAAAGTAGAGGTCGGTCCCGTCGTCGGTCTGCCGGTGGATCCAGTCGATGCGAGTGTCGAAGTGGGGACGCGTCGTCTCGACGTCCGGGGCGATGTCCATCGCGGCCAGCACCTCCTCCAGCGGAGTGCCCCAGTAGACGCGGCCCTGCCCGTAGGCGTGCTCGGTGATGACGCGCCCGTCGGTATCGCCCCAGACCTCGGCGGTGAGGGCGCGGACCTCGGCATCGGCGGCGGGGTAGCCCGTCAGGCCGAGGGTCCCCCGGGGCGGTGCGCCGACGACCGTGGCCCCGGCGGCGACGAGGTCGCGCAGGTGCCGCATCACGGCCGGCGAAACACCGTCGACGCGGTGCGGAAGGACCAGCACCCGGTAGCGCATCCCGCTCGGCAGCACCAGCATCCCATCCTCGACGCGGCTGCGCAGGAGCACGTCTGCGTTGAGGTAGTCGTAGGCGTAGCCCTCGGGCGGCTCGGGGTCGGGCGTGGTATCCTCGCCGTAGAACACCGTGGCGGGGATGCCCTCGCCGATGAAGTAGGCCAGGTCGGCCACGTGGCGGCCCTGCTGGAGCAGGTAGGAGGCCCGGGCCAGGTAGGTCAGCCAGCCGCCGGCCATCTCGGCCCAGGTGGTGTGCCGGTTGATGTGCTGGCCGAAGACGAACAGCGTGAAGCCGGGCGGCGTGGGCAGCGGCTGGTGCACCGAGGTGTGGAGGACAAACCGGGTGACGCCACGGGCCAGGTAATGGTCGCCGAGCGGCTTGAGGGCGGAGGGCGGCTCGCTCCATCCCGGCGCCATCGTCGTGAAGGATTCGGCGGCGACGATGGGCACACCGTGGATGTGGGCGGCCGAGGCCGCCTCCCGGATGTCGGTGATGTGCTCGGGCCGGTAGCGCGTCTCGCCGGCCGGGAGCGTCCAGAACTCGCCCATGGGGATGTCGATGATCCCCTTGTTGCGCAGGGCGTCCTGGAACATGGCGTTGTTGGCGCCAGCGGCCTCGCCGTACGTGCTCATGCCCCGCTCGGCCAGGTAGGCGTCGATGACGCCGTAGTGGTTCTCTGCGAGCAGGTCGGCGATGGTGAGGCGGTAGTCGTAGAGGAAGCGGTCGGTGATCTCGGCGCTGCCCACGATGCGGCCGGTGAGGGCCGGCAGGTAGGGCCTCGGGTCATACCCTCGCCGCGCCTCGAACGCGGCGAGGAGGGCCGGGGTCCAGTTCTGCAGGCCGGCCTCCCAGCTGTCGATCAGAAGGTATTGCAACGCCTCGCCCACCAGGTCGCCGAGTGCATCTTCGACCGGGGCCATGTAGTCGCGGATGTAGGCGCGGACGGCCTCGGCGCTGAGCTTGTCCACCTCCAGCCCTCGGCCCTCGGGCGGTGCCGGGTTGTTCGTGGCGCCGGTCAGCGAGGCGCCCAGGCGCAGGACGACCCATTCGCCCTCGGGCACCTCCCAGTCGAGCGTGCCGTCCGGCCGCATCCGCGTCGTCAGGTCCACGATCCCCGCCGGATCGATGGTGACGCCGGCCGGCACGGGCGGCGTCGCCAGAGGCTCGTAGTCGAACAGGATGTCATAGCCGGCTTTGGCCTCCCAGCGGTGCGCCCGGGGGGTCGTGTGCAGCGTCAGCTCGGCGACGGCATGGGCCGTGCGGGGGCCGGCTCCCAGGAACTGGGCGAAGGGGCTCGTCGGCGGCAGGCCCGTGAAGACGACGCGGAAGGTGCGTGCGGTGGTGGGCGCAAAGGCGAAGGTCTGCACCGGCAGGTGGCTCAGTACGTAGCCGGTCTGCCCCGGGAAGGCGGCGATCGTCGTGAAGGTGATCCCGTCCTGGCTGGCCTGGATCAGGCCGGGCGGAAAGCCCTCCGGCATGACGAGCGTGAGGGCATAGACCGTCACCGGCTGGTCGTAGGTGAGCCGGATCCAGGCATGGCCCCCCTCCTCGAACGGGAGCGCCACCGGGTCCAGCAGGTTGCCGTCCGCAAGGCGCGAGAGGTCCAGGTCCGGCGTGGCGGCTTCGAGGCGCGGGCGCGGGGCCGTGCCGGGCACGGGGTTCCGGTAGGCGAGGACGGCCACGTCCTCATAGTACGTGGGCAGCGCTTCCGCCCCCGTGATGGCACTGAGGGGCGAGAGGCGGGGCAGGTCGTGGAAGGGGCCCGTCACGGTGGGCGGGTGGGGAAGCCGCCCCGTGAAGTGCCGTCCCCCCGTCAGGATCGTGTCGCTCCACACCACCTTTTTCATGGCCTGCTCGGGCCGCACCCAGGGGCCGCCCGTCTCGCTCCAGCCGGCCGAGCTGTGCATCGTCATCTCCAGCCCCAGCCGCTTCGCCTCGGCCGCCGCATGGCGGAGGAGCTCCTGCCAGGCCGGCGTGCGGTACACGACCCGCTCCTCGACGTACGTCGGCAGGGAGAACTCGCCTGCCAGGAAGTTGCCCAGGTCGACGTCGAACTGCTGGAAGCCGCCGATGCCGGCCCGTTTCATCCATTCGAGGTCGGCTGTGATGCCCTCACGGGTGACGTTGCCGTTCATCCAGTGCCACCAGACGCGGGGTCTGGCGGCCTCGGGCGGGTTCCGGAAGCCCTGTTCGAGGTTGCCGGCCGGCGTCTGGGCGAGCGCGGGTACGGAGCCGATCAGGAGCAGGAAGGGAAGCAGGCGACGGAGCATGGCGCGATGGGGGTTGTGTGGGGAGAAAACGCCTCCGAGGCGCGGGCGCGATACACGGGCGGGGATCTCCGTCAGAAGTCGTACCGGAGCGAGACGAAGAACGACCGCGGTTGCACGGGTACCACGCCGAAGGTGGCGTCCGGGTTGGCGGCCACCTGTTCCGGCGTGAACGTCTGGCGGCCGATGAGCAGCCCCGGCGGCGTCCAGCTCATGATGCCGGCCGTATCGAAAAGGTTGCTCACCGACGCCCCCAGATGCACGCGCGGTGTCACGTCGACGTCGACGCCCAGGTCCACCGTCGTGAAGGCGGGCAGGTCGAAGGCGCGGGGCACGTTGGCCGGGCGCGCTCCCATGTACCGGATCGTGGCGAAGGAAGAGAACCGGCCTCGCTGGAACCGCGGCGTCAGCGTGAACATGACGTCGGCGGCGTTCTCAGCCTTGCCGCCGGAGAAGTCCAGTACCTGGTCGTCTGCCGGCCCGGGGTTGTTGGCGACGTTCAGCTTCCACCGCGTGGCCGTCGAGTTCTGGAGCGTCGTCACCGCGCGGAGACCGAAGCCGTGGGACAGGTCCGCGTCGAACTCGACCTCGACGCCATAGGTCTCGATGGCGTTGAACAGGGTCGGCGGTGTGTAGAACGTTCCGTCTTCGTTCTGAAAGGGTGTGCTGATGGCGAAGTCGTCGAGGAAGCTGTAGAAGGGCGTTGCGATGAGTGTCATCCGGGGCGAGCGATACTTCAGCCCCCCCTCGACCTGGGTAATCTTCTGTGTGATAGGCTCCAGCGTTTCGGCCTCGAACTGGGTGTCGATGTCGTTGTAGAGGATCAGGTCGGGCGCCTTGTTGCCCCGCGAGAAGCGCCCGTAGATGGCCAGGCGGTTCGTGAGTTCGTAGTTGAGCCCGCCCGAGAAGGAGAAGGTGGTGACGGTGGCGTCGTAGGAAAAGTCCTCGAACGTGACGGTGGCGTTGTCGTAGAGGGTGAGCGGGCTGCCGTCACGTCCGCCCGCGGTGCCCACGGGCGGGCGCACCAGGGACGCGATGGAGTTGGTACCCTCGTTGCGCACCCGCTCGAGGCGGAAGCCGTAGTCGAGGTTGAACCGGTCGGAGAGCTCCCAGCTGTGGTTGAAGAAGCCGGCCAGGGTCAGCTGCGAGGCGTCGTTGCGCGTTTCGCTCAGGGTCGTGTTCCAGAAGCCATGCGGCTCGGTCACCTGATAGGTCGTCCCATCGAGGGCCGTGTACGTGACGGTCAGCGCCTGCGGCCGGGGCACGAACGTGTTCGTCACCAGGCTGCCGAAGCTGTTCGTCTGCACCAGGTCGGCGTAGGCGAAGAAGCCGCCGGCCACGAAGCGCATGGGGCCGACCTCACGGGCCACCTGGAACTGGTCCATCACCTCGTTGACCGAGGCCCGGAAGTCGAGCGCGAGACCGTTCAGGAAACGCCCCCCGTTGGGCAGGTTGTTCGTTGTGACGGTGTAGGTGCTCGGATCGAACGGACTGCCGGGGGCCCGCACCACTTCGGCCATGAGGGTCCCGGTGTCGGGGTCCGTGAAGCGATACGTGCCGAAATCCACGGCCATGCCGCCGATGAGATAGACCAGCGGGTCAGCCGGGTGGGACATGAAGATCACCCCGCTCGACTGCCAGGTGCGGCCCTTGTGGGAGAAACGGGCGTTGTTGTCGATCTCCCAGCCGTCGAGGAACTGGACGAGCTGGAACTGGATCATCTGCTCGCGCGAGTTGACGAGTTTGCTCGGGTCGAGTGTCAGCGTCTCGTTCCGGCGCGTCGAGTAGACCGGCACCGCCATCGGCTCAAAGAGGACCGACGAGGCGGCGTCGAAGCCCTGCGCGAAGGTCGGGTCGCTGAAGTTGACCGCCGGGATGAACTCAAACCATCCGTTCGTGTCGTGGAGGTATTTGGCGTAGAAGCGGAGGAAGCCGTTCTCGAGCCCGTACGTCAGGTTGCCCTTGAGCTGGCCGCCCTGGTTCATCGGGTAGCCGGCATCCCGGGCGCCCTCGTCGTAGCGGTAGAAGCCGCCAACGTTGAAGGTGACCTTCTCGGAGAGCGGCCCGCCGAGGGTGGCGTCGAAGCGAACGAACGGGTTGTCGCCGCCCTGGAGCCCGTTGCGCGTCGAGACGGCGCCGCCGAACGTTCCGGCACCCGTCCGCGAGAGATAGTTGAACACACCGCCGGGCGCGTTGGCCGAGGTGATGGACGCCGAGCCGCCCCGTACGGCCTCGACCCGGGTGACGGTCAGGTCGTGCCGGAGGTAGTAGTCCGGGCCGTAGTTGCCCCCAGTGAGGGTCGTCACGGGGAGCCCGTCCTCCTGCATGGAGACGTAGTAGTAGCCCCGGTCGGCGTCGACGGTGTTGGCCGAGACGCCGCGGGAGTAGACGATGTTACGGATCTCGCCCAGGGCCGAGTTGACGAACACGCCGGGCACGTTCTTCAGCACATCGGCCGAGCTGACCGGGACCGTCTGCTCCAGGACCTGCGGGGTCAGCGTCGTGATGGCCACGGAGGCTTCCTGGGCGCTGCGCCGGTCGAACGTCCCCGTCACGATCAACTCGTCGAAGCGAAGCACTTCTTCCTCGAGCGCGAAGTCGAGGCGGATGCGCCCGCCGGCCTCGACCGAGACGGTGGCCTCGCCCGTCTGATAGCCGACGAAACGGACCTCGACGGTATGCTCGCCGGCCGGCACGCCGTCGAGGGCATAGCGCCCGTCAATGCCGGTGACGGTGCCGAGCGATGTGCCGGCCACAATGACCTGGGCTCCGGGAAGCGCGTTGCCCCGGGCATCGGTGACGGTGCCCGTGATGGTGCCGGTGGATTGGGCGGAGGCGACCGGTACCGCAAGTGCGATCAGGAGCGTGAGGAGGCTGCAGGAGGTGTAGAGCGTTTTCATGACCTACCGGGGCGGGTAAGAAGGTGGGACGGAAAGCGGTTCTTTATGAACACTTGTTCAGTAAAGAACTTTTGATCTGGTTAACAAAATATTTACCGATCCCGGAGGACGAAACTCCTTTCCATGAAGTGATTGTGAAGATGAGAAAAATTTGAAAAATGAACGTATGTTCAGTTATTGCCTGTTTTCCTTCCGAAAGAGACCACCATGGCCCGTCGCAAAGAGCCCGTCGATCACCGCCTGCTGTTCAAGGTGAGTGTGCTGTATTACCTGCAGGACCTGACGCAGCAGGAGATCGCGGATCGTCTCCAGCTGTCCCGGCCCCGGGTGTCGCGCCTGCTCCGGCAGGCCCGTGAGGAGGGGGTCGTGCAGATCAACGTCGTCTCCAGCATGGCCTTCCTCGACTTGGAAACGGAACTGGAGCGGCGGTTCGGGTTGAAGGAGGTGCTCATCGTGGAGACCGAAGCGGGGGAGCGGGTGTTTGGGCAGCAACTGGGAGTCGCCGCGGCGGACTACCTCCAGCGCACCATCCAGGACGGCGACGTCATCGGCGTCACCTGGGGGCGGACGCTCCAGGCCATGGTCAACGCCCTGCAGCCCCGGCCCGTCCATCCCGTGCGGGTGGTGCAGACCATGGGAGGGCTGGGACCGCCCGAGGCGGAGATCCATGCCGCCAACCTGTCACGCCGCCTGGCCCAGCTCCTCGGCGGTACGGTCACCCTGCTACCGGCACCCGGCATCGTGGACCGGGCCGAGAGCAGCGCCATCCTGCGCTCGGACCGCTATGTCCGGGAGGCCATGGGGTGGTTCCCGCGGCTCACGATGGCGTTTGCGGGCATCGGCGCCCTGTCCACTAACCCCGTCTTCGAACGGCAGGGCGGGATCCTGCCGGATGCGGCCTACGAGGCCCTGGCGGCCGCCGGTGCGGTCGGCGACATCGCCATGCGCTTCTTCGATGCAGGCGGGAAGCCCGTGAAGACGGAACTCGACGAGCGCACCATCGGGATCACGCTGGAGGAGCTGAAAGCGGTGCCGCGCGTGGTGGGCGTGGCCGGAGGGGCCGAAAAGGTGGAGGCGATTCTGGGCGCGCTGCGGGGGCGGCTCATCAACGTCCTGATCACGGACTACGATACGGCCGTCCGCCTGCAGGCGGCCTGACACGCCTTTCCGGATGGGGGAGCGCCGGGTTCATCGGGCGTCGGCGCAGCAGCGGAACCCGGTCGAATAGTCGTGATAGGTGCGGCCGTGGGCGGTGGTCCGGTAGAGGCAGCCCTCCCCATGGCAGAGGGCCACGGTGTTGTCCGGTGCGGGTGTGTCGTTGGCGGCGTCGGAGGGGGCGCCGCCCGGGCGGCACCCGCCGCTCAGCAGGCACAGGATGCAGAACCAGACCCGCATGTCGGTTCGGGCGTCCACGTCACCTCGCAGGCGAGCCGGGGGGCTTGATGCGGGTCAGCTCGCCCGCGGCAGCCCGGTCCACGTAGAAGGTGGCGTTGCGATGGCGTTGCAGGAAGGAGGCCGTCACGCGGCGGTTGGGCTCCTCCTCCACGGCCCGGCGCACGATGGAGGCTTTGTGCTCCCCGGTGGCCATCAGGATGATCTCCCGGGCGTCCAGAATGGTTCCAACGCCCATCGTGATGGCCTCCCGCGGCACGTTCTCCTCCCCGAAGAAGTCGCTGGCGGCGTCCTTGCGCGTGATCTCGTCGAGCACGACCAGGCGGGTGCGCGTCTCCGGCCCGGAGCCGGGCTCGTTGAAGCCGATGTGACCGTTGCGGCCGATGCCCAGCAGCACCAGGTCCAGCCCGCCGGCCTTGGTGATGGCGTGCTCGTACTGCAGGCAGTAGGCCTCGACCTCCTCGCGGGGCAGGTCGCCCCGGGGGATGTGGATGTTTTCCTTCGGGATGTTGACGTGGTCGAAGAAGTGCTCGTGCATGAACCGGTGGTAGCTCTGAAGGCTGTCCGGTTGCATGGGGTAGTACTCGTCGAGGTTGAACGTGATGACGTTCGAGAAGTCGAGGCCCTGCTCGCGGTGCATGCGGACGAGTTCTTCGTAGACGCCGATGGGGGTGGAGCCGGTGGGCAGGCCGAGCACGACGTTTTTGCCGACGGCCTGCCGCTCCTCGATCAGGTTGGCGATGCGGCGGGCCACCTGGCGGGCCATCTGGGCGGGGTGTTCGAAGATGAGCACGGGGACGCGTTCGCGGTGGCTGCCGTCGGGCAGTTCGAGCGCGGCGTCGTCGTGTGTGGAGACGGGCAGGGAGGCAGCAGTCGAAACCATGATCGTCGAGGGGTAAGCGGTAGGT